>JBCDLG010000059.1:0-18160 GCA_038745625.1 Pseudomonadota bacterium | reverse complement strand
GATGCGATAAGCCTCGTCCGGCATGTCACGCTCGGGGTTCACATAGACGTGGAAATTCGCGCCGGTCATCGCGCCATCGATCATCTCGATCGCGCCGAGCTCCACCAACCGATGGCCCTCATCGGGCGATAGACCGGTCGTGTCGGTATCAAAAATAAAAAAACCCCGCATGGTCTGACGTCACTCCGCTTCGCCCGGTTTGTCGAGCGGCTCGCTTGCGCGAAGACGCGCCAAGATTTCCCGAACCTGCTCCCGGGCGGGCTCGAGCCCCTCGTCCGTGCGAACGACAAAGTTCGCGATCGCAAGGCGTTCTTCTTCGCTCGCTTGGCGCTCAAGAATGCCGTCCAGCTTCTCTTCCGTCATGCCCGGACGCTCGAGGACCCGCTTGCGGCGGAGCTCAGGATCGGCGGTGACGACAATCACCGCATGGAACAGCGCGGCCATGCCGCTTTCAGCGAGAAGAGGAATGTCGAGCAGGGCGAACTCCGCGCCCGCCTCTGTCTGAGCAGCGATGAAAGCGCCCTGATCCTCGCGCACGAGAGGATGGACCATGCCTTCGAGCCGGCCGAGCGCATCGCGATTGCCAATGGTCTCGCGGGAGAGCTTGGTCCGATCGATGCCGCCATCATCGGCTGCAACATCGGGGAATGCGGCGAGCACCGGCGCGACCGCTTTTCCGCCGGCAGCATAAAGGCGGTGAACAGCAGCATCGGCATCCCAGACGGCGACGCCTTCATCGGCGAACATCTGGGCCGTGGTGCTTTTGCCCATCCCGATCGAGCCGGTGAGACCGAGAATTTTCATAGCGAGGCCCGCAACTCTGACAGCGTTCTGTCAGCATCGGGAAAGCAGCTCGTCCACGCCTCAAAACTCGGCGCGGCTTGGTAGACGAGCATCGCCAGCCCATCGGTGAGTTTCTCGACGCCGCCTGACTTTGCCAGTTTGAGAAAAGGCGTGGGCCCTTTGCCGTAGACGATATCAACCGCAGCGCGGGGGACGTCGTTGCCGAAGTGAAGATCAAGCGGCGGCTGACCTTCCATCCCCAGGCTCGTTGTGTTCACCAAGAGATCGGGGGCCTCGGCGGCCGCGGCATCTCGGTCAGCCCAGTCGCGCACCTCGATATGGCTAAACCGGTCCGCCACCGCCTCCGCTCGCTCCCGTGTTCGGTTGAGCAACGTCACCCGCCCGGCGCCGCGCAACGCATAAAGCACAGCACCTGCGGCACCGCCCGCGCCAAGCACCACGGCATGTTCGGGGGACCGTGACACGCCAATAGCTTCAAGGCTCATTTCGAAGCCGAACACATCGGTGTTATCAGCCACGATGTCACCATCCCGGAAGATGAGAAGGTTGGCGGCTCCGATCAAATCGGCGGCGGCGGACGTCTCGCCTGCTAGCTCTCGTGCTGCAGCTTTATGGGGGATGGTGACATTGAGGCCGGCCCAACCTTCATCCATCAGCTCATGAACCGTCGCTTCAAAAGCCTGCGGCGAAGCATCAACGGCCTCATATTGGCCCTCAATACCGACATCTTCGAACCATTGATTGTGAATTCGCGGCGACAGCGAATGGCCGATCGGGTGCCCGATAACGCCCGCGCGGATCACCAAGGCAGGGCGCCCTCACGCCGAAGGCAATCAAGAACCGGAAAGAGCGGCAGTCCGAGGATTGAAAAGAAGTCGCCTTCGACCTTCGAGAACAGACGCGAGCCGAGACCTTCAAGCGCATACCCGCCGACGGTCGCGAGAACCTCCTCGCCAGCCGTTTCGACATAGCCGTCGATCTCAGCGGTTGAGAGATCGCGCATGGTGAGGGTCGAGCTCTCTTGAATGGTCTCCAAAATCTCCCCGTCGCGGTGGATGACCACGCCGCCGCGCAAGTGGTGCGGCCGCCCAGCCATGTCTTTAAGGCGAGCCTTGAGTTCAGCCTGGCTCTTCGGTTTATCAAACGCGAAGCCGTCAAATTCCATCACCTGGTCGGCGCCGATTACAATGGCGCCGGGGATCTGCACCGAGAGAGCCTTCGCTTTAGCCAAAGCCAGCGCCAGTGCGCGCGGTGCAAGATCAGCGAAGTCGGGTTTGAGCGCCTCTTCATCCACTTGGGGACGCTCCACCGAGAACGGGATTCCAGCGCCCTCTAGGATCGCGCGGCGGGATGCACTCCCTGATGCGAGAATGATCGGACTCATCCTTCTCCTCCGCGGCGGATCGAAAGAAGCGTCAGGATTTTCGCGGCCGTTTCTTCTACGGAACGTTTTGTGACGTCGATCATCGGCCACTCGTTTTTGACGAAATAGCGCTTCGCTTTCATCACTTCGTCCTTCACCGCCTTTGCGTCCGTATAGTTTCGGGCGCGGTCTTCCGAGTCGAGATTGGAGAGGCGCGATGTCCGGATCTGCGTCAGCCGATCGGGGCTGGCTGTGAGGCCCACCACCATCGGCTTTCTCAGGGTCTCGAGTTCTGGTGGAGGAGCCACGCCTGGCACGAGCGGGACATTCGCCGAGCGGATCCCTTTGTTGGCAAGATACATACAGGTCGGTGTCTTCGAGGTCCGGCTTACGCCGACAAGGACAACGTCTGCGCCTTCAAGGTCCCACGCCATCTGCCCGTCATCATGAGCGAGTGTGTAATCAATAGCGCCGATCCGGCGGAAGTAGTCCTCGTCGAGCTCATGCTGCGCGCCTGCCTGCGCTGTCTGTTCGAGACCCAGATACTCAGCAAAAGCGTTGAGGAACGGGTCGAGGACTGAAATCGCTGGGATCTGCAGCTCGGCGCATTTCACCTCGAGCCGTCGGCGCATCGCGCGATCGACCACGGTGTACATCACAAGGCCGGGAGCCTGTTCGATGCGCGCCAGCACCTTGTCGAGCTGTGCTTCGCTGCGAACCAGAGAGGCAACGTGCTCTAGCGGCTTAGCGCTTGGAAAGCGCGAGGCGACTGACTTCAAAACGGTGCTGAGGGTCTCGCCGGTGGAGTCCGAGACAAGATGAACATGGAAGAATGTTCGGGACTTGGGTGCATAGCGCTGCGTCCGGGTCGCCTGATCCATCGCGTTTACCAGCTGTTAAGAACAAAGAGGGTAGGGCCATAGAGGACGTTGGTCCCACCAGTCATCCTCTCTTCTCTCAGATTTTCCGGAAAACCCAGCGGGATAAGGTTTCCCCCTGCCCATGGGCACGGAAGCGTGAGGAACTTTCTCAAAGAAAAAGCTTGCCAGGTATGGCCTGGGGTAGCACCGGTGGAAACCGGTTTTCCTCACCCGTGGGGAACCGTGTGAATTGTGTGAACAAAGGGTTAATGCCCCGGTTTCCCACAGTTTTCACCGGCTATAGACTCTGATTCAGATTTTTGGATTCCCTATGAGTAAGTGGGACGACCCCCTCACATCGGTGCTTCGCGGTGAAACCCTAACGCCCCCGCCGATATGGTTTATGCGGCAAGCGGGACGCTACCTTCCTGAGTACCGCGAAGTGCGAGCGAAGCATCCGAGCTTCGTTGAATTCTGCCTTCATCCCGAAGACGCCGCCGAAGTGACCTTGCAGCCGATCCGGCGGTTCGATGTCGATGCCGCGATCCTGTTTGCCGATATCCTTCTGATCCCCCACGCGCTTGGCCAGGGTGTGCGGTTTGCAGCGGGCGAAGGTCCTCTCCTGGAGCCGGTCGTCTCGCCTCAGCTTCTTGACCGGTTCGATCCAACCAATGTGCTCCCGGCCCTCGCCCCTGTCTTTGAAACCGTGGAACGGGTCCGCGCCGCCTTGCCGAAGGAAAAAGCGCTGATCGGCTTTGCGGGCGCGCCGTGGACAGTCGCCACCTATATGATCAATGGACAAGGCATAAAGGACCCCGCAGCCACGCGCCGCCTTGTTTATTCCGATCCCGAAATGACTGATCGGCTGATGACCATGCTGGTTGATGCGACGGCCGACTATCTCATCGCCCAAGCCAAAGCGGGCGCCAACGCGCTCAAGCTGTTCGACAGCTGGGCAGCTGGCTTGCCCGAGGATCTCTTCCGCAAGCTTTGCCTTGAGCCGAGCGCCGAAATCGCCAAACGCGTCAAAGCGACGGCGGATGTGCCGATCATTTACCTGCCGAAAGGCGCAGGACCGCTTTATACGCAGGCCGCCGAGAACGAAGCCTTTGACGGGATCGCCCTCGACTTTGCGCTGCCGCCCTCTTGGGCGCGCGATGCGCTGGGATCAGCGACGGCTCTCCAGGGGGGGCTCGACCCATTGCTCGTGGTGCAAGGCGGACCGGCAATGGAGCGTGCGGCCAAAGAGCTTCTAGAGACGTTCAAAAGCCGCCCTTATATCTTTAATTGCGGCCATGGTTTCGTTCCCGAAACGCCGCCCGAGCATGTCGCAGAGCTGGTCAGAATCATTCGGTCCTTCTAAGGCGCGGAGATGGATTGGCTCGCCCCCGCATACAATTGGATCAAGGCCCTGCACGTCCTGGCGGTTATCGCCTGGATGGCAGGGATGCTCTATCTGCCCCGGCTTTTCGTCTACCAGTTTGCTGCCGAGCCGGGCGGTGAAGCCGAGAAGATGTTGATCAACGCGCAGAACCTGCTTCTCCGGCGGATCATCAACCCCGCGATGATTGCCACATGGGCTTTTGGCTTGCTGCTGGTCGCGGTGGCGCCGGCTTGGGGCAATGATGGCTGGTTCCTGATCAAGTTTGCCGCCGTCTTGGCTCTATCCGGGGTGCATGGGTTCTTCTCATCGAGCCGGAAAAAATTCGCCGTTGGTGAGCGCCCGCGCACGGAGAAGTTCTGGCGGATGATGAATGAGGTGCCGTTCGGCCTGCTCGCGATCATCGTCTTCATGGTGATCCTGAAGCCGCTGGTGCAATGATATGACCTCGTCAGAGCGGCCGCTGATCCTCGTTCACGGCGTGCCGGACACCAAGGCGCTTTGGGATGGCGTGGTTGCTGAGCTGCGTGAGACCCGGCGTGATGTCCACGCGATGGAGCTCCCGGGCTTCGGCGTGCCTCTGCCGTCTGGCTTTGCCTGCACCAAAGAGGCTTATGCCGCGTGGCTAGCGGAACAAGCCAAACCCATCGCCGAAGCCAAAGGCCCGGTCGACATTGTTGGGCATGACTGGGGAGCCCTTCTCACGCTCCGGGTGGTCAGCCTCAACCCGGACTGGTTTGCGAGTTGGGCAATTTCTGGCGCGACGTTGCATGAGAGTTATGGCGGGCATCTGATGGCCCGGATTTGGGCCACGCCCGTGCTGGGCGAGATCGCTATGGCGCTTAGCAGCCCAAGCTTTGTGCGCCGCGTTCTCACCCGCAACGGCATGCCGCCCGACCTCGTGGAAAAAGAGGTGGCTGCCAACAGTGAGGTTATGCGGTCAGCGATCTTGAAGCTCTACCGTTCAGCGCGCGGCCTCAGGATCCATGGCGAATGGCTCGATGAGCTCGCAAGTCTACCCGCGAAAGGCATGGCCCTTTGGGGTGCCCACGACCCTTATGTCCGCGTGGAAACGGCCAAACTGTTCGCTGAGAAACAGGGCGTACCGCTCAAAATCCATGACGGCGCGGGCCATTGGGTCGTCGCCCAACAGCCCGCATGGATCGCGAAACATCTGCACGCATTCTGGGATGAACAGGAGCGCGGAGGCCCCCATGCTTGACGGACGCGCCCAGCGGCCCTAGCTGCTCATGACGTGCCGGTCCCGGTGCGTCGCCTCCCCTTTCTTTCGTCCATAGCGCCGTCCTGGCCGCTTTATCTTTGGACCCACTATGCTCCCCGAACGTATCACCCTTGACGAGCTCAAGGAGAAAACCCCTCAAGATCTCGTCAGTTTCGCTGAGACCGTAGGCGTCGAGAATGCCTCAGCGCTTCGCAAGCAGGACCTCCTTTTTGCCATCCTGCGCGAGCTTGCGGACGAAGATGTTGAGATCATGGGCTCGGGCGTTCTTGAGATCCTGCCCGACGGCTTCGGTTTCTTGCGTTCAGCGGATGCGAACTACTTGGCCGGCCCCGACGACATCTACTGCTCGCCGCAGATGATCCGGAAGTTCACGCTTAAAACCGGCGATACCGTGTCGGGGGAGATCCGCAGCCCCAAAGACGGTGAGCGCTATTTTGCTCTGACAAGCCTCGATACGATCAATTTCGAGGAACCCGAAAAAGCGCGTCTCAAGGTCCACTTTGATAACCTCACCCCTCTTTATCCGGACGAACGTCTCCGCATGGAGGTGATCTCGAAAGAGACGATGGATCTCAAAGAGAAGAAGGATCTGTCCAACCGCGTCATTGATATCGTGGCGCCGATCGGTAAGGGCCAGCGCTCGCTGATCGTGGCGCCGCCGCGGACGGGTAAAACCGTCCTTCTGCAGAATATTGCACACGCGATCACCGCGAACCACCCCGAGTGCTATCTCATCGTTCTCCTGATCGACGAGCGGCCGGAAGAGGTGACGGATATGCAGCGCTCCGTTCGCGGAGAGGTTGTCTCTTCAACCTTTGACGAGCCAGCAACGCGCCACGTCCAAGTCTCTGAAATGGTGATTGAAAAGGCCAAGCGCCTGGTCGAGCATGGCCGCGATGTGGTGATCTTGCTCGACTCGATCACGCGTCTTGGCCGCGCTTACAACGCGACCGTCCCAAGCTCTGGCAAGGTCCTCACCGGGGGTGTGGACGCTAACGCCCTTCAGCGGCCCAAGCGCTTCTTTGGCGCCGCACGGAACATCGAAGAAGGCGGCTCCCTGACGATCATCGCCACGGCACTCATCGACACCGGCAGCCGGATGGACGAGGTTGTCTTCGAGGAGTTTAAGGGCACCGGTAACTCCGAAGTCGTCCTTGATCGGAAGGTTGCTGACAAACGCGTCTTCCCAGCCATGGACATCGGCAAGTCGGGTACACGGAACGAAGACCGGCTTATTCCGAAGGACGAGCTTGCGAAGATCTTTGTCCTCCGCCGCATCCTGTCGCCGATGAACCCGCAAGACTCGATCGATTTCCTCCTCGATAAGCTGCGGCAGGTGAAGACCAACAAAGACTTCTTCGACTCGATGAACACCTAGCGGTGGACGAAGCCCCCTCTGATGACGCTAATGTCGCTAGAGGGAGGGCGCCATGCTGGATTTCATTTCGAAGACGTGGGTGCTGATCGCGCTGTTCGTCGCGATCATGGTGATCAACGTCTCCTTCGCGCTCGGTCTCGAGGCGGCCGGGGGTGCCGTGCTCGATTTTCGGATGAACGGGTCTGATGCGTTCGCGCTTCTGAACGCCATGACACCCGAGCAGAAAAACGCGCATTTCTGGATGACGGTGGTCAACGACACCGCTTATCCCATCGCCTATGTCGGACTCCTGGCCGGGATCGTCTGGCGGTTCGCAGGCGGCTTGCGCAGCGTCCTTGTCTGGCCCGCCTTTGGAGCCGGGGTGTTCGATCTCATGGAGAACACAACCCAGGCGCTGGCGCTCAAGGGGTATGAATCGCTTTTGCAGTTCAAGGACGTGCTCACGCCGGTGAAGTTTGGGCTGGCGGGTGTCGCGGTGGTTCTTGCTCTTCTTTTCCTCGGTGTCGGCGCCATTCGTGCGGTGCGCTCTTAAGGGCGCCAAATGCCCTGCCGAAGAAGGAAGGGAGAGCAGCCGCCCCGCTTGACAGTCGAAGGGGGGCAGCGTTTGCGTCTTTCTTATGAAAATCACTGTGAACCTTGACTGCACGCCTGAAGAAGCGCGGACCTTGATGGGCCTGCCGGACCTCACCGCGGTGAACGCCGTGATGACGGATGCCCTCACCGAGCGCGTGAAGGAGAACATCGACACCCTGTCGGATCCGGTGCGTTTCTTTGAACGCGCGATGTCCACCGGTGGCCAGTCGCTGGAAATGATCCAGGCCGCCTTCGCGCAAGCCACCAAGAGCGCGGGCAAGGGTTGAACGGCACCACGATTTTTGCGCGGGCGAGTGGCAGCGGGCGAGCAGGTGTGGCTGTTTACCGTATCTCCGGGCCGCGTGCGGGGGACGTGCTGGTAACCTTAACAGGCGGACGCGGGAAACCTCGCTACGCGCGCCGGGTCACTGTCCGTGACCCCGACGGCGTCATCGACGATGGTCTCGCGCTTTGGTTTCCGGGGCCCCGCAGTTTCACTGGCGAGGACGTGGCGGAGCTTCACCTCCACGGCTCGCTGGCCGTGGAGCGGCGGCTCAGCCAAGCGCTCCTTTCGATCGGGGTAGAACCAGCCGGCCCCGGCGCCTTCACGATGCGCGCTTTCGCCGAGGGTAAGCTCGATCTTACCCAGGCTGAAGGGCTGGCCGATCTTCTCGAGGCCGAAACGACCCTGCAACATAAACAGGCGATGGACGGTCTGCGCGGCGTGCTACGCGATGCAGCCGATACCTGGCGGCGGGACCTGATCGAGGCGATGGCGATGCTCGACGCGGCAGTCGATTTCCCCGATGAGGAGGACGTTCCCGGCGCGGTCGCGGCGGGCGCGAGGCCAGCGATCGACCGTGTACGGATGTCTCTCACCGATGTGCTGGAGGGATCCGCCAAGGCGCGGCGGGTCCAAGACGGCATCAAGGTGGCCATCATAGGTCCGCCCAACGTTGGAAAATCCACGCTTTTCAATAGGATCGTTGATTCAGAGCGCGCTATCGTCTCGCCTGAGGCTGGAACGACCAGGGATATCGTTTCTGAGCGTCTCGAAATCGGCGGCCATCTGGTGACATTGATCGATACCGCGGGGATCCGGGCGGACGGCGCGTCATCGATTGAGGCGGAAGGAATCAAACGGGCAAGACAGGCCGCCGCCGCCGCCGATCTTCGCCTGATCGCCTGGCCTTCGGGCGATGGGCTGCCGCCGGACTGGCTCGTCGAGCTCGAGCGGGAGGGTGACCTCCGGCTCGCCACCAAGGCTGACCTTGGTGCTGGAGAGGCGCAGGGCATCGCGGTGTCGGGCAGCCATCCAGCAAGCGTTGGGCGGGTGCTGTCGGCGATAACGGAACGGCTCGACGCCATGGCGGCGCCAGGCTTGGCCGCGACGGAGCGGCAACAATCGCTGCTGGCGGCGGCGCTGGAGCTGCTCGAGGGTTTTGGCGATGGCACGGCCGAGCCGGAGGTGCTCTCCGAGAGGTTGCGCGCGGCGGCGCGGCGCCTTGAGGAGTTGACGGGACGTATCGCTCCGGACGATATCCTCGACGATATCTTTTCATCCTTCTGCATCGGAAAATAGGCGTTTCACGTGAAACACGAGAGCCGCGATCGGCGAGTCATTGTGGTGGGCGGCGGACACGCTGGCTGCGAGGCCGCGTCCGCCGCTGCGCGCATGGGCGCGGACACCATTCTCATCACCCATAAAGCCGCCACGATCGGCGAAATGTCCTGCAACCCGGCGATTGGCGGGGTGGGGAAGGGGCATTTGGTTCGTGAAATCGACGCGCTGGACGGCCTGATGGGCCGAGCCATTGATCGGTCAGGCATCCAGTTCAGGCTTCTGAATCGCTCCAAGGGCCCAGCGGTCCGCGGACCGCGCGCCCAGGCCGACCGCAAGCTCTATCGCGAGGCTATGCAGCGCCTGATTGGCGATCAACCGGGACTATCGGTGCTTGAGGGTGCTGTTGGCGACGTGATCGTCCGTGACGGCGTTTGCTGCGGCGTGTCGCTTGAAGACGGCCGGACTGTGGAGGCGGACGCTGTTGTCTTGACCTCGGGCACGTTCTTGCGCGGCATGATCCACCGCGGGGATGAGCGTATTCCCGCAGGACGGCAGGGTGAGGGACCAGCCAATGCGCTGGGAGAGCGGTTAGAAGCCATGGGGTTGCCCATGGGTCGCCTCAAAACCGGGACCCCTGCTCGGCTTGATGGTAGGACGATCCACTGGGACCGGCTCGAGATGCAGCCCGCGGATGACGAGCCCCTACCCTTTTCTTTTCTGACGGATCGTATTGCGGTCCCGCAGATTTCTTGCGGAATTACCGAGACATCGGCCGAAGCCCACGCGATCATTCGCGAAAACCTTCATCGTTCAGCGGTTTACGGCGGCGCGATTGCGGGCAAGGGCCCACGCTACTGCCCGTCGATCGAGGACAAGATCGTTCGGTTCGCTGGAAAAGAGAGCCACCAGATTTTCCTCGAACCGGAAGGTCTCGACGATCACACCGTCTATCCCAATGGGATCTCGACGTCCCTCCCCGCCGAGGTCCAGGATCGCTTCGTCCGGGCCATTCGAGGCCTTGAGGACGCGGCGATTCTGCAGCATGGCTACGCGATCGAATATGACTATGTGGATCCGCGGGCGCTCGATCGGCGGTTGGAGCTGCGGTCGATGCCGGGCCTGTTCTTGGCGGGTCAGATCAATGGCACCACCGGCTACGAGGAAGCGGGGGCACAAGGCCTTGTCGCTGGCACCAACGCTGCGCTCGCGCCCGAAGACGAGCCCTTCTCGGTGGATCGAAGCGAAGGCTATATCGGTGTTTTGATTGATGATTTGGTGACCCACGGCGTCTCCGAGCCCTATCGTATGTTCACCTCCAGAGCTGAGTATCGGCTGAGCCTGAGGGCGGACAACGCCGATGACCGCCTGACGCCAAAGGGCTTGGAGATGGGCTTGGTTGGCGCGGAGCGCGCGGAGCTGTTTCACGTGAAACACCAGCGTTGGACGGATCTGCGCGATTGGGCTGACGCCACCAAGGTCACGCCCAACGAAGCGTCCGCATGGGGCATCAAGGTGAAGCAGGACGGTCGCCGCCGCTCGGTTCTGGATCTCCTGTCTCTCCCCGACGTCACCTTGGGCGATCTGGCGCGGCATTTCCCCCAGCTCACCGCTTTCAACGCCGATGATCGCGCCAAATTGGAGGCTGATGCCACCTATTCAGGCTTCCTGGAGCGTCAGGAGGCCGATATGGCGAGTTTCCGGCGCGAAGAGGCCCTCGTTATCCCTGCCGATTTCGATTTCCGCGCACTCAAGGGTCTTTCCAACGAGGTGGCGGAAAAGCTGGCCCAGGCCCGGCCGGTCACCCTTGGCCAGGCTGGGCGTGTGGAGGGTGTCACGCCTGCCGCCCTCTCCCTCCTCCTCGTTCACGTGAAAAACCTGACCCGTGCAGCCTGACAGCGCCGCGGCGTTCTTCGAATCGGTCGATGCGAGCTCTGCTGAGCGCGATGCCCTCACGGCGATCGACGCCGTTTTCATGGAAACCGCGGCCCACACCAATCTCGTGGCCGGCTCCACCCTGCCCGAACGGTGGTTCCGCCACTATGCTGACAGCGCGCAGCTTTGGCCCCTTATCCCCAAGAACGCCCGCTCGCTGTTGGATATTGGCGCGGGCGGCGGTTTTCCAGGGTTGATCCTTGGCACCTTTGCTGAGTTCCGCCGACCGGATCTCCGCTGCACTTTATGTGAGAGCATTCAAAAAAAGGCTGCATTCCTTCGTGAGGCTGCCAAAGCGGGAGGCCTCTCCCGCACCTCCATTGCAGCAGTTCGCGTCGAGGCCCTACCAAAAGCGCCGCACTTTGACGTGATCACGGCCCGCGCGGTCACGGCCCTACCGAAATTGCTCGATCTGGCCGTACCAAAGCTCAGCGAGAGCGGCACCTTGCTATTTCCTAAGGGCCGCCGTGCACAACAAGAGCTGGACCAGGCGAGGGAACAGTGGTCACTAGAGGTTGAAATGGTGCCCAGCGCCACCGATCCCGACGCGTCGATCCTCGTGATCCGCTCACCGAAGAGGATTCTATGACCAAGCCTCGTGTGCTCGCCATCGCTAACCAAAAGGGTGGTGTGGGGAAGACGACGACGGCCATTAACCTTGCCACGGCGCTGGCTGCGGTGGGCGAGCACGTCGCGATCCTTGATCTTGATCCGCAGGGCAACGCGTCGACGGGGCTTGGGCTGCCAAGCTCCGAGCGTGCGGGCACAACCTATGATGTGTGGATGGGCGATGCGTCGATCGCGGAGATTATGCGTCTCACCACCGTACCGCGCCTAGCGGTGGCGCCGGCTGGGATGGCGTTGGCTGGCGTTGAGATTGAGCTTTTGGACGATAAAAACCGGCATTTCCGGCTAAGAGAGGCGATCGAGGATCTGGGGTATGATAAGCCCGACCTCACCTATGTTCTGATCGATTGCCCCCCTTCCCTCGGCCTACTGACAGTCGGTGCCATGACGGCCTCTGATGCCGTCTTGATCCCGCTGCAGTGCGAGTTCTTCGCGCTGGAGGGGCTTAGCCAGATCATGCGGACGATTGATACTGTCCGTACACGTCTTAATCCACAACTGGAGCTCCAGGGCGTCGTGCTGACGATGTATGACAAGCGCAACAATCTGAGTGCGGATGTCGAGGCGGACGTCAGGACTCATTTGGGCGAAAAGGTCTACCGGACGGCCATCCCGCGCAATGTCCGGATTTCTGAAGCGCCGTCCCATGGCAAGCCTGCGCTTCTTTATGATCTCAAATGCGCTGGCAGCCAGGCCTATGTTCGCCTGGCCAGCGAGGTGATTGGACGAGAAAGGGCCGCGTGATGGCAAAGAAAGGTCTGGGCAGGGGTCTTGAAGCCATTTTGGGCGACATGCCGCCACCAGCGGTGGAGCCGCGCGGCGATGCTCTTGACATCTCCGTTGCAGAAATTGCTCCTGATAAGGATCAGCCGCGTAAGGATTTTAGCGAAGACGAGCTAGAGGCGCTCTCGCAGTCGATCAAGGCGCGCGGCGTCTTACAGCCGATCCTCGTCCGCCCCAAAAGTCCAAAGGGCGTCCACACGATCATCGCCGGCGAACGCCGCTGGCGCGCAGCGCAGCGGGCGGGGCTTCATAAGATCCCGGCCCTGATCAAAGATGTTGAGCCGGGCATTAGTGCGGAGATCGCGCTCATTGAAAATGTGCAGCGCGTCGACCTCAACCCGATTGAAGAGGCCGACGCTTATGAAAGGCTGCGGGAACAGCATGGCCGAAAGCCAGGCGAAATTGCCGAAGCGGTCGGCAAAAGTCGCAGCCATGTGGCCAACATGCTGCGGCTGACCCAATTGCCGGACGAGGTGCGCGGCATGGTGATGGCTGGTGAGCTGTCCATGGGCCATGCGCGCGCTCTTCTGGGGGCGGAGGATCCGCTCGCCGTTGCGAAATCGGTGGTGAAAGGCGAGCTGTCGGTGCGCGAAACCGAAAAGCTCATCAGCGCCCGTAAGAAAGTGGCGGTTACGCCGGAGAAGGTGGCAAAAGCTGTCACTAAGGCGACGAAGGATGCCGACACGCGCGCTCTTGAGCAGGATTTGCGCGAGGCGCTGGGTCTTGAAGTGGATATTGCGCGCATCGGCAAAAGCGGTGCGGGTACGGTGACCTTGGGCTATCAAGATCTTGATCAGCTTGATGACATTTGCCGCCGACTGATGGGTGCGGCAGTCTGAGGGCATGCTTTTCACCTCGGACAATTGGGGCGGCGTTCACCCCACCATCATGGAGGCGATCGCCGACGCCGAAGGGGGGTTCGCGCCCGCCTATGGCAATGACGACCTTACATTGAAAACCAAGGCGTTGTTCGAGGAGGTGTTCGAGCACGAGGTGGCGATCGCCTTTGTGCCGACCGGATCCGCGGCCAACGGCGTGGCGCTCGCGCTCCTCACCCCGCCCTTCGGCGCTGTCTTTTGCCACGAAAGCGCGCATATCTTGATCGACGAGTGCGGCGCGCCCGAATTCTACACCGGCGGAGCCAAGCTGATTCCGGCGATTGGCGATTTTGGCAAGATGACGCCGGAGACGCTCTCCGCAGCAATGGTGCCTTACTTTCCCATCATGGCCCATCGGGTGTTGCCATCGACCATCAGCCTGACCCAGGCGACGGAGTGGGGCACGGTATATTCGCCTGATGAGGTCAGAGCCCTGACGGATTTGGCAAAAAGCCATAACCTCCGTGTCCATATGGATGGGGCAAGGTTTGCGGGAGCCTTGCGGGCCACCGGCGCGACCCCGGCGGAGCTGACGTGGAAAGCGGGGGTCGATATCCTCTGTCTGGGCGGAACAAAGAATGGCTGCCTGGCCGCAGAGGCTGTCGTGGTCTTTGACCCCTCGCGCCAGGATGAGTTGACGGCGCGATGCAAGCGGGCGGGCCTCGGTATGTCCAAACAGCGCTTTCTGTCGGCGCAGTGGGCGGCATATTTCGGCGGTGGTCTGTGGACAGATCTTGCAGATATGGCGCATCAGCGTTGCCAAAGGCTCGCCGATGCGTTCCGTGCAACGAGCGACTGCGAGGTTCTGGTCGAGCCAGCGATCAACGAGCTTTTTGTGCGTATGCCCCCGAGCCGTGCTGAGGCATTACGATCAGCTGGTGCTGAGTTTTATGACTGGGTGCAGCCCAACGACGCCTTTGCGGGGGAGGCCCGCCGGTTCGTGACCTCGTGGGAAACCACTGACGAGCATGTCCAGCGCTTGGCAGCGGTGTTATGAGTCGAACAAGCCCGTGGATCGGTTTGGGCTGTTTTCAACATCAAGCAATGGCGCTGCGCCCGGTCCTCGCCGCTTTTGATTTGGGGGCCAAGCGTCGGCGTCCAGGCCGAGCTTCAATGCTGCTTTCGACCGTGAACCACAATGCTTCTTTTCGGTAAGTACGTCTGAAATGCGGCCCCCATTTGTATTGAGCTCGTTCGCAATTTGGCTCTGGTAGAGGCCATCCCATCGGAGAAGCCATACCCGAACTGCGTCTTCGTCAGTTAGTCGGCTTTTGTGTCGCATTCTTCTGATCCCAGAATAATAATGCTGATAGGGCTTGACGGTAATACCAAATTTCTTGAGAGCATAATGGTGATCACAAACAAATCCGTACCAGCGGGTTGAACAATGGCGGCCCTCTGCCAAGGGTCGCCATTTTTACATTTGGGCTGATTCGCGGTGCGTTGAAGTGAAATCTTGCGTGGTAGCTACCAAGGGTAGAACTTAAAATCCGTAGACGGATTTGGCCACCTCGTAGGTGCCGGCATAGGCCTCGACCGTTGGTTCGATCGGGCTTGAATAGCCGCCGCCGATCGCCATGGAGCAGGGGATGCCGCGACGCCGACAGCCATCCAGCACCAGATGGTCCCGGGCGCGGAGGCCTTCGAAACTGATGTCGAGGCGACCGAGCTTGTCATGGATCAAGGGATCAACGCCCGCCTGGTAAAGCACGATGTCCGGCGCGAACTGCCAGATTTCGAAGAGGCGTTCTTCTATAGCCGCAAGAAACGCTCCGTCCTCGGTGTGATCAGGCATCGGCACATTGATGTCTGCCGGGACTTTGCGGAAGGGGAAGTTTTTCTCTCCGTAGACATCGAGGATAAAGACGTCGGGACGGTCTGCGAGGATCGATGCGTTGCCGTCGCCCTGATGGACGTCAAGGTCGATGATCGCCACGCGGTCGACCGCGCCTTCGGCCAGCAGGCTCGTGGCCACCGCGGCCTGGTCGTTGAAGATACAAAACCCCGCACCAAAATCCGCATGCGCATGGTGCGTGCCACCCGCCAACTGCCCCGAGAGTCCCGTTCGCAGAGCTTCGCGTGCGGCGGCAAGGGCTCCGCCCAGGGTCCGGCGGCCGCGCAGCGGAATGGCCTCCGACCACGGAAAACCAATCCGCCGCATGGCGCGCGGATCAATTGATCCGTCTTCGAGGCTTTGGAGATAGTCCTGCGTATGCACGCTCAAGACGATCTCGCGATCAGCGAGGGGTGAGACTTTCAGCTGCTCAGGCTGAAGCGTGCCGTCGGCCAGCAATTTGCGATGAAGCATGCCGTATTTTTGGCCGGGGAAACGGTGCCCCTCGGGCAGGGCCAAGTTGAAGTCTTGCGACGAGAAAAACTTCACGTCAGCCAATCCAGCCGCCGAGCTCCCGCCGGATCAGATCGCTCAGTGCCGTGATGAACGCATCGCTGCTGTTAAGACACGGGATCGCTGTCAGCTCCTCGCCGCCATGCTCCTCGAACGTCTCCGCCAGGCCAATGCCGACTTCCTCAAGGGTTTCAATGCAATCGGACACGAAGCCGGGCGTGATCACCGCGATCTTTTTGAGGCCTTCTTGGCCGGCCGCTTCAACGAGGCTCTCGGTGGACGGGCCAAGCCAGGTTTCCGGGCCGAACTTTGATTGGAAGGCGAGGGGGGCGAAGGTCTCATCCCACCCAAGCGCCTCGCGCATCAGACGCGCGGTCTTCTGACAGTGGCAGTGATAGGGATCGCCGTTCTTGAAATACCGCTCCGGCAATCCGTGGAAGGAGAGAATGACCCGCTCGGTCATCTCGTCTGTGTGCGTCCGGCAGAGTTCGGCCAGCGCTTCGATCAGTGCCGGGTCATCATGGTGCGCAGGCAGCACCCGGAACGCGGGCTGCCACGGCTTGCCCATCGCCCACCGGAAGGCGGCATCGCAGGCCGTCCCCGTGGTCGTCGCGGAGTACTGAGGATAAAGCGGCACGAGCAGGATGCGGTCGCAGCCCTCCGCTTGCATCGCATCAAGGCGCGAAGCGACGCTCGGATTGCCGTAGCGCATCGCCCAATCCACCGTGAGATCGGAGGGAAGGGCGGCCCGCACGCCATCGGCTTGCTCCCGCGTGTAACGGCGCAGAGGGCTTTCCTTGGTCTCCTGATCCCAGATTTTGGCGTAAGCGTTGCGCGTCTTTCGGGGTCTGGTGTTGAGGATCACCCCGCGCAGAAGCGGCTGCCACAACCATGAGGGGTAATCGACCACCCGCTTATCGCTCAGAAATTCAGCCAGATAGCGACGAACCGCCCCCGTGGTCAGGGCGTCAGGCGTGCCTAGGTTAATCAGCAGCACCCCAACCTTACCGAATAAGACCTTGGGATGCTCGGTTAATGGGGTCACTGTCGCTGGATTGGACACATCCATGGTTCGGCCTTTGCCATCTGCTTGCATGGGAGAAAGTGGTGTTCCCGGTGACTTTCAAGTAACGCTGCATCCAACAGCGACCATGCTACGAAGGAACTTCTATGCGGAAACTTTTCTCCCTCCTCGCCGTCGCCGTGGTGGCAGCCTGCGCCACCCCGACGCCCTTCGAGCCAGCGGATAGCCGCGGGTATGGCTTTGCTGATCAGCGGATCGAAGCCAATCGCTACCGGATTTCTTTTGCCGGAAACTCGCTCACATCCCGTGAGCAGGTGGAGAATGCACTCCTTCTGCGGGCGGCACAGGTCACTGTGGAAAACGGCTATGACCACTTCATCGTGGTCTCAGACGATACGGAGACACAAAGAGAGGTGCGGGTCACTGATCTTGGCCCCTCATTCGGGTATTATGGCTTTTATGGCTATGGTCGTCCCTTCCCGTATTACGGGTATGGCTACCCTTGGGGACCCGCGTTCGGCGTCAATGACACGCGGGTGACCGAAACCCGGCGCTATTCGGCGGTCGCCTATATCGTTCTGGGTGCTGGTCCAAAGCCCGCCGGACAAATCACCGCTTATAACGCTCGCGAAGTGGCGCGGAATCTGGAAGGGGTGGTTTTCCGCAAGGAGAGCTAACCCATGACGCCATTAACGATCGGTGCTGTTGCTGCGGCGGCAGCATCCTCGCTGTTCACCATGGCGGCTGCCCAGCAAGAAGAGAGCGCGCCCATGTCCCAAGACCCCTTCGTTTGGCTTGAAGAGGTGGAGGGCGAGCAGGCCCTTGATTGGGTGAGGGGAGAGAACGAGCGGAGCTTGGCCATTTTGGAAGGCCAAGGCCTCTTCAGCGATCTTCTCGACGAGGCGACGGCTATTCTGACCTCGGATGATCGCGTCCCCAGCGTCTCCTTAAGGGGCGGATTTGCTTATAATTTCTGGCAAGATGCCGATCACGTTCGCGGCATCTGGAGGCGTATACCGCAGGCGGATTATGTCGCCGGCAAGGACGAATGGGACGTGATCTTGGATGTTGATGCCCTTGCTGAGGCGGAGGGCGAGAACTGGGTCTATGAGGGGGTCGAGTGCCTTGCCCCTCATTACGCACGGTGCCTGATCACCCTGTCCCGAGGCGGCTCCGATGCCGCCGTTGTCCGTGAGTACGACATCGCTGAGCGCGCCTTTGTTGCCGGCGGGTTTGAGCTGCCCGAGGCGAAGTCGAGCGTCGCCTGGCTTGACGAGGACACGATCCTTGTCGGAACCTATTTCGGTACCGAAACAATGACCGAAAGCGGCTACGCTCGCCAGGTTCGGCGCTGGTCCCGAGGGCAGGCGTTGGCCGATGCGGAGCTCCTGTTCGAGGCCGCG
>JBCDLG010000058.1:0-18694 GCA_038745625.1 Pseudomonadota bacterium | reverse complement strand
GAGGTGCCCGGCGAGGGCATCAAAGGCGTTGTTGATGGGCTCGGGGTTCGCCTGGGTCGTGCGCGGTTCGTCGGTGCGGATGAGCCGCAAACCCCCGCCGAAGGGACCACCGCCTGGCTTAAGATTGACGGAAAAGCACCGCAGGAACTTCATTTCCGCGACAGCGTTCGGTTCGACAGTGCCAAGACGATCCAAGAGATAACCAAGGCGGGACTGACGGTGAGCCTTCTTTCGGGTGACCATCCGCATGCGGTGGCTTCGGTGGCCGAGAGCCTTGGGATCAACGACTACCGCGCCGAGGTCACGCCCGTCGCCAAGGCGAACCATCTTGAGGAGCGCAAGCGCGACGGCGCCGCGGTCGCCATGGTTGGCGACGGTATCAATGACGCGCCTGCCCTCGCGCTGGCCGATGTCTCCCTATCCCCCGGCAGCGCCGCCGATGCGGCTCAGTCGGCGGCGGATCTTGTCTACCAGACGGGCGGGATCAGCGCGGTCTATGCGGCATGGCGCATGGCCGTGCGAGCGCGGCGGCGGATCCTCCAGAACTTCGCTTTTGCCGCCGCCTACAATATGGTCGCCGCGCCGCTGGCGATGGCGGGCTATGTATCACCACTGATTGCAGCGCTGGCCATGAGCGGATCGTCGCTGGTGGTCACGCTCAACGCGCTGGGTTTGATGAGGGGAGATAAGACGTGAACGCCCTTCTTTTTCTTCTCCCCATCGCGCTCATCCTGGGCGGCCTTGGCGTGGCGGCGTTCTTCTGGGCCCTGAAAGATGACCAGTTCAGTGATCCCCAAGGTGCGGCTGAGCGCATTCTCCTGGATGACGATCAAGAGCTCGAAGGCTCGAACACCGACCGGTAGCCCTTCCAGGTGGCAAAGCCGAGGAGCGGAAAGAGAAAGACAAAACCAAGCAGCATCGTCGCTGCGCCAACCGCGACGGAAAAGACGATGATCCACGCCCAAAGCGCCATCGGCTTCGGGCGAGAGAGAACCGCCTGAACGCTGAGGCCGATCGCTGTGGCAAAGTCCTTCTCTCGGTCCATCAGCATAGGAATGGAGAAAGCCGTCACGGCAAAGATGATCGCCGCGATCAACCCGCCCAGCACCGTGCCGAGAGAGAGCATCGACACGCCCCGCGGCGTCGAGAGCGCGAACGAGACATAGTCACCCCAAGACGACACCTGACCACCGAGGAAAATCACAAAAAGCCCGATAGCGACGATCGTCCAAAAGAACATCGCCACCAGGATGAGGACGCCCAGATAGGCGATTTGGCTGCCCGACGCGGCCTGCGGAACAAAGACCTCGCGGAACGTCGCGCTGCGCCCCTGCTCATCGGCTCGAGCGATAGCGTAAAGCCCAGCGGCCATCAGTGGACCAGCCAGCGCGAATGCGCCAACCGCGACGGGCATCGCCGCAATCAGGCCCGCGCCGGCAAGGACCAGAGCGATCCCGTAGCCGATGGCCACGAAGACAGCGCCATAGGCCAACGACACCCTCCACTGGCGACTGTAGACACCGAAAGCCTCAGACAACCACTGCCACGGTTTGGCAGTCTCCTTAGGCGACAGGGACGGTACCATCGCGGGCGCGCTCTCAGCCATTGGTCTCTCCTCACGCTCTCAAAGGCTTACGCGCTCAGCCTACCACAGGCCTTTGCGCTCCCTCAAACAGATGAGGCAGCAAGAGCGTTGCCGATTCGAACGCACACCCGACGCGCTATTCGATCCGTAGGTACAGTGATCAAAAAACTAGAAGCACTGACCGGCCGCTCTTCGCAATCGAGCAGTGGATGAAGAGTTAGAAGCGTTTCAAGATCTGGAACTCGCCGCCATAGCGGGCGATATCGCCCACCTCGCCATTCGCTTCGACCCTGAACTCAACACCCGATGCGTGTCGATAGGCGATCGCGCCAGCGAGCTCCACTTGGGTTTCGACATCGCGGCCATCAACGGAGAATGCGGCAGCGTTTGACGAGAGGAACCTCGTGTCAAACGTATTTTGCGTATCGCCGAAATACTGAACGGCAGCAACACGTCCCTGAACGGACAAGGACGGCTTCAATGCGTGGTCGAGCTCCGACCCCAGACGAACAAATGTCCGGGTGTTGTCGAGGTCATCAACAGCAAGGCCAGTGGGCTGAGCCTGGCCAATCGTAAAGCCATCTTGCTGATAGAACGATGCGCCGCCCTCAACGAAGGGTTGAAGCGACAGATCCCGCTGTCCCAGACGGATAAGCATGACCCGCGCGGACAGATCGGTCGCCGAAAGATCAACCTCAGCAGACTGACGGGCACGACCATCCGTCACGGGATCGATCAGCGTCATGGTAATATCTTGGCTGCCGCCAGCATAGCTGACACCGGCATCGAATTGCAGACCAACCAGATCATTGTTGGTGACCTTGCGGACGCTGCCGCCGACATGGAAGAGCTCGCCATCAGCATCATCGCCCGGCGCAAGACCGGCAAAGGCGTCGTCAGCTTCTGCGTCAAAGCCGGTGACCCCGCCGGCAAAACCGAACGACCATCCGGACTCAAACGCCATGGTCATGCCAGAGAAGAACGACAGGCGCCCGCCGTCAAACTCCAGATCGCCGTCATCATTGTCGTTTTGGTCGAGGCGACCCGCTTCGATATCTCCCCACACGGCATAACGCTCACCGGTGCCTGCGGCGAGCATCGCCTGGTGAAAACCATTCTGCGCGTCGAGCACCATGCGGATGCCCATATCCGCAGCCTCCGGAGACAGATCCTGCAGAACCGCCGCGATCTCGCCCTCGCTCTCTTTCTGGCCAATCGCTTCGGCGAGCAGGCCGGTCGCCTGGTTGGCCGACGACCCGTCAGATGACAGGAACAGACTATCGCCAAGCTCCGCCTGGTTGTCCGACAGACCATCCAGCGTCGATGGCAGCAGCACGGTGGACGTGAAGATCACGTCTGATGTGGACGGATCGACATCGACATCCGATTGGACCAAGAGGCCGGACGCTGGCACCTGGTCAAACGATCCTGATACAGATCCTCCGCCGTCAATGATGACGAAGCTGCTGGTACCCACCTGACGACCGTTTGGGAATGTTGCATCGAGCGTGCCGCCAAGCGTGACATCGCCCGTGACCACAATCTGATCACTGGTGTCACCAAGCTCGATCGGCAAAAGACTGGTGCTGCTAAGGGTGAGATCGCCGTCAATGGTGAAGGTCCCCGGCGAGCTGCCCACATCAAGCGTACCATTGTTGGTGAGGTTGCCGGTAAGAAGCGTGCCGTCCTGCGCGTTGAGCGTCGCACCCACCATGACCATCGCCGATGATGCTTCCAACGTTCCAGCGAGGATGGTCGTCCCCTCGTTAAAATTGGCCTCGCTGAAACCCACATGATCGCCGGCGAGCGTGATGCCGCCTGTGTTCACGTTGACGATCTCAAAGCCGCGAAGGCTGTCGCTGCTGCCGCCAGAATTGGTCAGTGTCCGGGCTGGGCCAGAAACGTTGAGCGTGTCCGTCCCCGTCCCACCATCAACGCCCGTAAACTGACCACCAGCATCGTTGAACGTGTCATCGCCCGCATGCATCAGCGCATCGCCCACGATCGACGCGCCCGCAGCCAAGTTCAGAATATCTGCGCCCGAATCCGACGTGCCCGTCTCCCCGAGAAAGACCACGCCGTCCCATGCGCCAGTGACGGTGGCACCCTCTTCGATGGACACAGACGAACCGTTGGACGTGACGACGAAGATCCCCACCTCCGTCTCGCCCGTGACGTCATCGCTCACCGAAATGGTCGTCGAACCGGCACTGTAATTGTAGGCCTCGATCCCCGCTTGCCCACCGGTCACCGTGCCGGAGGTCGTGATCGTCAGATCACCGTCATTGACGATCGCGTCAATGCCGTCGTCGGTCCCAGTAATCGTACCTGTCGTCGTGACACGGACAGA
Organism: Pseudomonadota bacterium; assembly: GCA_038745625.1. GTDB lineage: Bacteria > Pseudomonadota > Alphaproteobacteria > Caulobacterales > Parvularculaceae > Parvularcula. The sequence continues at coordinate 14,759 of JBCDLG010000058.1, read as the reverse complement.
TCCTGTGCCGACATGCTCAAGATCAATCGCGTCGTCGCCCTGACCGCTGGCATCGACTGCATCAACAACGACGTCGCCAACACCGGCGTGTATCAGATAGATCCCCTCGCCCACAGCCGCGACCGTTCCGCTGGCGGAGACAGTGATGTCACCCGTCAGGGCGGACGAGCTGATCGCGTAGACCCCATTGGAAGCGCTGGTCGTCACATCGGCGACACTGATATCCAGTGGCCCCGTACCGCGATGATAGATGTCGACACCGCTCCCGCCGGTCACGGAACCGCTCGACGTGATGGACACGGAACCCGTTGTCGGCGCAGTGAGCGCGATCATGCCGTAATCACCAAGCGCTGCACCGCCAGACAGGTCGGCAACCTGAACCGTGACGTCCCCGCCGCCCGCGTGCTCAAGCTCGATGCCGTCATCGCCGCCTGACAGCACGCCCGTTGAGGTGATCTCGATTGAACCCGTCCCGCGATGCAGGGCGGTGATCCCATCGTCATCGGTCCCTGTGACATTCAGTACCGAGATGACCAGGTCTCCGGCGCCATCCTGGATCGCGACGACACCTTCCGCACCCGCCAGTGTCCCGGTCGACGTCACATGCATGTCGGCGGCAGTTGCGTCGTTGTAAGCAAAGACACCCACCGAGTCCGTGCTCGTCACATCAGCGACGCTAATTGTTGTGTCGCCGGTGCCGCGGTTGCTGGCAAAAACGCCGTTAGAGCTGCCCGCAGTGATCGAGCCAGCCACAGAGATGGTGATCGCGCCATCGCCGGAGGTTGTGGTGGTGATACCGGACGTGGCGCCTGAGACATCCCCTATCGCTGTGGTCCCGCCGATGTCGACGATCCCGCCAGCTCCGCTCGACGCCGACGCGAAGATGCCATTGATCGTCGTTCCTTCCACGCCGCCGACCAGGCCCACGCCTTGGATAGAGATATCGCCACCGTCTGAATTTGCATAGATACCGCTACCGTCCGCACCGAGAATGGTACCCACGTCGGAAATGGTGATGTCGCCGCCGTTCGAGCGCACATCCACGCCATCGCCCGCCTGGCCTGTGATCGAATCGATGCTCTGAATGGTGATGTCGCCACCTGCGGTGGCCATATAGACACCATCGGTGGCACCGACGATATCGCCGGAAGATCCTTGTACAACAGTATTCGATGCCGCGTTGGTGGCATTCACATAGATGCCCTGATCATTAACGCCGGTCGCAGTGCTGCCGGTACCGAGCGTCACTGTCACATCGCCCGTGCCGTCGTGATCAATTCTAACACCGCGGCCGCCATAGGCGGCGCCGCTGAGCGACACAGCAACAAAGCCCGGCGTATACCCCCCAACTTGTGTGTCGACATCGATGGCGTTGCAGACGCTGCACGTCCCGGCGGTGACGTTACCCACATCAATCGTCAGATCACCCGCATCGTTCCGCGCCGAAACACCATCATCTCCACCGACAAGATCGCCGGTCGAGGTAATGGACATGCCGCCAATACCACCGAAATTGTAGGTGGAGATCGCATCAAGAAGCGTGCCCGATGCTCCGTTCACATCAATGGTGGTACCGCCCGATCCGAAATGCGCGACTTGGATCCCTGAGAACCCTCCATCGACCGCTTCGGAACTCGTAACAGAGATCGAGCCGCCAGACGCCGTATCGATAACCCGAACGCCGATATCGAGAGTCGTGTTGTTGGCAATCACCCCAGTAAGATCAAGGGCGATATCGCCTGAGCCATCATGATCGACGTCGACGCCACTGTCCGTGCCCGTTATAAGGCCGCTTGCAGTGATCGCGATGTTGCCTGCGCTGCCCGATGCTGTCGTCACCTCAATGGCATCGGCATAATTGCTGCTGACCGATGTTGTGTTGATTGTCAGATCACCAGAGCCTGCGTGCGAAGCACTGATGCCGACACCTCCATAAACGCGCGATGTACCCCCATAGGTCGACTCATTGGTGGTGATCGAAAGAGCACCAGATCCGGCAGCGGTGGAAGCGGAAATAGCGTAACTTCCCGCCCCGCCCAATCCGGTGACGGCGTAAGTATTGACCACCAAGTTGCCAGCGCCAGACTGCGCCGCTTGAATACCTGCGCCATAGCCGCTGATGGATCCTGATGCGACAACGGTTAGGTCGGCACCGCTGGCTGACGTATTGCTCGCATTGATGCCGATCCCTGAGCTCGAAAGTCCGTTGGAGTTGACGTAAACGTTGCCGGACCCCCGATTGATCGCGCTGATACCGGCAGACGAGGAGACATTTACCCGACCACTGACAGTCACCGAAACGTCGCCGATTGCCGCCGATGTGTTATGTGCGTAGACGCCGTATCCCGTTATCCCAGATACCTCGTAAGCATTGACAATCAGCGCTCCCGTGCCCTGCTGATAGGCTTCAATACCGTCGACCTGGCCTTGCACGAGCCCCGTTGTCGTGATCGTGAGATCCGTCGCGGTGGCTTGATTGACCGCATTGATGCCATCGCCATTGGCACCCGTGACGTAGGCCGCTGAGATCCGCGTCGCGCCCAGGCCGTTAGCGTTCACCTGGATACCGTCCGTGCCGCCCATCACGGTACCTGTCGATACAATCGTTATATCTTCGGCAGCGACGGCCGTGCTCGCCTCGATGCCCACGCTGTTGTTGCTGGTGACATCAACGACCGTGATCGATGTGGTGCTGCTGCCGACATTTCTTGCAGCAACGCCCGCCAGCAGATCACTGGTGATCGTCCCCTCGGAGACGAGTTCGAGATCCACGGAGGGGGCGGCTGTGTTGCCGAGATAGACACCGTTATACTCGCCATAGACCGTCGAGGCGGCGTTGAGGACCTGCACCGTGCCGCCATTGGTGAGGTTAACGCCGATGATGTCGCCGCCCGAGGCCGCGATGCTTGTCGGGGTCGACGCATCGCCTACGACAATCGTCAGGTCTTCTGTATTGCCCTGCACCGCCTCGATTGGGGTCGGCGGCGCCAGACAGGCGATCGTCTCCCCGGCGTCGGCGTTGCCATCGGCATCATTGGGGGTGCCGAGGGTGACGGCATCCGTGCACCCGGCCGGTAAAACCTGCGCCCGCGCCCGGCCGCCATAGACACCAAAAGCGCCGGGCAGCATCGCCGCCACCGCGCCCACCGACACGGCAAGAAGAAGCCGATGGCCCCGGCGTCGCCTTTGATCAGTGGGCGTCTCTTCTTGCGCGAGCACGCGCCGGGAGTGCGACGTCGACGAATGAATAGCGCTCATACCGGATAGCCCCCAAGCTGCCCTCAGCAGGTTGCCCTGCTAGATCGTTGCAAAATCGCTTAAAATCGAGCGAAAAGCAATGCGGGCCCGCCGTCGCCAAATGTCCGGCCCTCCTTTCGAGCAACGTGGCACTTTCACTCTCAGACCTGCATCCGCTAACGTCTCCCGATGACCACAGCTCCCACGCCCGAGGCGACCAATGCCGCGCCGAAGACCGACATCTCATTCTCGAGCGGGCTCCACGGGTTTTTGAGCGGTCGCGGCATCTCGCTGGCGTTCACATCGTATCAGAGCGGCATGCTGTATCTCTTAGGTCACGGGACCGACGGCAAGCTGTCGCTTCACCAGGCTCAGTACCCCCAGGCGATGGGGATCATCGGTGATCAGCATCGCCTTTATCTCGCAACACACACTCAAATTGTCCGCCTCGAGAATGTCCTAGGACCCCATGAGCGGGCTAACCAAAAACATGACAAGGTCTATGTGCCGCGCAACTTCCAAACGACCGGGGCTGTTGATCTGCATGAGATCGGGGTGAAGAGCGACGGAAAAGTCGTCTTTATCAATACGAAATTCTCCTGCCTATGCGAGCTGAGCCTGACGCACAGTTTCAAGCCCATTTGGAAGCCGTCCTTCATCTCCAAGCTCGCGCCGGAGGATCGCTGCCACCTCAACGGTCTTGCTATGGTGGACGGTGAGCCCAGATATGCCAGCGCCGCTTGCCGCTCGGACGTGATCGATGGCTGGCGTGATCGGCGCCATGACGGCGGTATCGTGATTGATATTGAGACGGACGACATCGTGGCTAAGAATTTGTCCATGCCGCACTCGCCGCGCATTCATGATGGCAAGTTGTGGGTGGCCAACTCTGGCTCCGGCGAGATTGGCACCATCGACCGATCGACCAAGAGTTTTCAGCCGGTCGCGTTCTGCCCTGGCTTCATCCGTGGTCTGGCTTTCATCGATGGCTACGCGATCGTCACGCTGTCAAAGCCGCGCTACAAAAGGTTCGATGGCCTCGCTTTGGCCGACCGGCTTGAGGAAAAAGATGCTGATCCATGGTGCGGAGTACAGATCATTTCTTTACGCGATGGGTCAATCGCCGAGTGGATCCGTTTCGACGGCGCAGTCCAGGAGCTTTTTGATATCTGTGTCTTACAAGGGGTTGGGGACGCTCTGACCCTGGGTCCGCAATCAGTGGAGATTCAGAGCTTCATCACGATAGAAGGCACGCTGTAGGGGACACATTCGGCAGCCGCGGAGAGGCAATCATGATACGAGATTTTTTTTCCCAACATCGACAGAACGGATTGACCATCCTGGAGTTGTTGGTCGTGCTGACAATCCTGTCAGCGGTGGCATTGATCACTGCGCCGCGCGTGATCCAGTACGTCGCCAAATCGAAGTCCCAGTCAGCCGCCATTCAGTTGGAAAACGTCGTGGGCGCGGTAGAGCTCTTCTTTCTTGAGAACGGGGTCTACCCCACGCAACAGCAAGGGCTTGACGCGCTCGTCTCCAAACCAATCGGCGTCGGCGCGTGGGACGGCCCCTATTTGCGAGATGCCCGGGGCCTCGTCGACCCCTGGGGCCGTCCCTACCTCTACCGAATTCCGGGTACAGATGGCCAACCATTTGACGTCTACAGTCTTGGAGCGGACGGTGTTGAGGGTGGCGATGGTGAAAACCAAGATCTGAGAAGCTGATGCAGCCAATTGGTTCTGTGAGACCCTATTATTGATCACCCACCGGAACGATCAGCACCGGCTGGCGCTTATCGGCGAAACGTACGTCCAATTTAATCAAAATCGGTGCGTGCGTTTCGAACCACTCATCATGCCAATCAGCAGCGTCATCTCGACTCCGTACACCATAGTAGGAGAACGCCGCGGCGGTCAGATCATCAAACAACACATAGCTTTCAGCAGACTGCCAAACATCAGGTCCTCGTCTGGTCACATGTTCAAAAGGTAGTCGTTGTAGACTGATCACAGGATCCGAAAAGCCAGGCTGATAGATCAGGCGTACACGGATTTCCCCCGGTTGGTCGGACATCGGTCCAGCGGTCGTGACGAACTCCAACGTGCTCTCCGAACCCACAAATGTAGGAGCCGCTGGGCTGTTGTCCCGCCATTCATAGTAGAGTTTCTGGTGGGAGAGCATACGATGCACAAGATCCATCGTCGCACTTCGCTTCTGGTCGACGCGAAGTTCAGGACCAATCGACTTGGTCCGCGCGCCCCATGTCAGCCCCAAAAAAAGGAACCCAAACAAAACTGCCAAAACAGACAGCGCAACCAACATCTCAAGCAGGGTGAAACCCTCTGACCGATTCATGTGCCTACGCATCGTGTTCGGATACGACGATGATCATTGAGAGTTCATAGGTAATCGGTCCTGTTGACGGTCGCTGGCGAGTGATGGACGTGCGCACACGATAGAGGCCATGATCGCTGGCAGATCCCGCTATACGCTCGACCGAACTGCCCCACTCATAAATGCCGCTCCAAACACCTGCACGGGTCTTTTGACCTGAGTTTCTAAAGTAGGCCTCCATTTCATAAAGCCTGGACCTGGCCAAACGCGCCATCGCTTCGCGCTCTTGCACACGCGCGATACCGCGCCCCGCGCTGGCAAACGTCTGTATAGAAACGACCAAGACACTTGCGGCAATTACGAACGAAAAAAGCACTTCAAGAAGCGTGAATCCGCGCTCACGAGACTTCACTTTCCCCCCTCGCTACAGCAACAGCACCTGTGAGCCAGTCGACACGAACAACGTACCGAACACCGTCGTTCTCGAAGACCACCTCGCCACCCGTCGAGGATCCGTCCGGCCAAAACCGAAAGGTGGCAACCCCGCGGATAACTTGATCATCGCGAGCGACCCGCGCCCGAACATCAATCTCTGGCCTATAGCGATGTGAGACCGAGTCATTTAGTCCGTAAAATGATCGATCTTCTATGTCTAAACTGTATGACGTTATGACGCCCTGGCGCACCGAAGCGTTGCGGGCCCTGGCAAGATTTAACGCAAGGCTCTCACTGGCCTCGACTATCGACAGCTCAGCACCAACAGATGGCCTGATGCGGGCGGATGCGAGCACAAGAACAACTGCGACGATGCCCAAGACAAACAGCAGTTCTAGAAGAGTGAAGCCACGTTGGTCGCCTTTTGCGGATCGCATACATGGCCTCCTTAGAAAGCCAGATCGTTGACACTCAGAATCGCGTCCATCACCACAAGGACGATGCCGCCGATCAGAACACCAATGCTCAACGTCAGAACCGGGGTTGCAATCGCGATAGACCGCCTGATGTCTCGCTGATTTTGTACATCCAGCATCTCAGCGCTGCGGGTCAGCATTGACCCAAGCTGGCCCGTACGCTCGCCGATCTTGACGAGACGGCAAGCTAGTGGCGGGAACACGCCCATATTGGCGTAGCAACTCGCAATGTTTTCACCATGCCTGACTGCTTCAGTCATGCTGCGCACAGCATGGGCAACATGGGCGTTGGTGGTGGCCTGTTGTGATATTGCAAGAGCTTCGGGTATGGGTACACCATTGGAAATGAGGGCGCCCAATGAACGGTTGACACGAGCGGTTTCTATTTTTTTAATAAGTGCACCTATAATTGGTAGACGGATAGACCTACGATCAACCCAGAGCCGCGTCCCTTCTCTCCTCCGGCTTTGAGTAAGTGCAGCGACAAGAACGAAGCTCAAGATAAGGACTTGGAACCCGTAGCGCTGAAAACCATCGCCGATAAGCAGAAGCCAGGCCAACAGTGGCGGTAATGCCGCGCCGGCATCAAAAAACACAGGCTCAAGTGATGGCAGCAGGACGGTGAGGATGAAGATCGTCGCGCTAAGCGCCGCCACCAAAAGAACGATTGGGTAGAACAAGATCCCGAGAACCTCTTGTCTGAGTGCGCGTTCTCGGCCGATATCCTTGGCGACATCATCAATAGCGCTAGCCAGGCGGCCGGAAGCCTCGCCCACTCTCACTATGGCCAAGCGCGCCCTTCCGATGGGAATGTTCTCAGCCTCCAAGGCCGATGAGACTGTCTCGCCATGTCGCACATGCTCCAATACAGCGCTGGCGATCATCCCCGCGCCTAGTGATGATGCATCGTCTGAAATAATCGACAACGCGTCGTCGAGAGCGATGTTGGACAAGAGCAAATGCGACAGCTCATCGAGAAAAATCGCGGTGTCCGACAGGCGCGCCCTCCCACCAAACACATCGCGTTCCCACCAAGGCGAATTGTTCGCAGACACCTTGATGTCGATCGGTATAAGTCCTTGGGCGTCCAATAAATCAAGGGCTGAGCGTTGGTCCGCGGCATCAAGAATGCCAGTGACCTCACGACCACTTGCGTCGAGTGCGTTGTATGTGACCCTCGCCATTCAAGCACCCTCCGCAATGGCAAACACCTCATCGAGGGTGGTTTGCCCCTGAAGCGATTTAGCAACGCCGTTCTCGAGCAAGGTCTCCATTCCACTGGACCGGGCCGCTTGTTCAATCACGCTATCGGTCGAGCGGTCCATGATGAGTGATTGTATGTCGCGCGAAATCGGCAGAATTTCGCAAACGCTGGTGCGTCCTCGAAATCCCGTGCCGCTGCAATGTTGGCACCCGACCGACACCATTAACTGATGCTGCTCCACCTGTTCGCGATTGATTGCGCTGAGTGCGCGACGGAGAGCATGTGTCGGCGCCGGCACTGCACAATGAGCGCATAGGCGGCGCACCAAACGCTGGCCAAGCACCCCCGTGATGGCCGAAGCGAGAAGGAAGTCATCGACTCCCATATCCAACAGCCGCGTGATCGCGCTTGCAGCCGAATTGGTATGCAATGTCGCCATAACGCGGTGCCCGGTCAGCGCAGCCTGAATCGCTATCTGGGCCGTTTCGAGGTCGCGGATCTCACCGACCATGATAACGTCAGGGTCCTGACGGAGAATTGCTCGCAGAGCTTTGGCAAAGGATAAGCCCAACTGTTGATGGACTTGGATCTGGTTCACCCCATCGACTTGATACTCTACCGGGTCCTCCACGGAGAAGATCTTGCGCTTTCCGTCGTTGAGATACTGGAGTGCCGTATATAGCGTTGTTGTCTTACCGCTGCCGGTCGGGCCCGTCACCAAAAAGATACCGTTGGGACGATTGAGAATGCTAAGTAGCCTCTTTTGCTCATCCTCTTCGAAGCCAAGCGTGGGGAAGTCCAACGAGACACTCGAACGGTCGAGCACCCGGAGAACGACACTTTCACCGTGTACAGTTGGTAGAGTTGATAGTCGGAGATCGACGTCGTTGCCTCCAATTCGTAACCGTATTCGGCCATCTTGCGGCAGGCGTCGCTCGGCAATGTCGAGCTGGCCCATGATTTTGATGCGGGACACCACGGCGGTGGCAAGACCAGGTGCAGGACGGTCAGTATCTGCCAGAACGCCGTCGATCCGTAGACGTGTATTCAGCCCACCTTCGCACGGCTCAAGATGAATATCGGATGCGTTGCGAGCAATCGCGTATTCGAGAATACGGTTGACGTAGCGCACCACCGGCTGCTCGGTAGCGAGCGACTTGAGTGCCTCAATGTCGACGCTATCGTCATCAGGAGAGGACGAAACCTCTGATGCATGCGACAGCGCCTCGATGGCCCACTCGACATCGCGACGACTGGCGAGCGAAGGGCGCACGGTTCGCTCAAAATGAAATGCAAGCGCTGCGAAGGTGCGCTCATCAAAAGGATCAGCGCATAGAACGTCGACAGCATCGTCATCGAGGGAAAGAGGCACGATCTTCGTCCGGCGAATATAGCCGATGTTCAGACCAAACGTCTCTAAACCTGCGAGGGATAGCTCACTGCGTTTGATGACTGGTATGTCGAGATAAGAGCCGACAAATGTCATCACCTCCTCTTCCGACAACAGTCCGAGCTGTTGGATGCTGATATGTGGCGAAACGCCCGCCGACAGGGTTGTGCGCCGAACACGCTCGGATTGCGCCCCCGACAACGCGCCTTCGGCGCGTAGGTATTCGAGAAAACCGTCTGCTCCCGCTTCGAAGTCGCTGAGCTGCGCGTCGATTTTGCCCAATTTCATCGCCTCATAGGGTACCCTGACACACGTTATTGGCTAACCTAAGGGTGTGGCAAGGCCGAGGCGCCCTTGAACAGTCTCATACGTACGCTCTTCATGAGAGCCAGTTGGTTCTGGAACTGGTGGATCCAGGAACTCTATGGCCTCGTTCCCATCCAGTTCAGACCGAGACCGGTCGAGCGAAGTCAAATCGTCATCACGTTTGACGACGATCAAGTGAAACTGTCGCTCTTTTCGGGCGACAGAGAACTCGCCTCTTCAACGACCGCGGCGCGGCAGAGTGACGTCGAAGACGCTCTTTTGAAACTTCAAGCGTCGGCAGATCGGCGGCCGCTGGTGTTTGTCAGTTGCGGCGAGCAGTCGGTCTTTTTCGCGGACCACGACTACCCGAAAGCTGCTGCACGAACACTCGATCGATTGGCCCGATTTGAAGCCATTCGCACCATGCCGTTCTCGACCGACGACGTCTATCATGCCAGCAGCATCATCTCGAGAGACAATCAGTCCACGTCCATTGGTGTACGGTTTTATTTTGTGAAAAAGAAAGTGATCGACTCGGTTCTTGCATCGGTTCAGGCACTGAACATCGGTGTCGACGGAGCGGTATCGCCCAACAAGCTGGGTCAAGCGCGCTTCGATCTTGGGAAACACCCTTTGCTCGCCAAGCGACGTTTTCTTGTTAGCCGCCAGACAGCGCTCGCGCTTGGTCTCGTCGCTGGAGTCGCCGCGTGTTTAGGTGGGCTGTTGCATCGGCAATCAATAGTCTTAGACCGGCTTGAAGCTACTCTCCAAAAGGTGCGAATTGAGGCCGCCGACGCTAGCAACACCCGAAACCAAGCATCCCAGCTCAAACAACAACTGCAGGAACTCAGGACTGCAAAGCACAGCGCAACGTCCCCGCTCTTGTTGATCGAGACACTATCGCGAGCGCTGCCCGATACCGTTTGGCTTGATACTCTTTATACAGATGATGATGCTATTGTGATGACCGGTCGGGCATCCTCAGCTGCGCCGCTCATTGCGGAGCTATCGGGATCGCCGGTGTTCGAAAATGTTGCGCTCACATCTCCTATTCGAAGTGACCGACGCGCGGGCAACGAACAGTTCTCAATCAGATTTGAGTTCAAACCGGTTGAGGAAAGATTGATCAGTCAGGGGTCTGTAGACAAACTATGAGTCTTTCAAAACCCTATCGTCAGGCACTCGCGCTGTTCATCTTGGCCGCCGTTCTATACGCACTGTTCAGTGCCTGTAGCATTTTCATCTTTTCACCGATCACTGAGAACAGGCGTGACATCGCTGAGCTTCGTTTCCAAATCGATCGGCAGCAGAGAGTGGCAACCAACGCCGCCATCTATGTCGCTAGTCTTACCTCATTGCACGGAGAAATATCGGAACACCGAGAATTCCTCGAGTCGACCGATCATTCGGTTGCAAGCGCCAACCTGCAGGCCGCGGTCCGAGAGTTTGCCCAACAAAGCGGCGCGCAAATCATCACGCTGGAGGGGCATCCATCAGAAGACCATGGCAGTCTACAAGAAGTATCAATCAGCGTATCAAGCCACGCGTCAATCGATGATCTCCGAAGCTTTCTCTATCAGATCGGCGCTCACCGCCCCTACCTCACCGTGAAAGACCTTAGACTGTCCCGACGCGCTCAGGGGAGGACCGACGGTCGCCAAGACAATAACCAGGTGAACGCGCAGTTCAGGGTCGTCGGACATATGCGACCCATAGGAAATCTCTGATTATGGATCGTCTTGTCGCGGCCTTGGCACTTGTGTTGGCTTGCGCGGCCATCTGGCTATGGACCGCTCCCGTGAATGCGAGCCGAGACCATGGGTCCACCGAACCAGAGAGTTTAGCGCCAACTCTTGAGAGTGACGCCACCGCGCTTGCTCCCTTCCAAGCGCCGCCTCCAACAGACTTTAGCGAGATGACCCAACGTCCGCTTTTCTCTGACACAAGGCGACCACCTGCTGTGATGGCACCGTCCGAACAACGAGAATCCCCACCTGTCCAACCACTCGACGCCAGCCTTCGCGGTGTGGTGCTCACTGGCGACGCGGATCCGGTGGCCATCGTGACGAACAGGATGGGTGAAACCCACTCGGTAACCATCGGCGATCGTGTTGATGCCTGGCAGGTTGTTGAAATCAGAACAGGCTTGATTGTGCTGGAAATTGATGGTCGTCGCGAAACTTTGGAATTGCACCGATCCATAAGATGAGTTGGAGTAACACCCTCAAACTTGGGGTGTTTTTTGACAAACCTATCAGAAGGGGCAGGCGGCGCTTTGAGCGGTAGCCTCACGCGTTCGTTGCTGTGGCTAGCGCTGGGCCTCTCCTTGTTCGCCTGCGCTTCGCCGCGCGGCTCCGAAAACGCGCCCACCTCAGCCATTGAGGAACCTGCATCACTGCAGGCATTGCGCCAGATGCCGTCGGCGGATCGCAATCAAGCGGTCGACGAGTTCGGATTGGCGGACGGCGGCCGACGCTCAACGATCGAACGGGGCAGCGGGCGACGTCTCGGCACGGCGTCAAACACGGCGTCCATAAAGCTATCTGATGATGGCCCGGACGTCATTCTCCAGCTCGTCGACGCCCCTATCACTGAGGCTGCTCGGACCATCATCAGCGAGACGCTCGACGGCAACTTCGTCATCCAAGATGGCGTATCCGGTCAGGTAACGTTGCAGACTGGTCGCCCTATCCCTCGCACTGCCTTGCTGCCGTTGCTCGACGCTGTGCTCCGCCCGCAAGGCGCGGCAATCATTGCTGAACGCGATATCTTCCGCATTGTGCCTATTGAGGAAGCGGCGCAGACAGCCCCCCGGGTGACGACAGCGCGCTCGTCCGTACCACCTGGCTTCAGTGTACGGATTGAACAACTCAACTTTGTGGCGGCTTCGGAGATGAAACAAGTACTGGACACGATCGCGCCACCGAACGGCGTCCTTTTTATCGATGACCCACGGAACATCCTCATCCTCGCCGGTACGCAAGCCGAGCTCTCCGCTATGCTTGAGACGATACGGCTGTTTGACGTTGACTGGCTGACGGGAATGTCCTTTGGCGTCTTTGAGGTGCGGTCAACAGCGCCCGACGATATTGTCGCTGACCTTGAGGCCATTTTCGCCACGCCGGAGGGTTCAGCATTTGACGGGGTGGTTCGTCTAATCCCAAGCAACCGGCTCGGCGCAATCATCGCTGTTAGCCCTCAAGCAAAGCATCTGGAACGAGTCAGGATGTGGATCGAACGGCTTGACATCACGGAAGGTGCCGAAACACGACAATTGTTCGTCTACAACGTCCAACATGGTCAGGCAGAAACGATCGCGGCGCTTCTCCAGGACGTCTTTAACTTCACAGTTGATAGGCCGACGGACAGCACCTTTGGGAGCAGCGTCGCCCCGAGCCGTGAAGAGGTTGAGATCGCCGCTCGCGCGTCCGCCTTCCCTGCCGCGCCACGAACCCGTTCCGACAGGGATCAGGCGCTTGCGCTTCTTCAAGGCTCCGTTCGGATTGTCTCCTACCCCGAGAAAAACTCGCTGCTCATCGTCGGCACACCATCAGAACACGAACAGGTCCTCGACGTTTTGAGCAAGATCGATGTCCCTTCCAACCAAGTCTTGCTGGAAGCCACGATCGCCGAAGTCGAACTCCAGGATAGCCTAGAGTACGGTCTGCAATGGTTCTTCCGCGAGGGTGACGGCACGTTCGCTTTTCCGCAATCCGCCACGGATGGCTTCTCCGCGCCCGCAACTGCTTTCTCCTTTACATTCAATCGCTCATCAGACCTTCGAGTGGCCCTCAACGCGTTGGCCAGTATCACCAATGTGAAAGTGCTGTCGTCACCAAGTCTGATGGTGATGGACAATCAGACAGCGACGCTGACAGTGGGTGATGAGGTTCCCATCGTCAGTCAACAGATCGGCTCGGTGAACGCGACGTCAGGTAGCCAGACAGGCGACACGACCACGCTTCTCAACTCGGTGGAGCAACGCTCAACCGGTGTCCTCCTGCAGATCACGCCCCGCGTGAGCAACACCGGCGTCGTCCAGCTTGAGATTCTCCAAGAGGTCAGCGACGCCGTGCAGACTGTCACGTCCGGTATCGACTCGCCCACAATCCAAACACGGAACATTGAAACGGTGGTCGCTGTACGGGATGGCGAAAGTTTGGCGCTTGGCGGCCTCATCGAAGAGGATGAAACGCGCAACTACTCAGGCATCCCTTTCATTTCGCGCGTGCCTCTCTTGGGCAATCTGTTCCGCAATCAGAGCACATCGGTGACCCGATCGGAACTTCTGATCATCATCACACCGCGTGTTGTGCGCAGCGCGGAGGAAGCCAGAACAGTCACAGAGGAGCTGCGCGGCCGTCTGGAGGGCTTGCGGCCGATCTATGACACACCGAACTGATAGCGCCCCCGGACGGCAAACGCAGCGCGGCGCAGCGCTCGTCATTGTCGTGAGCTTTGTAGGGATCTTCGCGGCCCTCGCGCTCAGCTTCACTCTCACCACGCGCTTTCACGCTCAGCGCAGCGCCAACGCGATCCGGGCGATTGAGGCAGAGGCGCTGTTCGCCTCGGTGTTCAACCTCGTGGTCCACGATCTCAGCAATCGGGAACCCAACCAGCCTGTCACGTTCAACGCGCCGATTCTTACCTGCACGGCGGGCGGCGCGAGCATCGTCGCCGTTCTGGGCGGCGAGAACGGTAAGGTGAATCTCAACCGGGCAGACGGCGATTTGCTTACCGCGTTGATCGCTGGCCTGAGCGAGCCGCCCGATGATCCTGAACGGCTCGCTGGGAGCATCATCGATTATCGTGACCCGGACGAAGGGACAGCCCAAGGCGTCAACGAAAGCCGAGCCTATGGCGTTGACGATGAGGTCAGCATGGCCAATCGGCCCTTTCGCCTTCCCGATGAGCTCGGCCGCGTGCCAACGATAAGACCAGAGCTCTATTGGGCTCTGCGCCCCCATGTCACCGTGCACAGCGCAGGCGTCAGGCCAGACGCAGCGGCGGCGGCTCCCGACCTGGTCACCATTCTCGAGCGTGGATCATGGAGCTATTTGGATCGTTGGCGCGATACGGCGCGCCGAGCACCGCCGAGCGCTCTCGGCCAAGCGCTCAACCTCAACACCACCGTGACGTTTCAGAATGGTGCTCAATTTCGTGAGGAAAGAGTGTTTCGATTGTCCCGGGACAGAGGAGCCGATCTTCTGGTCAGGCACATGCCGCTTTCGATAAAGGCACGCGACATCCCACCAGCAGACAAACCTTGCCCCCATATCGGCTAGCCGAACCGACCAAGCTTCGGATCATACGCACGCGCCTTAAAGTGCCAAAGATCCGTCCCCGTGATCCGCGTCTGACCCGTAAAGCCAAAACG
>JBCDLG010000057.1:0-19435 GCA_038745625.1 Pseudomonadota bacterium | reverse complement strand
GTCGATGCTGGTCGACAGCGCCTCGATCGAGCCTGATGGTTTTGAGCTGTCCGAAGAGGAAAAGGCGCTGCGGGAGCGCAAGCGGATCGCCGCCTCCCGCGGGATCGTGCAGTACCAATGGGACAGCGCCGGTGATGTCATTCTCGTCCCGTTGGCTGGTGACCTCTTCCTTGTCACGCTGGCTGACGGATCGGTCCGCCAACTGACGGATACGGAAGGGTTTGAGTATGACGCCAAGGTGAGCCCGTCTGGCGGCTATGTCAGCTTCCTGCGCGATGGCGCTCTCTACGCCATCGACCTGGCCAACGGCCGGGAGCGCCGGATCTCGCCGCGCCGCGAGGACGCGATCTCCTACGGCACGGCTGAGTTTGTCGCTCAAGAGGAGATGTCACGCTATACGGGCAATTGGTGGAGCCCGGACGATCGCGCGGTGGTCTTTACCAAGACCGATGAGACCGGCGTCGATATCGTGCCGCGCTTTGACATCTCAGCGGGCGATGTGACCTTGGTGGAGCAGCGCTATCCGCGCGCCGGGCGGCCCAATGCTGTGGTCGAGCTTTATGTCCGGCAGCTGGGGCAGCGCCGTGCCCTCAAGATCGACTGGGGCGCCTCGCCGGACACCTATCTCGCTCGGGTCAATTGGGCGAGCCCGGAGCGTCTCTTTATCCAGACCGTGAACCGCGATCAGACCGAGCTGACGCTCAGCCGGGTGAACCTGCTCGATGGCGAGGTCACCGAGGTCTACACGGAGCAGCAGCCCGCTTGGATCAACCTCTCACATGACTTCCGTCCGCTGCAGGAAGGGTTCTTGTGGACCACGGAGGAAAGCGGCTTCCGCCATATCTATCGCTTTGATGATACGGGGGCGAAAGTGCCGGTGACATCGGGGGATTGGCAGGTCCTGTCGGTGGGCGCTGTCGATTATCTGGCAGGGACTGTGACCTTCACGGCGCATAAGGATACGCCGCTGGAGCAGCATCTTTACCGGGTGAGCTATCGCGAGCCGGGTGAGCCGGAGCGGATCACGCCGCTGGGGTCGACTTGGGCGATCACGATGGCGCCTGATGCTGCGAGCTATGTTGGCCGTTCGCAAAGCACCACCCAGCCTGTGCAAACCGGGCTCTACGGAGCTGATGGCGCGCGGATCGCGTGGATCGAGGAGAACGCTCTTGGCAGTGACCATCCCTATGCGCCTTATCTTGATGCTCATAGCGCACCGGAATTTGGCACGTTGGAGGCCGACGATGGGACGGTTCTGCACTACTCGATCCTGAAGCCCCATGATTTCAATCCGAGCCGGGAGTATCCGGCCATCCATTTCGTTTATGGGGGCCCTGGCGTGCAGGTGGTGCGCAACAGTTTTGGGCGCCTGACCCAGCAATATTGGCAACAGCAGGGCTATGTCGTCTTCACCCTCGACAATCGCGGTTCGGAGGGCCGGGGCAAGGTCTTTGAAGACCATCTTTTTAAAGCCATGGCCGGGGTCGAGGTGCGTGATCAATTGCTGGGCGCGGCCTTTCTGGCCTCGCTCTCTTACGTTGATGAGGATCGGATCGGCGTCACGGGCTGGTCCTATGGCGGGTATATGACCCTTCATTTGGCGCTGCGCGCGCCGGAGGGGACCTATGCCGCGGCCGTGTCCGGTGCGCCGGTCACGGACTGGTCGCTTTATGATACATTCTATACGGAGCGTTACATGCAGACGCCGCAGGACAACCCGCAAGGCTATGAAGCCTCGTCTGTTTTCCCCTACCTCGAAGATCTCACCGTGCCGCTGTTGATCGTCCACGGCATGGCGGACGACAACGTCATTTTCGATAACTCGACCCGCGTTTTCGCCGCTCTGCAGGCCTCAGCGACGCCGTTTGAGATGATGACCTATCCAGGCCAGCGTCACCGCATCCGCGACGGCTTGGTGGGTCGGCATCAGTTTGAGACGAGCATGCGGTTCATGGACCGGTACCTCAAAAACTGAGGGCGCAACGTCGCACCCGCGACAGATGCCGCGGCAGGGGATCTGCCTATATCCTAAGCGAGAGCTATTGAGCGTGCCGTGATGGAAGAGAAACGCGAAGACCTGCAGTCGGAAAAGCAGGACAAGTTGCTCCGGCAACTGACGGCTGAGCTCAGCCAGCAGAGCCCGGACTTCTACTATCGATCCACCAGTGAGATCGCGTTTTTGATACGGGACTATATTCGCAACGGCGCCAAGCTCACACAGGATGATCGGGCTTTGCTGGAGCCGCTCAGCGCCCATGACATCCAGCTAAAACTCAGCCTGCATTAGGCTCGTCGGCGCTCTCCTGTTCGATCTTGCGTCACCGCAATGAAAGGCACGCCCTCTTGGGTTGCTCTTGTGCGGCGCGACGCTAGGTTGCCGCGGAACGATATGGGGTAAGATTTTATGTTGCGTCTCTGCGTGTTGCTGGCCTCGGCCGGCTCTCTTCTGACAACGGCCATCGCGGCGGACGGGAAGGAGCCAACCTTCACAGGCGTGGGCTCTGGCGCCCGTGCTTTTGAACAGCTCGATGACGTGCTGCCGACACCCAACATGTTCCGCGCGGCCACCGGCGAGCCGGGGCCGGCCTATTGGCAGCAGCGCGCCGATTACGACATTGAGGTGCAGCTCGACGAAGAGGCCAAGCGCATCGAGGCGAGCGAGGACATCACCTACACCAACAACTCTCCCCATGAGTTGCGTTATCTTTGGGTGCAGCTCGACCAGAACCGGTTTGCCGATGGCTCAACGGCGCGGATGTCCGAGCGCCTGGCCGATATCGGACGTCGTCCGGGCGGCAGCGGTACGCCGACGGTCAGCTTCGCGGCGATGCAGCGGCTTGAGGAGCTTGAACGCGTCGATCACGGCTTCAAGATCGGCGAGGTCACTGATGTTGACGGCAACCCACTTAAGACCACGATTGTCGACACAATGATGCGCATCGATCTGCCGGAGCCCTTGGCGCCTGGCGGTGAGATCGCGTTCACCATTCCTTGGTCATTCAACATCATCAACGAAAGCGTCGTTGGCGGGCGCGGCGGCTATGAGAGCTTCCCTGTCGAAGCTGAGGTGCCGACGGACGATACGATCTTCTTCCTGGCCCAATGGTTCCCGCGCATGACCGCGTTCACGGATTATGAAGGCTGGCACAACAAAGCCTTCCTTGGCCGCGGTGAGTTCACCCTTGAGTTTGGCGACTATGACGTCGCCATCACGGTGCCTGCTGATCATATTGTGAGCGCGACGGGCGTGCTGCAGAACGCGGGCTCGGTGCTGACGCGCCAGCAGCGCCGCCGTTTGGAAGAGGCCAAAACCGCCGACAGCCCCGTCTTCATTGTCACGCCCGATGAGGCGAAGGAGAATGAAGAAGAAGGCACCACACGGATGAAGACCTGGCGGTTCTCCGCCGAGAATGTCCGCGATTTTGCCTGGGCCAGCTCGCGCAAGTTCATCTGGGACGCGATGGGTTATGAGCAAGACGATGAGGAGAACCCTCTCGTCATGGCGATGAGCTTCTACCCCAACGAGGCCGAGCCCATTTGGTCAAAATACTCGACCGAAGCTGTCGTTCATACGATGGATGTCTACAACAAATTCTCGTTCAACTATCCGTACCCCACCTCGCAGTCGGTCAATGCCTGGGAACGTGGCGGGATGGAATATCCGATGATCACCTTCAACGGCTATCGTCCGAACACGAAGGACGCGCCCAATGGAGAGGTGACCTATTCGCGGTTCACCAAATATGGCCTGATCGGCGTGATCATCCACGAGATTGGCCACATCTATTTCCCGATGACGGTGAACTCGGATGAGCGCCAGTGGACATGGATGGATGAGGGTCTCAACACCTTCCTTGAATATATGGCTGAGCTCGAATGGGAGGAGAAATATCCCACCTTCCGCGGCGAGGTGAACCTCCTCGATTACATCCCGAGCTATATGGTCTCCGACTTCCAGGTGCCGATCATGACGCAGTCGGACAGTGTCATCCAATTCGGACCGAACGCCTATTCCAAGCCCGCAGCGGGTTTGACCATCCTGCGGGAGACGGTCCTGGGACGGGAGCTCTTTGACGAGGCGTTCCGGGAGTATTCGCGCCGTTGGAAGTTCAAACGCCCGGCGCCCGCCGACTTCTTCCGGACGATGGAAGAGGTGTCGGGCAAGGATCTTGATTGGTTCTGGCGCGGTTGGTGGTACACGACCGATCACGTCGACATTGCGGTGACGAACCTCACCACCAACAAGATCTCGACGCTCGATCCTGACGTTGAGTCGCCGCTGGCGCGTGCGGAGAAAGCGGCGACCACGCCATTGCCGCTCACGGTGCTGCGCAACCGCGAGGAGGGTCTCGAAACCCGCTTCCAGCGTCGCCGCGAGCAGCTCAGTGATTTTTACAATGAGAATGACGAGTTTGTTCCGACCAATGAGGATCGCAACGAGTATCGCGATTTCATCACCGGCGACGATGCCTATGATGACCTCAACAGCCAAGAACGCGCTTTGTTCGATCGGATGTTGGAACGCGATCCGTTCATCCACACGGTGAGCTTTAAGAATGTCGGCGGTCTTGTGATGCCGATCCCGCTGACGCTGCACTATGCCGACGGCTCAATAGAAGATGTGCAGCTTCCCGCTGAGATCTGGCGTTATGATGCGGAAGAGACGGACAAGCTCTTCATCTCTGACAAAGAGATCGTCCGGATCGAGATCGATCGCCATCACGAGATTGCTGACGCGGATCCGCACAACAACTCCTTCCCGCAGCAGGTCATGCCAAGCCGCTTTGAGCTCTTCAAAGCAGGCGGTGCGCCATACAACCAAATGGCGGACTCGCTGGTTGAGCTTGAAGGCGATGAAAAGGGCGTCAGCGATGATGACAGCCCTGACATGCCGATGGAGGACGCATCGGGTGGCGATCAGTAGAAAGATCGCCAGCCTTGTCGTTGCGGCCATCCTTGCCTTTGGCGGGATGGCGTCGGCGCACCGGATGCCGGAGGTCTATGTCACTCTCGAGACGTCCGATCTCGAGGGAGAGCCGATCACCGCGGTGACCATTCGTCTTCATGCCGAGGATGCGATTGCACTCCTGGCGGCGTTTGATGAGCCGGTCAGCAATCTCGATACGCGCGCTGAGCATGAGGCGCTGGCGCGCCTGACGACCGAGGGGCTGGTCACCACCGGCGGATCGCTGACGCTTTTGGGCGGCGAAGTCGATGGCCATGCTGTTCTGCTCTATCTTACCGGTGCGCCGGGCTTTGGAGTGACCGAAAGCGCGATCCTTTCGGCGATTTATCCTCAGTGGACGAACCGTGTTTCTGATCTCACGGGCGAGACCCCGCAAGGCGCGGTTTTCACCCAAGGCGGCGAGCACACCCACCACCATTGAGCTTGCCGGTGACACGCCACATATAGGGGTCTTGGTGAGCGAGGCCTATGCGAACACCCCTGCAGGACGTGTTGTCGGATCATCCCGACTGGGAAGAACCCCAGGACCGCGCCGCTGCGGAGGTGCAGCTGGAGGCGCTGTTCGCCGCCGCGCGGGATCGCTCGAACGCGTACAGCGCGGCTCGCCTTGATGAGCTTTATCAGGTAACGGAACGCGCGCTCGCACTCGCGGGCGCTTTTCCTGCGGTCAATGAGGCGAGGAAAGCGAAGGGGGCGTTGTCCTGGCGGCAACGGATTCCGCGGCTCATCTCGCGCTACAGCTCTGGCCTGTTGCTTGCCGCTGCGGCGCCTTTGGTGGCGGATGCCAGCGTTCTGCTTGCGGGCGCCTGCGGTATCGCGGCGGTGATCTCTCTTGCTGTTGGTGGGCGTGCGGATCGTCCGTTATCGGCCAAAGTGTCCCCCAAACCGAAAGCGGTCACCGCGAAGCTCCAAGGCCTCTTGTCTGCAGCCGATCAGAGCCTTGATTCCGCAACAGCGCCGCTGGCGCTGGAAGATCATCGCGGCAAGGGTGACGGGTTTGTGCGCGAGGATGTGTTGAGCGTGCTGCAGGACATCTTGGCAGCTGCGCGTGACGGCCAAAGCGACGATCTCGTTGAGCTTCAGCATAATGCTGAGCGGTTGGCTTTGAAAGCGGGGTACACCCCTGAATGGCGCTATGAGCCGGACCTTTTTGAAGTGATGGTCGATCCGGAGATCAATGGCGAGCTGGTCCTAAAACCGGCCTTGGTGCATGGGTCCAGGCCGGCGCAATCGGTGTTCGGTGTGATCGTTCGTAGGCATAGCTGATGGCGCAGCATTATCTCGGCTTCGATCTTGGCCATGCCGATACCGCGCTCGCCCTTTGTGGCGGCGGTGAAGGGCAGCTGCAAGCGGCGCCCACTGGCGTTGAGATCCAAGGGCAGTCGATCCAGCCGACGGCCCTGACGCGCGTCGTCCGCGACGGCGAAGCCGCTGTTGTTATCGGCGGCCGCGCCATCCGCGAAGCGTCGAAGGCGGAAGGATCAGGCGGACCCCAGCTGCGCGCCGCCTTTAAGACACGGCCGCGGGATCTCGGCGCCGCGCGAGACGACTTGCGGGACTTCTTTTCAGCCTGTCTCAGCGAAGCGGCCTTCACGCCTTTGCCGCCGCTTGGCTGGGCGGGGACATCCATCACCGTGGGCTGCCCGTCCGGTTGGTCGGCAGAGGAGGATATCCATCAGTATCAGGCGATATTGGCCGAAGGGCTTGCCGGTACTGCGATGGAGGACGCCGAGGTCAACGTCGTTCCCGAATCCCGTGCGGCGCTCCTGCAAGCGGTCGATAACCCCCATTCGCTTCTGACGATGGCGGCCCGGAGCGAGAACATCCTGGTCATCGATATCGGTTCGTCGACCCTCGATTTCTCGCTGATCGCGCCGGAGCAGGGGGCATCGCCGCTGCTTGATGCTGGCCTTGATCTTGGTGCCTCCTTTTTTGATCGCCGGGTGCTGGAGGCGGTCCTTGCAAGGGTGCCCAAGGCTGTTCGGTTCCTGGAGAATAATCCTCACTATAGGGATCTCTGGCTCTATTATGCGCGCCGAACTAAGGAGCAGTACTTTATAGATGTGCCAACAGATGATAGCGAGATGGTGTCGGGAGCCCCGCTGCAGCCCTTCTACACCGGTGGCCGACGCTCCAGCCTCGAGATCAGTGTCACGGGCGCCGACGTCGCTGCGTTTCGGCAAGCGCCCTATGATCGCGAGCTGAACCCCTCATCATCGCTGGTTCTTGATCCCGAAGAGCTTCGCGGCATGAGCTGGGAAGCGATCTTTGAGGCGAGCCTGGTCGCGCTGAAGGCAGCGATTGAGCGTCGCGGCGCGCGCTATGGCCGGGTGCTGCTCGCGGGCGGTGCCTCGCGTATGCCGTTTACAGAGGAGATCACGCGCCGGGTCTTTGAGCCTGACGGTGAAACCAGCCTTGTGCTGAAGGATCCTGAGCCATCGCATATGGTCTCGCGCGGATTGGCGCGCTGGGGACGGAAGCGTGATAGCGTCGAGCAATTCTCACGCGCGGCGCGGGACCTTCTGCGCGAGCGGCTTCCGGGCCTGATTGACGCTGAATTTGCGCCCTTGAAGGAGCGGCTGAGCGCTGGCCTCGCTGACGAGATTTTTGATGGGCTCGTCGCGCCGGTGCTGGATCAGTGGAAGGACGGCGCGTTCAAGACTGGCCAAGACGTCCGCGAAGAGATTGAACAGCGGTATCAGTCCTGGCTCAGCACCGGGCCGGGTGCGGCCTTCTTCGTCCGCACGATCAATGGATGGTGGCGGGATGAGGTGAAGCACGATGTCGACCGTGAGCTCGATCGTCTTCATGCCGCCTATGGGATCTCGCGCGACATTCAGCTTTCGTTTGATGATGCTATTGATCCGCAGGCGTTTCAGTTTTCGGCGACCAGTGTCGATCTGCCCTTCGAGACCATCGTTCAGGCTGCGCTTTTGAGCCTGGCATTCGCGGTTACTGTGGCCATCGACGCCGTGATGGGCGGTATTCCTTTCTTCACCGGCGGCCTCGCGGCAGCGACGGCTGTCGGCGGCAAGCCGCTGCAGCAATGGATCGCCCGCATTGATGCGCCGGCCTTCGCGCGGCGCCTGCCGGATCGCCTTCCGGGCCGGGAGCGTTTGTTCGGCGGGCGCGCCAAGGCACGGGTTCGCCGACAATTGGCGAAAAGCCTCGTCTCGGCAAAGACGAGCCTCCTCACCCAAGTCCAGGCCGCGATCACCGCGTCGATCGATCGGCAGACACTTAAGACACGGGCGCTTTTGATGGGCGAGAAGGCGGACGAAGGGCGGCGGGACCTCGCGCCTAGGCCTTAAGGGCTAGCGCTCTTCGCATGGGGCGCTCTCCTTCCTATCTTTCTTAGGGAGGACGGCGATGACGAGCAGCTTCAGCGAGCGCTTGATGGGCATGTCCGATGACGTCTGGGCGCGGCATGCGAACCCGCTGTCCGTCTGGACCCGGGTGCCGGTGATCGCGTTCCTAACGGTCGCCTTGTGGTCGCGCCACTGGATCGGCTGGTGGGCTGTGCCCGCGGTGGGTCTGGTGGTCCTTTGGATCTGGCTCAATCCGCGGGTGTTCCCGCGCCCCTCGACCCTGGAAAGCTGGGGGACGAAGGGTGTGCTGGGCGAGCGGATTTGGCTTGCCAGAGGTGAGCGCCCGATCCCTACCGGCTTTGCGCGGCAAGCGGTTCTGGGCAACAGCGTGGCCGGCAT
Source organism: Pseudomonadota bacterium (assembly GCA_038745625.1). Taxonomy (GTDB): domain Bacteria; phylum Pseudomonadota; class Alphaproteobacteria; order Caulobacterales; family Parvularculaceae; genus Parvularcula. Next base: position 10,762 of record JBCDLG010000057.1, on the reverse strand, counting down.
GGGCGGGCTCCTATGGCTTTACGGCGTCGTCATGCTTGACGCCTGGGCCACCGTGACCGGCCTCGGTTTCACGCTGCTCGGCAAGATGTGGTTTCTTGATCGCATGGTCTGGCTCTATGAAACAACGGCGCGGGAGGCTCCCCAAAACTTGCCGCCTGACCCAAGACCGCCCACCGCCAGCCTTTAAGGACGCGCCCGATGGAAGCTTTTGCCCGAGACCTTACGGAGATGCAGCGCCGCCCGCTGGAGGATGCGCATGTCGCTCTTCTGCGACAGCACGGTGCCGAGCGCATCTATGCCGCTGGCGAGATGATGGCCGAACCCGGCGATATCATGGATGAGTTCATCTATGTCGTCGAAGGCGAGTCGGAGCTTCTTAATCCGCGCACCAACGAACGCGCGGTTCCTTCCACCATCGGCCCGACCCAATTCTTGGGTGAGCTGGCTTTCTTGAGCGGTGGCCGGTGGCAGCTGCCGATGCGCGCGGCCGTTGAGACGCGCACCATCGTGGTGCCTCGCCAGGCGATGCTGGAGCTGATGGCGAGTGTGCCGGAGATGAGCGATATCATCGTCACCGTGTTTGCGGCCCGTAGGCGCCGGGTCTTTGAGAACAATGAGAGCGCGATCACGCTGATCGGTTCGGACGAGGACAGTTCCATTCGGCGTATCGCGTCCTTCGCCTCGCGCAATTTGATCCCTGTACGGCGCCTAGAAATCGGGTGTCCGGACGCCGACCAGGCTTTGAAGGACGCAGGGCTTGAGCCGGGCCAGGGCGCTGTGATCTGGGGCAAGGATAAGGTCATTGAGAACCCGTCTATTCGCGGGCTCGCGCGTTTCCTCAACATGGATATGCCGTTGGCGGATGAAGACATTTTTGATGTTGTCATCGTCGGCGGTGGCCCGGCCGGGATTGCCGCGGCGGTCTATGCCGGTGCGGAAGGGCTTCGTGCGCTTGTTGTTGAAGACCAGGTGATCGGCGGTCAGGCAGGCAGTTCCAGCCGAATTGAGAACTATATGGGCTTTCCAACCGGGATCTCTGGCGCCGATCTTTGTTTCCGCGGCGAGATCCAGGCGATGCGGCTCGGCACACGTTTCGTCATGCCGCGCCGGGTCGTCAGCACCAGGAAGAGAGACAATGATTTCTGCCTGACGCTCAATGATGGCGAGGAGATTTGTGCCAAAGCGATGATCATCGCCACCGGCGTGCAGTATCGCCGCTTGCCGATGGAGAATTTGGAGCAGCTGGAGGGCGAGGGCGTCTTCTACGCTGCGACAGAGCTTGAGGCGCGGTTCTGCAAAAGCTCCGAGGCCGTCATTATTGGTGGAGGCAATTCCGCTGGTCAGGCGGCGATGTATTTGAGTCGTGCGGCCAAGCATGTTCATGTGTTGGTGCGAGGCAAGGAGCTTGCCCAGTCGATGTCCTCCTACCTGTCATCGCGCTTGGAAAAGGACCCGCGAATCACGATCCACTACGAGACCGAATGCACGGCACTTCACGGCGAGGACTGTCTGAAGGCGATCACCATCCGGAACAAATCCACCGGCGAGGAACGTGAGATCACGACGCCCTCGCTTTTCATCATGGTCGGTGCAGCGCCTAACACGGGGTGGCTTGAAGGCTTGGTCGAGCTTGATGACAAGGGCTTCGTCATCACCGGTCATCAGGACCATTGCGCGTCGCCTTACGCCACAACCACCCCGGGCATCTACGGCGTCGGTGACGTGCGGGCCGGTTCGGTCAAGCGTGTGGCATCCAGCGTCGGCGAAGGATCCGTGGTGATTTCGTCCGTGTGGAGCTTTGTCAACAGTTAAGACCTGATGCCTTTTGTGGAGGAAACCTATGCGGACAATCAGTCTCGGTCCGTCCGGGATAGAGGTCGGTGCGATCGCCTATGGATGTTGGCGGTTTGCCGGGTCAACGGTCGCAGACGCGCAGGCGAAGATCGAGACGGCGCTTGATGCGGGGATGACCCTCATCGACACGGCGGATATCTATGGGCTTGATACGCCGGACGGTTTCGGCGCCGCTGAAGACCTCCTCGGGCGTGTGCTGCAGCGCTCGCCAGAGCTGCGCGACCAGATGGTGCTCGCGACCAAGGGCGGGATCATTCCGCCGGCGCCTTACAATGCGAGCTATGACTACTTGACCGAGGCGATCAACGCCTCTTTGCGCCGTTTGGGTGTTGATCAGGTCGATCTTTATCAGATCCACCGGCCGGATCTTTTGGCGCCCGTTCCCGAGACGGCCCGTGCACTGAATGATATCATGGCCGCCGGTAAGGCACGTGCTATCGGCGTGTCGAACTTCACGGTCTCGCAGTGCCGCGCCCTTGCCGCCCATCTTGATGTCCCGCTGGCGACCAGCCAGCCTGAATTCTCAGTCCTTCATCAGGATCCGATGACGGATGGAACGCTTGATTGGTGCGGGGAGACGGGGGCGTCTTGTCTAGCCTGGTCACCCCTGGCTGGCGGCCGCGCCGCAACAGGCATGATGACGCCGGATGCGGACGATCAGGTGAGCCGCGTGATCGCCGTACTTGATCATCTGGCGGAGACGCACGATGTGACCCGCACGCAAGTCGCCCTGGCCTTCGTCCTCGGCCAACCGTCCAACGTGATCCCGATTGTCGGTACCCAAAAACCTGAACGGATCAAGGAAGCGGCGGCCGCCGCCGCAATCCAGCTGACCCGGCGCGAATGGTACGATATTGTCGAGGCCTATCGCGGCGCTCCCATGCCGTAGCGGCGAGATCAGATCGCCTTGACGCTATCACGCACCACCAAGCTCGTCGGTATACGGATCATCGTGTTGCTGAGTGGTTTGTTATCGATGGCGTCGAAAAGCAAGTCCGCGGCCTGACCGCCAATGTCCGCGGCGGGCTGAGACACGGTGGTCAGCGGCGGATCGGTGTATTGTGCGAAGTGAATGTCGTCGAAACCGGCCACGGAGATATCACTGGGAACGGACTGACCGGACTCTTTGATGGTGCGGATCACGCCGATCGCCATCTCGTCATTGGCCGACACAATGGCAGTCGGCGGGCTTGCGAGGCTCAGAAGATGCGCAGCGGCTCGGCTGCCTGCCTCAATCGAAAAGTCGCCATCGACAATAAGATCAGGGTCCGGTGTGAGTCCTGCGTTGATCAGCGCCTCCTTATACCCCTCGACCCGGTGATGCGTCACCGGATTGTCATCGGGTCCCTTGATATGCGCAATGATCCGATGTCCATGATCCAAGACATAGCGTGTTACATCGGCAAAGGACTTGCGGTTGTCGATGCCGACGGTCGGGTAGGTTGTGGGGTCCCAAAACTCGCAGGCATTGACGAAGGGGAAGGGGTGCTCCCTCTCTACCAGCGGTTTAAGGCTCGATGGCAGGCGCTCGCCGAGTTGGATCACGCCGTCGACCTGTTTAGAGGAAGCAAAAGCGGCATACTGATCTTCCACCTCAGGGTCACCACCTGACTCTCCCAAAAGCACCGTGTAGCCACGCTGCTGCGCAACAGATTGGATACCGCTGATCACCGTGGCATAGAATGGGTTGGTCAAATGCGAGACGATCACCATGATGGCGTGCGCTTTTTTTGTCCGTAGGCGCCGCGCCATCATGTTCGGCTGGTAGTTGGTCTCTTTCACCGCCTTGAGCACGGTCTTGCGGACCTGCTCGGAGACTTTTTCCGGTGTATGCAGAACACGGGAGACGGTCGCGACGGACACACCAGCCGCATGAGCCACGTCTCTGATGTTGGTCATCCGCTCCCTCGCAGTTCGCTCTGCGGCACGCGCAGCCTGTCCGAGAGCTCAGACCACCTAAGGTGCCTCGCCGGACGGCGCAACGAGCAAGGCCGATGCTGCAGCTGCATCGCGCAAGAAAACCCAATTGACGCGCCAATGTAAACGTTTACACTAGCAAAAAACAAGCGATTGGCGACACGAAACGCCACGCCCACGGGACAGGAAGCACGCAAGTGATGGCGCAGGACAGCCTTCATCTCTCTGCGTTGACGCGGCAGAACCCCCTCCGCTTAGGGATGGTGGGCGGCGGGCGCGGTGCATTTATCGGTGCTGTCCATCGCCATGCATTGCAGCTCGATGGATACTGTTCCTTGGTCGCTGGGGCGCTGTCGAGCGACGGCGAGAAGGCGAGTGCGTCAGGGCTGGAGATCGGTTTGCCCGAGGCGCGGAGCTATCCCTCGCTGGAGGCGATGCTTGTCGGCGAGGCAGCGCTGCCGCCGGAGCAGCGGATCGAGGCGGTGTCTATCGTCACGCCGAACCATCTTCATCTGCCTACGGCCAAAGCAGCGCTTGCGGCGAGGCTGCACGTTGTCTCCGACAAGCCCGCGACGCTGACCTTGGCCGAGGCGCGCGAGCTTGCCGCCGCAATCGATATCGCCGGACGTCAGTATGCGTTGACCCATACCTATTTGGGCTACCCCATGGTGCAGGAGGCCCGTCATTTGGTGGCGAGCGGCACGCTCGGGACCATCCGCAAGGTCTATGTGGAGTACACCCAGGGGTGGATGGCGAGCCGCATCGAAGCGGACAACAAGCAGGCAGCATGGCGCTCAGACCCTGCGCGATCGGGCCTGAGTGGCGCGATGGCCGATATTGGTTCGCATGCGCACAGCCTGGCCGAGTTCGTTCTGGGCTGCCCGATGACCCATGTCCGGGCGTGGCTTCAGGCCGTCGTGCCTGGCCGGGATCTCGACGATGATGGCGCCGTTTTCTGCACGTATGAGGGCGGCGCGACGGGCATCCTGACGGCGAGCCAAGTGTGTGCCGGTGAAGAGAACCTTCTCCGATTGAGGGTCTACGGTGAGAAGGGCGGGCTCGATTGGAACCAAGAAGAGCCCAACACGTTGATGCTGAAATATGCCGATGGCCGGCAGGAACGCCGCCGCGCAGGCTCCAACATGCCTCTTGGTGAGGCGGCACATGCCTTTAGCCGCACGCCCAGCGGCCACCCTGAGGGATACCTTGAGGCCTTCGCCAATCTCTATGCTGGCTTTGCGTTGAACATTCGTGCGCGAGAAAACGGGCTTCGTCCGCCAGCGCAGCATCTGCCGAGCATCAAGGAGGCGCTTCGCGGTATGGCCTTCATTGAAGCGGTGGTGGGGAGTTCGTCCGAAGGCGGCATATGGAAGGAGCTTTCCGATGGCTGATGGTGCGGTGCCGCGCGTTAGTGTGCCTGGCCTTGATGCCCTGCGAACGCAAAAGGGTGTTAAAGGTCCCGCGGTTTTTCTTGCGCAGTTCATGCAAGACACCGGGCCTTTCTCGGGCCTTGAGACCGCGGCTCGCTGGATGGCCGATGCCGGGTTTGTTGGCGTGCAGCTACCGACCAGCGATGACCGCGTGATGGATCTCAAGCTCGCGGCGGAAAGCCAGACCTATTGTGATGAGCTGGCGGGGCGGTGCGCGGAGCAAGGCGTTCTGATTACGGAGCTATCGGCTCATTTGCAGGGCCAGTTGGTCGCGGTGCACCCGGCCTATGATGCGCTCTTTGACGGTTTTGCGCCGGAGGCGCTGCGCGGCAAGCCGCAGGAGCGTCAAGCCTGGGCGGTCGAGCAAATGGTCTATGCCGCCAAGGCGAGCAGGCGGCTCGGTCTCTCTCATTGCGCAAGCTTCCCCGGCGCGCTTCTTTGGCCGACCGTTTATCCTTGGCCGCAGCGCCCTGACGGTTTGGTGGAGGAAGGCTTTGCTGAACTCGCGCGGCGCTGGACGCCGATCCTTGATGCGTTCGACGACAACGGCGCTGACGTTTGCTTCGAACTTCATCCTGGTGAGGATCTTCACGACGGCGCCACGTTCGAGATGTTCCTTGATGCGGTGGGTGGCCACCCTAGGGCCAATATTCTTTATGATCCGAGCCACTTCGTGCTGCAGCAACTCGATTATCTCCAATTCATTGATCTCTACCATGAGCGTATCCGCATGTTTCATGTGAAGGATGCAGAGTTCAGGCCTTCGGGACGGGCTGGCGTTTATGGCGGTTATCTTCCTTGGAAAGATCGTCCGGGCCGGTTCCGGTCCCTTGGCGATGGGCAAATCGATTTTCGGCAGATCTTTTCGAAGTTTGCTCAGTATGAGCTCGATCTTTGGGCTATTTTGGAGTGGGAGTGCTGCTTCAAGCATCCCGAGGATGGCGCGCGGGAGGGTGCGGTGTTCATCGCCGACCATCTTATTCGGCCTGCAGACCATGCGTTCGATGACTTTGCAGGAAGCGGGTTTGGCAAAAGGGATCTGCGCCGTGTCCTCGGTCTGGAAACGGAGTAGGGTGAGATGAAAGCACCTGCGGCCAACGAGATGAAAGGCGCTGGCCCGATCCGCCGCGACCGGCTCTTCGCGGTTGGCACCTTAGCGCTGTTCACCGCAGCGTTCAGTTTTGTCTTGCGCGCAGGGATCGCCAGTCAGATCCAGGCTGATGTCATCGCGCCCTTTGACCCGGTCAATGCGGGCCAATTGATCGGCGCGGCGTTGGGGGTGGCCTTTTTGGGCTTTGCGCTCTCGCTTTTTGTCACAAGTCCGCTTCTCGATTTTATCGGTATGGGCCGTATGTTGGTGATGGCGGCGGTTTTTTTCTTTATTGGCCCAGCCTTGGTGGTTTTCGCCGATACGCTGTTCGATGGACGCATGGCCTACCGTGTGATCTATCTTGGTATGCTGATCAATGGGATGGGATGGGGTTTCACCGAGGCGACCATCAACCCGATGACCGCCGCGCTCTACCCAGAAGACAAAGTGCACCGCATGAATGTCATTCATGCGTGGTGGCCGGCAGGGATCATCGCTGGCGGGCTGGTGGCTTACGCTTTGGGCAGCAGCGCGGCCGGTATCGACTGGCGAATTCTCTTCGGTCTCGTCATGCTGCCGCCGATCGCGATTGTGGCGCTCGTTCGGGGACAGACTTTCCCGAAAACAGAAAGCGCGGCGATGGGCGTCCCCTTCTCCGATATGCTGATGGAGGTCTTCCGCAAGCCGCTCTTTTTTGTTTGGCTTTTCGCGATGATCCTGACCTCCGCCACAGAGCTTGCGCCGGGCCAGTGGGTTGATGTTGCACTGTCAGAAGTGGTTGGCATGCGCGGGATTTTGCTGCTGGTCTATGTCGCAGGGATTATGTTCGTGATGCGCCATTTTGCTGGACCGATTGCCCATCGCATCTCTGATGTTGGCCTCCTGTGCGTCTCCTGCGGAGCGGCGGCGGTGGGCCTTTATCTTCTCTCGGTCGCTGGCTCTCCGTTGACGGCTGTTTTGGCGGCAACGCTGTGGGGCGCAGGCGTTTGTTTCCTCTGGCCGACCATGCTGTCCGCGGTGGCAGGCCGTTTCCCTCGCGGCGGCGCATGGACGATTGGTTTGATTGGTTCCGCCGGGGCGGGGACGATCTATTGGATCCTGCCCAAGCTCGGCGCGATCTATGACAACGCCAAGATTGCGGCTGCTGGCGGGGAGGGTGCCTTTGCTACGCTCACGGACGGTCCGGCGCGCGACGCGGTCTTGGCCGAGGCCGCACGAGTCTCTTTCCAGACCGTTGCGTGGTTTCCGGTGATCCTCATCGCTGTCTTCGGGGTCTACTGGGTTCTAGAACGGCGAGGCCGCCAGTCATCAAAGGCGGTGCCGGCCGAGTGACAACGCCTACAGGGCGAGGAAAGGAGATGCGATGACAGGTGCACACGGATCACGCCGCGACATGCTGCAGGGCCTCCTCGCCTTGTCTTCGGTCGCCGCGTTGGGCGGATGCGGCAACGAAGGGTCGCGGCAGGTGCTGCCTTCGAATGTGCAGTTTCCCATCGGTTCGGAGCGGTACATCAATTCCTATACCGAGCGGGAGGAACAGATTGTGCGCCTTCTCTCGGACATCCTGATACCCGACACGGACAGCCCCGGCGCTGTCGCTGCAGGCGTCCCTGATCGCATGAAACGGGTGCTGATAGAATGGATGGATCCGCGCTCGCGACGCGATTGGGTCGATCAGCTGAACGTCTTGACCGCCGACCTCGAAAGGCGTTTGTCGGGTGATCTTCTTTCGGCGGAGCATGGCGATATCGTGGTCGCTGTGGCGGACCTTGATGAACGCGCCTATGGCAAGGGAGGCAAGGCCGCATCGGCCTACCGCACTTTCAAACGCGAGGTGGTGGCCGCCTATTACACAAGCGAAGTCGGCTGTACGGACGAGCTGCGCTGGCTCGCCGTTCCTGGGGATTGGAAATCCTGCGTACCATTCTCTGACATCGGTCGAACGTGGGCGGTGTGATCCTCTGATGGCCGATTTTGACGCGATCGTTGTGGGTTCAGGCATGAGCGGCGGCTGGGTCGCCAAAGAACTCGCTGAACGCGGCTTCAAAGTGCTCGTCTTGGAGCGGGGCCGCAACATTGATCCGTCAGAGGACTATACGGACCATCTGTCGCCTTGGCAGATCGCGGATATGCCGGATCTGACGGAGGAACAGCTTCAGCGCGACTATCCGGTCCAAAGATCCGTCTACGCTTTTAGCAAGACCAATGTGAAATATTGGGTGAAGGATAGCGATCACCCCTATGAGACCACGCCGGGGACATCATACACCTGGCGGCGGGGCTATCATTTGGGCGGGCGGTCCGTCATGTGGGCGCGGCAAAGTTATCGTCTGTCCCCGATGGATTTTGAGGCCAATGCGCGCGATGGGCACGGTGTTGATTGGCCGGTTCGCTATGATGACATCGCGCCGTGGTACAGCCATGTTGAGCGCTTTGCCGGTATTTCGGGAACGGAGGAAAACCTACCGCAGCTTCCCGACAGCGACTTTCTTCCGCCGTTTGAGATGACATGTGTGGAGGACATGGTTCGCGGGGTGATCGAACAGCGGTGGCCAGGTCGGCGGATGATCCCGGCTCGCTTGGCGCATCTTCGGCAAGCGCGTGACGTGCACAAAGAGCTTGGGCGGCTGTCTTGCCAAGCGCGTTCGCGCTGTGAGCAGGGATGCGTTTTCGGCGCCTATTTTTCCGCACTCTCGAGCACACTACCGGCGGCGGAGCGGACGGGGAACACCACGATCCTGGCAGATTCGATTGTCGACTCGATCACCTATGATGAGCGCGCGCAGCGGGTCACATCGGTGCAGGTGATCGATCGTCTCACCAAAGACAAAAAGACGTACACAGCACGGGCGGTGTTCCTCAACGCGTCGGCTATCGCCTCGGCGATGATCTTGCTCAACTCTCGGTCCTCCGCCTTTCCCAACGGGCTTGCGAACACGAGCGACCAGGTGGGGCGCAACCTGATGGATCATGTCAGCGGCGGCTATGCCCGGGCGTTGTTTGATGAATTCCCGGACCGCTATTATGTCGGGCGCCGACCCGGCGGCATCTACATCCCTCGGTATGTCAATGTTCAGGATCAGGACGAAGACTTTGTGCGCGGCTTCGCCTATCAGGGGTCGGCCGTCCGGGTGGGCTGGTCCAGTGATCGTCCAGGTATCGGTGACGCGCTCAAGCAGGCCAATCGGCAGCCGGGCCCGTGGACGTTCTGGTTGCGGGCATTTGGCGAGGTGCTGCCCAATCCGGACAATCGCGTCACGCTGCATCCCACACGGATGGACAAGTGGGGCTCCCCCATACCGGTGCTCAGTGCAAAGCACGGCGAGAACGAGCGCAAGCTGATGCAGCGTGCATCAAGGGATGCCAAGGAAATGCTCGAGGCGGCAGGTGGCCGGGTGATCTATACATCCGAGGACCGACCCATCGAGCTCAGTCCGCCTGGTGATATGATCCACGAGATGGGAACGGTTCGTATGGGGCGCGATCCACAAACGTCCGTTCTCAACAAATGGAACCAAGCGCATGACGTACCGAACCTTTTCGTCACAGATGGCGGCTTCATGACGTCGAGCGCCTGCCAAAACCCCTCACTCACCTATATGGCGTTCTCTGCACGTGCCGCCCATTACGCTGCGGATCTGATGCAGCAAGGAGTTCTCTGATGCCGTGGATCCGTGTGCGTATGTTATTTGTCGCCCTGCTGTTGGCGGTATCAGCGCCTGGTTGCTCGTCTCCAGAAGCCGCGGTGCCGGAGCCAGGATCGCGCAAAGTGCAGCATATTGGTGTCCAGCTCTATACACTCCGAGAGCAGATGGAAGCAGATTTCGAGGGTACGCTTCGGCGCGTGGCGGCGCTTGGCTACAAAGAGGTGGAGACCGCTGGCCTTTTTGGTCGGGACCCCGAAGACGTCCGTGCTCTTCTTGATGAGCTTGGGCTGTCCGTTCCCGCAGCGCATGTGCATTCCGCCGCATTCATCGCCGATCCCGACGCCGCGATTGCGCAAGCGGCCGCTCTTGGTGCCGAGTATGTCATTCTCGCCTGGCTGCCTCCTGTAGAGCGCGAGAGCCTTGTTCAGTGGGAAGAGTGGGCCGCTTGGATGAACGATGTCGGTGCCAGGGCGAAGGCGGCGGGTCTGACCTTCGCCTATCACAATCACGCTTTTGAGTTCGAACCGATCGACGGGGTGGTGCCGTATGATATCATCCTTGAGCGAACGGACCCGGACCTTGTCAGTTTTGAGCTCGACTTCTACTGGGCGGCGTTGGCCGGGGTCGATATCCCCGCACTTGTCGCCGCGCATCCCGGCCGGTTCGTTCTATCGCATGTCAAGGATCTCGAGTTCGATGACCAGTCGATCGCCAATGTCGGGCAAGGAGACCTCGACTTTGCAACGCTCATCGCGGCGTCGGAGGAGGCGGGCATGACCTATTTCATCGTCGAGCATGACAACCCGACCGATGCGTTTGGCTCG
>JBCDLG010000056.1:0-19707 GCA_038745625.1 Pseudomonadota bacterium | reverse complement strand
CACGACTTCCGAGGGGCCAGGCTCGAGAAGGACGTCGTCAAAGGTCAGGGCGTCGCGAATTTCCATGGGGGCGTCTAGCAGCGACTCGCCGCGATGCAAATGGCTCTTTGGTGAGCCTTTCGTGACAGCACCGCGGCGACGGCGCCCCCGCTACCCCCTCCTGCGGCGCAGGAGAAACAGTGCCGGCCCGAACAGAACGGCCGCCGCGGGGACGGGGATCGGGTCGGCCGGGAGATCAGGCACGTCGGCAAGGACCCGCACGTTATCGACCAGGACATCGACTTCCGGTGTGCCTGTGGCAACAAGCGCTAACGTGTAGGTTCCGGCTCCGAGGATCCCTGGCAGGGTGATGCCATAAGGCCGCCATTCTTGGTTGGGGGGCCGGATTTCGATCGTGAAGCTGTTGCTAGCAGGATTCAAAAGCACGTCGTTGACGTCATAGAGCTCAATCCGAAAGCTGGACGATGTCTGGAAAATGCCAAGCTGTGGCAGGTTCACGTCCATACCGATAGCAGTGATGACGCCGCCGTCCGGGACGTCGAACGTCTGCGAGATCCCGCGCACAACGCCCGTCGATGCATTGCCAATATCCGCGTATTGGTTGCCGTCAGACGCCCCATCCGGCCAGACAGTGCCCAAATCCCCGGCAATCAACAGCGGGTCGGTGGTGATGGTCGTCCACCCAATCGGCTCCTGGCGATTGGCACCGCCCGGTATGACGTCCTCTTCAAAGCTTGGATTGACCAAGAGATTAACTTGCGCCGCATGGCCGATGCCGACCATGGCAAGCACCGATAGCGCTGTGACGATGCTTTTCATGAGCCCCACTCCCCAAAACACTACCATTTTAATGAGCGACTCTTGGGGTGCTGAAATCCTACATTTGTAGGAAGGCTCAGGCCTGTTGCAGCGCGTCGTCGGCCTTTTTGGTGCCGCCGCGGAAGCCGAGGCCAACGACGTACATCTCAGCAGAGTCAGACCGGCTCGCTTCCGGTTTGGCATGGTGCACTTTGCGGAAGTTGGTCTTCAGCCGGTCGAGGAGCTGTTTCTCCGAGCCGCCTTGCAGCACCTTCGCAACGAACGCACCGCCCGGCGCCAGCACCGTTTCAGCAAAGCCAAGCGCTTCGTCAGCGAGAGCCACAATCCGCATATGGTCGGTCGAGCGGTGACCGGTGGTCGGTGCTGCCATATCCGAGAGGACGACATCCGCCCTGCCCGCGAGCAGCTCTTTAAGCGCTGTGTCAGCTCCCTCCTCGAGGAAGTCGAGCTGTAAAAGCTCTGTGCCCGGCACGCCTTCCATTTCGAGATAGTCGATCCCGACGACCTTGCCCCGGCCTTTCGTCCGCTGGACAGCGACCTGGCACCACCCGCCCGGCGCTGCGCCGAGATCCACGATCCGGCCACCGGGCTTTAAAAACCCGAATTGGTCATCAAGCTCGATGAGCTTGTAGGCGGCGCGGGAGCGGTAGCCCTCTTTTTTGGCACGTGCGACGAACGGATCGTTGAGCTGGCGTTGCAGCCAGATCGTTGAGCCGAGCTTGCGGCCCCGCGCAGTTTTGACCTTCACCGCGAGGTCGCGATCAGCCACCGAGGTCGACTTGCTCTTAAGGCGCCGCGGCTCAGGGGGGCTGCCAAGGGCGTTGGGCTTCGATCCGCCCTTTCCAGGTTTCTTGGGCATGGGCTTTACTGCGCTGCGTAAGACGGGGCGTGGTGGCGCAAGGGCGGGTTCGCGTTGGCCATGAGGTCGGTGATGATTCCTTCGCGCAGACCGCGATCAGCGACGCGGATGCTGTTCATCCCCGTCGCTTCGATGATCCCCTCCAGGATCGCGCAGCCTGGCATGATGAGATCCGCGCGCCCGCTGCCAATGCAAGGCTGCTCGCTGCGACCGTCGAAACCGAGCCACGAAAGGCGACCCGCAAGGCGCGAGATCTCGTGATCTCTAAGCCATGTCCCGTCGATGTCACGGCGGCGATAGCGCTTCATCCCCATGTGGAAGGCCGCAAGGCTCGTCGCCGTTCCTGACGTACCGATCAGGTGATCGCGGCCTTCTTCGGGATCGGCCGCGGCGCGCGCGATTGGTGAGGCAGCAATCGTCTCAGCGACGCGTTTCTTGATACCGCGATAGTGGTCGCCAGCAAAACCGCCCGGATCGAGCCCATCGCTCAGCCGCACGACCCCAAACGGCAGCGACATCGAGCCGTTGATGATGAGCTTCACCGGACCTTTCGCGGCCCGGTCGACGCTCACCCAAGAAATCTCTGTGGAGCCGCCGCCAATATCGAAAACCACAACCTGCTTTGCTCGGCGCGAAACCAAACCGGCGCAGCCTGTCACCGCGAGGGCGGCCTCTTCTTCCGCGTCGATGACATCGAACCTGAGGCCCGTTTCCGTGCGGACTCTAGCAATAAACGCTTCGCCATTGGCGGCGCTGCGGCAGGCCTCGGTGGTGACGCAGCGGATGCCCGCCACATCCCAGCGCGCTGCGACCTCAGCGCAGCGCTTGAGGGCGCCCATCGCGCGCTCGATTGCCTCGTCAGACAGCCGTCCGGAGCTGGAAAGCCCCTCCCCCAACCGGACAATTCGCGAAAAACTATCCACAACGCGGAAGCCCTGGCGATGAGGTGCAGCCACCAACAACCGGCAGTTGTTGGTGCCAAGATCCAGCGCAGCAAAGGTTTTGCGCCGTCGCGACAGGGCGCGTTCTGCACAATTTGCTGTCGACCAGTTCATTTCAGCGCCCTTCTCGCAGAATTCTGCTTGCAGCGGAGCAGGTTATCACGGCAAAGGCTGCTTTATGAAGCTCGATCAGATTGACCGTAAAATCCTGCATCACCTTCAGCACAATGCGCGAATCACCAATGCTGAGCTAGCGGAAAAAGTGGGACTCTCGCCCACACCTTGTCTCAGAAGATTGCGGCGGTTGGAGACGGAGGGGATCGTCAAAGGCTACCGCACGGAGGTGAACCGTGACTCGGTGGGTTTGCCGGTCACGGTCGTTATCCTGGTCAAACTTGAGAAAGAGGATGAAGAGAGCCTCCGCGAGTTCGAGGAAATGGTGAAAGCCAAGCCCGAGATCATGGAGTGTCTGCTCGTCACAGGGAAGTTCGACTACTATCTCAAAGCCGTTCTACCGACCCTGGGCAGTTACGAGCCGTTCCTGTCTGACAGCCTCCTCAAAACCGAAAACATCGCCACCATCGAATCGAGCTTCATGCTCCGTGAAGTGAGCAAACGGCCGGCTTTGCCGGAGGTTTAAGCCAGAGTTCGCTATTTCTGAGCGGACTTGAACTGCCTCTTGTATTCCTGTGCTCGAGAGCCGCGCGTTGCTACAGCTTCGATTTCGCAAAAGTACAAGGAAGCGGCCTTCCGACGCTCAAGGATCAAAGGACGAGTGACCCAGTAGGTTTTTATGATCCGATGCACCAACATTCGATCAACACTGTTCCGATCAACCGTTCCGGTATTATAGGCAAAGGCAAGATATTCGAGGCTGACCATCAGAGTGCTGATGTCTTCGGCTTCTTGTTCGTCTAAGCTATCGTTTGTGATCGTCTCACCTGACAAAAAACGGGCATCGATCAGGCGCGCCATTCTTGTCAGATGCTCATTCCGCGAGAACTCCAGCATCAGATCAAGTGTTTGGGTTCGGCGTTGTCGTCTTTGATTGTTGATGTAACCAAAAATCGCGAGAATGAGCGCGAGAACCGCGGTCAGCAAAAATGGATGGAGTGCGATGTACTCACCAGCGGCGACAAGCAAATCCATGTTGTGACCCCCAACCCCCGTCTTTGCCTAGCTCGTCCTGTTGGCCTGCCAATCGATCAGTCCTTCGAGGACAGACGTGTCGTGATTGACTTCGGCCAACGCGCTGCGTGCTTCGTCATTAAGCTGATCAAGGCGCCCTCGCGCGCCCTCAAGGCTTAAGAGATTGACGAAGGTGACTTTGCCTTGGTCGTCGTCACGACCGGCGGGCTTGCCGATCTCTTCCGCGCTCATCGTCACGTCGAGAATGTCATCGGCAATTTGGAAAGCGAGGCCAAGTTTGCGCGCATAGCGGCGCAGTGACTCCTCCTCCGCCTTGCTCGCATCGCCGACGATGCAGCCCATGGTCACAGCGCATTCGATCAAAGCGCCGGTCTTTTTGTCCTGGAGCGAGATGATCGACTGCTCGTCATCGCCATCCGGGTAAAGATCAAGCATCTGGCCGCCAACCATGCCCATCATGCCGGAGGCGCGCGCGAGCTCCCGCACCAGCGGCTGCGCGATCTGCGCATTGTAATGCGCCAAAACCGTGAAGGCTTCGGTCAGAAGAGCATCCCCGACGAGCACGGCAATCGCGTCGTCATAGGCTTTGTGCACCGACGGCTTCCCGCGCCGCAAATCGGCATCGTCCATTGCCGGGAGGTCGTCATGCACGAGGCTGTAGGAATGGATCATCTCGATAGCGACGGCGGCGTGCATCGCCATCTCTTCGGCGCCCAAAAGCGCGGCTGTCTCAAGGGTAAGAAAGGGGCGCATCCGCTTACCGCCGCCGGTCAGCGCGTAGCCCATAGCCTCTTGGAGCTTGGCGATCGCGGCCTCGTCGCTCTTGGGCTCCAGGGCCGCGTGTAAAGCCGCTTCAACCTGAGCGGCACGGTTCTTCAATCTCTCAGCGATATCCATACGAATTTGATGCATTCCGGTAGCCATACGATACAACCCTGCTGCCGTCCGTATGGTGGCCGCGTGTGGGTGCGCGGGGGTCTTTGGTCAAGAGTGGTTTATCGGTTTTTCCTTCCCCTGGCGATCCTCCTCGCGCTGGTGGCGTCAAGCTTCGCTGCGGCGCAGGAGCTCGACATCACCGTGGTGCTCGAAGGGCTGGGGCCCAACCAGACCAAGACTTTTCGAGATGTGTCCTATATTGCCCGCAACCCTGATGGCTTCACGGCACTCGCGCCCCTTCGCCGGGCCGTCGAGGCGGATGAGGCGGCGCTGGTGAATGCGCTCCAATCGAGCGGCTTCTACGCGGCGGCTGTGACGTCGGATGTCCGTCGCCGCGGCGATCGCGTCACCGTGACCTTCGAGATCGATCGCGGGGAGCGGTTTCGCATCACCGACTACACAGTCATCTATCGCGACGAGAGCGAGCACCCCCGCCCCGGCGAAGGCGACGTCGTCGGCATCGTCGCCGACGGCAGCCCCACCGGCGAGGACCTTAAGGCCGTGGGCGAGGCGCTTCTGAAACGGCTCTGGAACACCGGTTTCATCAGCGCCGAGATGAAGAGCCACCGTGTCCTCACTGACCTTTCCATGGGCTCGGCGATCGCCGAGTACGAGGTGAAGTCAGGCCCGCGTGCGACCTATGGCGGTATCCGGGTCGACGGGGCAGAACGGACGGAAGTCGAGTATATCCGGCAAATCCGTCCCTACGAGATCGGCGAGGTCGCCAAGCGTGCAGATCTTGAGGCCTATCGCGAGGATTTGAGCGACACCGGCCTCTTCTCGCAAATCGAAGTGACACCCGGCGTTCCTAACGACGAAGGCGAAGCGGACGTTCTTGTTCGCCTAGCCGAACGCAAGCACCGCACCCTCGGTGGCGGGCTCTCCTATGGTACCGATGTTGGTCCGGGTGCGTCAGTCTTTTGGGAGAACCGGAATCTACTAGGCCGGGGCGAAACGCTACGGACGTCCATCGATATGTCCGAGCCCGTGCAACAAGGAACCGCGAGCTTTCGGAAGCAGCGGCCGCGCCTCCCCGGCTATTACACCCTGTCAGCGACGTTGCGGAATGAAGACACCGACGCCTTTAACGCGCAAACGGGCGAACTCGGCGCTGCGCTTGCGAAGCTATGGCTCGACAAAAGGCTCACCACCGAAGGGGGTTTACGCTTTCAGTACTCAGACATTGAGGATGTCGAAGGCTCTGATGGTGTCACCACCGAGACCGTGACCGATGATGACATCTTCATCGCCCTGTCTGTGCCGCTGACCGTCGCGTGGAACAGCCAGAACAACCCGCTCGACCCGCGCGACGGGTTCGTCGCCACAGCCAAGCTTGAGCCCTTCTTCGGCACCGTCGATTTTCGTAAGATCGAGCTCAGCTACACCGATCGGGTCAACTGGGGCGAAAATGACTGGGGCACGCTCGCGGGCCGCGTGAAGATTGGCGCGATCTATGGCGCTGGCCGCGCTGATATTCCGGCCACCGAGCGGTTTTACTCTGGCGGTGGCGGCTCGCTGCGCGGCTACGCCTTCCAGGAAGCCAGTCCCGTCGATCCGCTGAATGGTGATGTTCTTGGTGGCGCCTCGGTGGCGGAGCTTAATATGGAGCTGCGCCACAAGATCACCGATACGATCCAGCTCGCCCTCTTTAGCGATATCGGCGGGGCTTTTGAGAACAACACCCCAGACTTTGACGAGGTCCTGATCGGCGCCGGCGGCGGTATCCGCTATCTCTCGCCAATCGGTCCTTTGCGGGTCGACATCGCCATCCCGGTCGAGCGGCGGCAGTTCTTTGTTGATGATCCGGCAGCGGACGATGGCCGGAGCCGGGTGTTTCAGGACCCGGCGATCCAGTTCTATATTGCGATTGGACAGCCCTTCTGATGGTGCGTTGGCTCAGCATATCCCTCGCAGCCATCGTCGGCCTTGTTGCTGCGCTGCTCGCGGGTCTTTGGGTGCTCCTCAAGACGCCCTACGGTGCTGGCCTCGTCGACGATATCAGCCGTCCGATCGTCGCGAACATCGTTCGTGATCAGCTTGGTGCGGACATCACCTATGCACCGGTTATTGGCCCCTTGCCTGGTCAGTTGGTGCTCCAAGATCTTGCGCTTTCGACCGATGGCGAGGTGTGGTTCGAAAGTGAGAGCATCATTGTGGCGTGGAACCCCTGGGCTCTCCTCCGCGGTGATCTCCGTATCGAGAGGGTTATCGTAGATCGTTCTGCGCTCCGCAGGCTGCCCGCTTTGCCTGACCGATCCGATGATCCTGCAGCGGTCGAAGCGGACGAGCCGCGCGAGGGCGATTATCTTCCCTTTGACGTCGACCTCCAGGAATTGATCATCGACGATTTCACCTTGGGTTCCAATATTCTCGGCACCGAACAGACATTGTCGCTTCAAGCCCAAGCGCGCGTACTTAAACCGCGCTTGCGTCTTTCTCTTCATGCGCAGACGGAGAATGGGCAGGACGAGCTGTTCGTCACCGGCGACATCGATCGCCGCGGCACCGATCTCGACCTTGTTCTGGTCAGCGAAGCGGACGGCGCTGTGGCCCTGGCGGCGCAAACCGAGGATCGATTGGAGCTGCGCCTTCGCGTTGCGGGTGACTATGACGAACTTGAAGCGGAGCTCGGCGCAGCGCTTGGACGCTACGGCATGATCACTGGCACCGCGGCACGCCTACCGAAGCAAAACAACGCGCTCCGCACCGCTCTCACCTATCAGCCGGGTGAGATCTTGCCGGATGAAGCTCACGAACTCTTGGGCAGCCGTCTACGGATCGTTGCCGATATCGTTGAGCGGCGCCGTAGCGTTGATATCGAGCTTCAGACCTTGAGCGGCGCCTTCGGCGCGCTCGCAGGTTCGGTGAAAGGCAAATGGGATGATCAGCGCTCGCTTGCCGCGGATCTCGAAGGCGCGTTGTCCGAGCATGTGCTCGATGCTTTCGGTGCCGGTCAATTGGGCGGCGGCTTTGATTTGCAGGCGCAGGTCGACGCGATTGACGATGGCTTTGCTTATGATGGCACGCTCAACGCTGGTGCGTTGAGTCTCGAAATACGCAGTGGACTGTCCACGGAGGACCTTCTCTTTGGCGGCGAGGTTGCTGTGACCACCCCATCGATCATCGGCGGGCCCGCTGTGCTCGAGCCGCTTCTCGCCGAGGGCGCAAACCTATCCGCAGAAGCGCGGCTGACGGCCGCGCAGATCCTAACGGTTCGCGGACTCTCTGCACAGCTTGGCACCAGTGAAGGCCAGCGGCTCTTCGCTGAGGGCGTCGTCGAATACGATCTTCAGTCGCCAACCGTGGTCTCCGACCTCTCCCTCGTCGCCGAAGCCGGTGTGCTCGCGCTTCTCCTTGATGGTGCGCAGGCGGATGGTGATCTCAGCATGGATATCAATGCGAGTGGCGCACTTGATGACCTATTATTATCCGTTAACGGATCGGTTCCAGGCGGCGCTGTTCGCGGCGATATGGTTGCGCCAGGAACACTTCGGGCAGAGCTGACGGGCCTGCCTACCCATCCGACAGGGACGGTGTCTCTGACCGCGAGCGACTCGTACGCTTTTAACGTAGAGGTTCGTACAGAGGATCGCCTCACGGCGGTCGACCGTCTCGATGTGCGTTTTGGCGCGCTGACGCTCACTGGCGCCGGACAGTACGACCAAGAGATCAGCCAAGGTCAGGCGACCCTTAACCTCGATGCCGGTGATCGGACGCGATTGATCACCGGGCAGGTGGTGAGTGGTCAGCTCACTGCGGATATGAGCAATGAAGCCGGCACGGGTCTCGTGCGCATCGCGGTGATGGCCGACGATCTGCGCCTCGATGACAACGCTGTCGGCGTCCTGCAAGTCGCAGCGTCAGGCCCGCCCGAAGCGGTGGCGTTCGATGTCACGGCTTCCGATATCGCCGTCGCCGACCTCTTCGTCCACGGTATCACCTCCAGCGGTACGCTTTCGGTTGCCGAGGCGCGTGAGGCCGCGATTGATGCGTTCGTCGTTCGGCTCTCCGACGATAGCCGTGATCCCCAGGAGATCAGCCTCGTTCGTCCGACGACCGCGCGCTGGGGCGACGGCATCTCGCTCGCCTCGACGCGTTTGTCTTGGCTGAACGACGGCATCGTGACGGCCAGTGCCGAGATTTCGCAAACGTCGTGGATTGCCCAACTGGCAGCGCAGCGCATCGCGGTGCCGGGCACGGATACTTTTATCAGTCTGCAGCTCAATTTGGATACCAACGATACCGACCCCGCCAGTTTCCAAGTGGTGGCAGCAACGGAAGGGCGGGACGACCGCTATGCGATCCGTGCTGATGGGCGATGGACAGGCCGGGAGGTCCTGACCGAAGGCATCATCATCCGGTCGGGCCGGGAGCGATTGGGGAGCTTTGACGTGGCCGCTCCCCTCAACCTGATCCGCACACCGGCATTGGCGGTCGGGGTGCCAGACGCACCCATCGCTGCGTCGCTCGACTACGACGACACCTTCGCGCCGCTCTTGGCCTTCCTCCCGATCAGAGGTGAGCCGGTCGCGGGGCGTCTGCAAGCAACAGCCGACATCGCTGGGCCTCTTGAAGCGCCAGCAATCAGTGGCGAGATCACGATCGCCGAGACCCGGATCGAGGATCCCGAGGTCGGCATCACCCTTGTGGATCTTGCTGGCAGCATCGCCTTTGGGGGACAAGGCAGCACTCTTGTGGCCTCCATTGATCTTGCAGGCTCAGGCCGTGAGCGGCGGGAGAAGGCGGTGCAATTGTCCGGCACGATCGACACCACGCCCGATGACCCCAGCTTCAACCTTCGCTTTGTCGCTGATCGCGCCCAGCTCGCACGCAACGCGGAGCTTGAGGTGCGGCTGACCTCCGATCTCGTCCTCGCAGGGACGTTCGAAGAGGCCACCCTCTCGGGGCCGATCACCATCGACGAATTCGACTTCGCCATCCCCGACACACAGGCCGGAGAAGAGGCGCCGACTTTCGTGCCGGTCAACATCGTCCGCACAGACGTTCCGGAAAATGGATCAACGTCACCGATCGAGGACCCAGCCGAGGCGCCGCCTCTGATCCTCAACCTCAACATGACCGTCGATGCGCGCAATGGTGTGTTCATCCGTGGGCGCGGCCTCGAATCGGAATGGTCGATCGATCTCGATGTACAAGGGACAGCGGATGACCCTAAGCTGCGCGGTACGATCAACTCCGTCGACGGAACGCTGGACCTGGCTGGGCGCAGCTTCGCGTTGACCGAAGGGCTCGTCAGCTTCACGCCCGAAAGCGGTCTCGATCCGACGCTTGATGTCCAGGCGGAGACGGTGACCGGGACCTCGCCCGATCAGATCACAGCGATTGCAACCGTCACGGGGCCATCGTCGCAACCGACGATCACGTTCACGTCCAACCCTGCCCTTCCTGAAGAGGACGTCCTTGCCCTGATCCTTTTTGGTCGGCCTGCCAACCAACTGGGCGCGGCGGAGGCATTGCAGCTGGCTCAAGCAGCGGCCACCCTCTCCGGCACCGGGCCTTTTGGCGGCGCAGGGCTCGCCAATGGGCTACGCTCAGGCCTTGGGCTCGATCGGCTGAGCTATGATCCAGAAGGCAACTCCCTGACAGTGGGCAAGTACATTGCCGAAGGCGTCTACGTCTCCGCGGTCCAAGGGATCGGTGAACTCGGCACCGCCTTTAGCGTCGTCTACGAAGTGTCACGTTTCTTCAGCCTCGAGACGACTCTCAAATCGAACGGCGCGCAGGCGCTCTCGGGCAACTACAAACGGGACTACTAGGCCTCGAGTTCTGTATCCCAGTAGAGATAGTCTTGCCAGCTTTCGTGCAGGTAGTTGGGCGGGAAGGACCGGCCCTTTTCGTTGAGCTCAAACATGTTGGGCTGGCGCGGCGCTTGAGCCGGCCACATGCGCGCATCGCGCGGCATCTTCCCGCCTTTTTTGAGATTGCAAGAGCTGCAGGCCGCAACAATGTTCGTCCACGTTGTTTTGCCGCCACGGCTGCGCGGCACCACATGGTCAAAAGTCAGATCATCGCGATCGTCCTTGCCGCAATACTGGCAAGAGAAGCCATCGCGAAGGAACACGTTGAACCGGGTGAAGGCGGGTTTGCGCGAGTGGTTCACATAGGACTTGAGCGACACCACCGACGGTAGCCGCATCGACGTCGAGACCGAATGCACCTCGGTCTCATACTCCGCCACAACGTCAACCCGCCCTAAGAACACCGCCTTCAACGTGTCCTGCCACGACCATAACGAGAGAGGAAAGTAGCTCAGGGGCCTGAAATCAGCGTTCAAGACCAGAGCGGGACATCCATCGGGGGTCTGACGGGCGGTGTTCATGACAATGAGCTCCTGCGCCTCCCGGGGCCGGGGCATTGCCATCGGACCGGCTGTATTCGGCCGCTCACAAAGGGAATAATATGAAGATCAGAATTGCAGAAAGCGCCCGGCTCCGAGGTGGTAACGGTGTGACCTTATTCCACAAACCCTTAGCCGATTCTATGTGACAGAACGATCACGGTAAGAAATTTGGCTTAGTTTTCCTCACCGATCACGAAGTTGATCGCTGTGAAGCGATCTTCAAAGCACGCGTCGGGAAGGCCTTCGACATTGGCGCGCCATCGACCCGCGTCGCGCAGCACCCCGATGTCGAAGAGGTCATCCGGCGACGCACTGATGATCCGGACGTCATCCATTCGTCCATCGCGTTTGAGCCGGCCACCTACAAGTATGGCTCCGACCCACGCACCGTCGCCACGCCCCTTTGGGTCGTATTCAACATTGCGCCTCTTCCATTCGATTTCTGGGCAGCCTTCTTTACCCGCCAGCAGAGAGTCCAAGCGGCCATAGGCTCTTGCCCTCCTTCTCGCCTCATCGCCCGCGTCTGTTTCGTAGCTCACAAAGAAACCGTTCAGCACCAGTCCCCATGTCCAAAGATCTGCAGCAGCTGGATTTATCTCGGCGATGGCGTCCGCGGGCTCTGCGCGCAGCAAGGCTCGGTGCACGCCGACAAAGGGTTCGATCAAGCGCTCTCCAAAGGCTTCGTGCCGCGCATGATCCAAAATCGATGGCTTGTCAGCCAGAACCGCTTGTGCACGGAGAATTTCTGCAGATGCCAGCGTTCGGAACGACGACGTCTCATCGGCGTGAAGGAGGGCCTTGAGGCCGCCCAACATCTCGCTCGCTTCAGCAGCGCGATCCCGTTCGGTTAGCAAAGCGGACAGCCTGAGCGACAAGACGCTGTTGTCTGGTGCGAGCTTTTCCGCAGTCGAAAGAGCTTCCATAGCCTCAAGTGCTTCATTGATGCTCCTACGGTTGCGCTTGCTCAGTGCCTCCGCTGTTTCCAACTGAAAGAAAGCCGATGTCAGCGAAAGGTTGGACAGGCCAAAGCCCTGTTCAGCCAGATCAACAGCGTCCTGGAGTGCTGGGACCGCTGCCCTCGGGTCCTTGAGAACAATCTGTGTACCGTAATTCTGCGCCAGGAGCGCCCGGTTCTCTGACGGGGGAAGAGCGACCTGCGACTGCAGCCATGCCTCCTTGGCGTGGCGCATGGCGGCGTCTGGATCCCCCGCCTGAACCGCCGCTTGGTAGTTTTGATAGGACGTGACCCAATCGGCCTGCGCCGCAGAGATCGCCAGGATTGCGGCTGAAACTATAGAAACAAACAATGAAAAGCACCCTTACTGCCCACCCCTTCAACCATCACAAGAGATGTGGCACCGTCAGGGACGCGACGCCCCCAATCCGGACCGGTTCTAAAGCGGTGCCCGTCCGCGCTGATGGGCGATGTAACCCCACAGAAGATGGGCCGCGACACCGCGATGGGGTGCGTAGGTTTGGTCAGCCATCGCGTCAAAATCTGAGATCTCGGCGCGGGTGAACGGCCCGCCAGCACCAGAATGCGCGGCGAGCAGCGCCACATCACCTTTTGGCCAGAGATCGCACCGGCCTTCACAAAAAAGAAGATAGACGGACGCCGTCCACGGACCAATACCGAGGATTTTGCAAAGCTCTTGGTGCGCCTCCCGATCATCAAGCGCACGCAAAGCGTCAAGATCAACCGCGCCGGATCGCACGTCTTCTGACAGCGCTTTCAGATAACGGATCTTTGGGCGTGAGAGACCAAGCGCTCTCAAATCGTCCGGGTCAGCGGTCGCCGTCGTGTTGGGGCAGAGGTCGTTCGTCGCCTCCTTGCACCGCGCAAGAATGGCGTTCGCGCTGGCTACCGACAATTGCTGCTCAATAATGATACGGGCCAGGCCTTGGTAGCCGCCCGGGCGGGCTCGCCAGCGCGGCGGCCCTGTCAGTTTGAGGATTGAGCGCAGCACCGGATCGCGGCGGGCGAGGCTCCAGGCCGCTTTGGCAACGTCCGGGTCATCGGGGCTCATTGAAACGCATAGCGATCAAAAAGGGCGCGCACGTCATCACCATTTTCAATGTCTTGCAAAAAGAGCTGCGCGAAATTTTGCCCTGATCGCGCGATCTCTGTGAGCGGTTTCAGGAACCCCGTTTCATCGGTCCCAGCCGCATCAAGCGCCTTGCGCCGACGGAGCCCCTCACGCGAGAGCTCAATCACTTGGTGTGCGATGTCCTGGATCTTGATGGCACCAACCTGTCCGGCCATGCCGTCTTTCGCCGCGGCCGGTCTTAGCGCGCCGCGTTCTTCCGCCGTCCAATCTTTGACCAGATCATAGGCTGCATTGAGGCTCTCCTGATCATAAAGAAGACCTACCCAGAACGCTGGCAAGGCGCAGATACGGCCCCAGGAGCCTGAATCGGCGCCGCGCATTTCCAGAAACGTTTTGAGGCGGACTTCAGGAAAAGCCGTGGAGAGATGATCTTTCCAGTCCTCAAGGTTCGGTTTGACACCAGGAGCAGCTGCCAGCTCCCCGTTCAGAAAATCCCGGAACGACTGCCCGGTGGCGTCGGTGTAGACACCGTCGCGCCATAGGAAATACATCGGCACATCGAGCATATACTCAGCATAGCGCTCAAATCCGAAACCGTCTTCAAAGACGAAATCGAGCATGCCGGTGCGGTCGGCGTCCGTATCGGTCCAGATATGGGCGCGCCACGATTGGAAGCCGTTGGCCTTCCCCTCGGTGAGCGGAGAATTAGCAAAAAGCGCGGTGGCAATCGGCTGGAGCGCGAGCGACGTGCGGAACTTCTTCACCATGTCCGCTTCGCTCTCGAAGTCGAGATTGACTTGCACCGTGGCGGTTCGGTGCATCATGTCGAGGCCGAGATCGCCGACCTTTGGCATATAGCGCCGCATGATCGTGTACCGACCTTTGGGCACTTTCGGCATGTCATCCCGCGTCCAATAGGGCGCGGCGCCGAGCCCGATAAAGCCGATACCAAGCGGGTCGCTGACCTTTTTGACTTCAGCGAGGTGGGTGTGGACCTCGTTGCAGGTCTGCTGGATGTTCTCCAGCGGTGCGCCCGACAATTCAAACTGGCCGCCCGGCTCGAGGGTGATTGAGGCCCCTTCTTTCTTAAGGGCCACGAGCTGGCCGTCCTCTTCGAGGCGTTCCCAACCGAACTGGCTCGCGAGCCCCTCAAGCACCGCCTGGATCGACCGCTCTCCAGAAAAAGGCAGAGGTTCGAGCGTATCGCGCAGAAAACCGAACTTCTCGTGCTCTGTCCCGATGCGCCACGCATCACGCGGCTTGCAGCCCGAGGCGAGGTAGGCGGACAACTCTGACACATCCTCGATCGGCTCGAGGTTTTGACGGGCACTGGCATCCAGCTGGGTCATAGATCTTCTCAACGAAACAACGAACGAACACAAAGCCCGACCACGCCCTATTGGGAGCCTGGCCGGACTGATGAACAAAACCGTTAGGCGGGATTGCGGCGCAGCGCCAGCCGGTGAGGAAGGCTCACCGGCTATGAAGAGATGCTGGTGAGGTCGCCATAGGAGGCCTGCCAGAGGGTCAGTGCCACAATGGCAGCGGTTTCAGCACGCAAGATCCGCGGCCCCAGGGAAACCGGCAACGCGGCAGAGCAAGCCCTGAGCGCCCCGCGTTCATCGGGTGTGAAGCCGCCTTCCGGCCCGACAAGTACGCCTTGCGGCGTCTCGCTGGCCTCCCGAAAAGCAAGACGGGCGAGCGGCGCCCGGCCTTCTTCCCCGCCCCATGGTTCCGATTCGCTATCGCCGGCCTCGTCGCAAAAGACGAAGGGCGGCGGCTCCTGCAGCATCGCGGTGAGGGGGATCGGCTCATTGATAGGCGGAACTGTGAGGCGTTCGGATTGTTCGGCCGCCTCGGTGGCAATGGTCTCAAGACGGTCGATCCGCAGACTCTCGCGATTGGTCCGTGCTGTGATCACCGGTTGAAGCATAGCGACGCCAAGCTCGGTGGCCTTTTGGATCAGGAGTTCTGTCGGACTGCGCTTGATCGGTGCAAAGAACAAAATTGGTGTCTTTTGAACCGGTTCAGGCGCGCGCCTCTGGCTCTGCGGCATCGCTTCCGCGCCGCGCTTTCCTATTGCTTCGAGGGTATAAATCCACTCGCCGTCCCGGCTGTTGAAGAGACGCACCTCGCTGCCCTCTTTCAACCGAAGCACTTGGCCCAGATACCGGCCATGCTCAGAGGAGAGGGCGAGCGGCCCTGCCCCCAACGGGCCATCAATAAAAAGCCGCGGTGCGGGGCGCACGGATGAACCTTAGAACGGGATGTCGTCGTCGAGGTCGTAATCGGTGCCGCCAGCCGGGGCGCCTTGTCCGCCAAAATCGTTCGGTGGCCCCGAGATTTGCTGGCCATAACCCCCGCCCATCGCCTGGTCACCGCCGCCCGATCGGCCGTCCAGCATGGTCAGCTCGGACCGGTAAGGACGCAGCACAACCTCGGTGGTGTAGCGATCCTGCCCGTTTTGGTCCTGCCATTTGCGGGTCTCAAGCTGGCCTTCAATATACACTTTGGAGCCGCGTTTGAGATAGTTCTGGGCGACCCGGACCAAGGGCTCCGAAAAGATCGCCACCCGGTGCCATTCGGTCCTCTCGCGCCGCTCGCCGGACTGCTTGTCCTTCCAGCTTTCTGACGTCGCGATCGAGAGGTTGCACACCTGCCCGCCGTTCGAGAACTGCCGCACCTCAGGGTCCTGCCCCAAATTGCCGACCAAGATCACCTTGTTGACGCTACCAGCCATACCTCACCTCCAGAACCCGCTAGGCGTAGGCAGCATTGAGGCTGCGGCCAAGCGTGTCTTTCCCACAAGATGTTCTCTCTTCGTTCCTTGTGTCAAGGACTTGCCGCAGCGGCTGCACAATCGCCATTTTCGGTCCTTTGTGCCGCCTGCAACCTCTGATACGGCATAAGCAAGCAGCGCCGAGGGAAGTCTGAATTATGAAATCGATCATTGCGTATGCAGCAGCTTCGGCCGCCGCCCTCTCCTTTGCCCATGCGGGCGACACCTATATTCAGCTCCATGCCGGCGCGTTCCAGCAGACATCGGATAACATCGAGTTTGGCGGTGAAGACTTCCTGGGTAACGTCATCGACGTCGATGTGGATACCGACGCGGACACAGGCTTCGCCATTGGCGGCTTGCTTGGATATTACATACTGCCGGCGATCGCGCTGGAAGGCGAGATGACTTACCGCTCGGCCAATGTGGATGACGTGAGCGTCCTGGGGGTCAGTGAGAGCATCGACGAGGACATCAACACCCTCGCTTTCATGGTCAACGGCGCGTTCCGGCCCAGCTTGCCGCTGCTGCCGGAGCCCTATGTCGGTGTCGGCATCGGCTATATCACCAGCAATTTGGATGACGTCGACGGCGATTCGGCAACGGGAGCTTTCGCCTATCAGGTGAAGGCTGGCGTCAGTTTCGACATCCTGCCAACGCCTGGGAAGATCGGGCTTGAGGTCGCTTATCTCGCGACAACGGATTTCGACGCGGGCGGCGGCGGCATCGATGCCGATTATGAATATGCTGGTTTGACGGGCCTCATCACCTACAGAAAGAACTTCTAGGCCCGCGATCCAGCGGAGGGCGAACGATTGGTTATGTTCGCCCCTTGTTCTTGAGGCCTCACCGCCCTATTGGCCTATCTCTTGAGCTTGGTTCAGGAGAGGGCGTGTGAGCAGCAAATCCATCACGGTCACCGGTGCACGCGAGCACAACCTCAAAGACATCACCGCGGAGATCCCCCGTGATAAGTTGACCGTGGTCACCGGGCTTTCAGGCTCAGGCAAGTCGTCTCTCGCATTTGATACGATCTATGCGGAGGGTCAGCGGCGCTATGTTGAGAGCCTGTCGGCCTACGCGCGCCAGTTCCTCGAGCTGATGCAAAAGCCTGACGTCGATCAGATCGAAGGTCTCTCGCCTGCCATCTCGATTGAGCAAAAGACGACGTCGAAGAACCCCCGCTCAACCGTCGCGACGGTCACCGAGATCTACGACTATATGCGTCTTCTCTGGGCCCGGGTTGGTGTCCCCTACTCGCCGACGACGGGCCTGCCGATCACCTCGCAGACGGTCTCTGAGATGGTTGATCGGCTCATGGCTGAAGGGGACGGTGCGCGATTTTATCTCCTGGCACCGATGATCCGCCAGCGGAAGGGCGAGTATCGCAAAGAACTCGCTGACCTCATGAAACGCGGCTTTCAACGCGTCCGGATCGATGGCGAGTTCTACGACATCGCCGATGCCCCCGCCCTCGATAAAAAGCTCAAACACGATATCGATGTCGTGGTCGACCGTGTGGTCATCAAAGACGGCTTGGAAAGCCGTCTTGCCGAGAGCTTGGAGACGTGCCTCGACCTCGCCGATGGTCTTGCGGTTGCCGAAAGTGCGCCCAAGGCTAGCGAGGAACCGAAGAAGATCACCTTCTCTGCCAAGTTCGCTTGCCCTGAATCGGGCTTCACGATTGAGGAGATTGAGCCGCGGCTGTTCTCGTTCAACTCGCCGATGGGCGCCTGCCCGACTTGCGATGGTCTTGGTACGTCGGTTTATTTTGATCCCGACCTGGTCGTCCCAGATCATGATATTAGTCTACGGAAAGGTGCGATCGCGGCTTGGTCAAAAACCCAGAGCCCCTACTACACCCAAACCCTTGAGGCGCTGGGCAAGAAATATGGTTTCGACGTGGGCGGTGTCTGGCGTGACCTGACCGCCAAACAGCAAAAAACGATCCTTTATGGGACGGGTAAGGAGAAGGTGAAGTTCGTCTATGATGACGGAGTCCGCCGCTACGAGACGACCAAAACCTTTGAAGGCGTGATCCCCAATCTCGAACGGCGTTGGCGGGAGACCGACAGTTCCTGGGTGCGCGAGGAGATGGAGAAGTTCCAATCCGTCACGGAATGCGATGCTTGCGGCGGCGCGCGGCTGAAACCCGAAGCTTTGGCCGTGAAAATCGGAGGCGAAGATATTTCGACCATTAGCCGCCTGTCGATCCGTGAGGCCGATCTCTGGTTCGGAACGCTGGACACACAGCTCACGGAGAAAGAACGGACCATCGCGGTACGGATTTTGAAGGAGATCCGCGACCGGCTGCATTTTCTCAACAATGTCGGCCTCGGCTATCTCACGCTATCCCGCTCGTCAGGGACGCTCTCTGGCGGCGAGAGCCAGCGGATTCGTCTGGCGAGCCAGATCGGTTCGGGCCTCACGGGCGTTCTTTACGTCCTCGATGAGCCGTCGATCGGGCTTCATCAGCGCGACAATGAAAGACTTCTGACGAGCCTCGTGGGCCTGCGGGATCTCGGCAACACCGTGATCGTGGTCGAGCACGATGAGGATGCGATCCGCACCGCCGATCACGTCCTCGACATCGGCCCCGGAGCCGGGGTGCACGGGGGAACAGTCGTTGCAGCCGGGACACCTGCGCAGATCGAAAAGAACAAGCACTCGATCACCGGCGATTATCTCGCGGGTCGACGCGAAGTACCGGTCCCGGCCGAACGCCGTGTCTTCGACCCGGGCCGCATTGTCACCGTCGAGGGCGCGGGCTCGAACAATCTGCAGAACATCACGGCTGAGTTCCCGGTCGGGCTCCTCACCTGCGTCACCGGCGTCTCGGGCGGCGGCAAATCCACCCTCACCATTGAGACACTTTACAAGTCCGCATCCCGTAAACTGATGAATTCGAAGGCCGTCCCTGGGAAACATGAGCGCATCGGCGGGCTTGAGCATCTCGACAAGGTGATCGACATTGATCAGTCACCGATCGGTCGGACGCCGCGGTCCAACCCTGCGACCTATACCGGCGCCTTCGGCCCGATCCGCGAATGGTTCGCTGGCCTGCCTGAGGCGAAGGCCCGCGGCTATAAGCCTGGCCGTTTCAGCTTCAATGTCAAAGGCGGACGGTGCGAGGCGTGTCAGGGTGACGGCGTCATCAAGATCGAGATGCATTTCCTGCCCGACGTCTATGTCACCTGCGATGTCTGCCACGGTCGGCGTTACAACCGCGAAACGCTTGAGGTGAAGTACAAGGACAAATCGATCGCCGACGTCCTCGATATGACCGTCGAGGAAGCCTATGAGTTTTTCAAACCCGTACCATCGATCCGTAACAAGATGGAAACCCTGAACCGCGTGGGGCTCGGCTATATCAAGGTGGGGCAGCAGGCCACCACGCTCTCCGGCGGCGAGGCACAGCGCGTGAAACTCGCCAAAGAACTTTCCAAAGTCGCGACCGGCCGGACGCTTTATATCCTTGATGAGCCCACCACGGGTCTTCACTTCGAAGATGTTCGTAAGCTGATGGAAGTCATCCAAGAGCTCGCCGACGCTGGCAACACGGTGGTGATCATCGAACACAATCTCGACGTCATCAAACAGGCTGATTGGATCATCGATTTGGGCCCCGAAGGCGGCGACGGAGGCGGCCGCATTATCGCCGCTGGCACTCCTGAGGACGTCGCCGAGGTCACCGGCAGCTACACCGGCCAGTTCCTTAAAGAGGTGCTCGACCGGCATGAGGAGCGAGCGGCCGCCGCAGCCCCCAAACGCCGGGCAAGAACGAGGACACGGAAGAAGAAGGCGGCTTAGTTGTG
>JBCDLG010000055.1:0-19733 GCA_038745625.1 Pseudomonadota bacterium | reverse complement strand
GCCTTCCACGGAGGGGGCTGCGTTGGTCGGGGTTTGGCTCATGATTGTACCTAAGTGCGATTTCGTTCGCGGGGCAGTAGCAAAGCCTTGCAGGCGGTTAAACCCCAATCCGGGCGCTTAACCATGATGCCACCTCGGAAACTTGCTCCACCGGCAACATGTGGCCGCCTTCCATCACCGTGAGCTTGGCGCCCGACCGTTTGAACCCAGGTCTCGCGAAACCGGGGAAGGTGGAATGGCGCGAGGCGACAAGACCGTGAACCGGTACGCCTTTACGCCGCACGTGATGGAGATGGGGCCAAAAGCCTGCCGCCTGCGCACCGAAGACCGCACTCTCCCAGGCAGGCTCACAGCTGAGCCGTACGCCGCCCTCTGGGTCATCGACGAGCCCTTCGTCGAGATAACCGTCAAGCGCGCGGGGGTCCCAGGTCTTGAAAAAGGCCTTGCTGAGATAGGCCTCGCGTGCGTCGTCGCGGGAGGGAAACTGCGCCCGCCGCTTGGCGGCGTTCAGCGCGATCGGCGTTCTGTCGACCGTGAAGCGCTTCAGCGGCGTACGTGCCATCAGCGCTACGGTTCGCGGCAGCCCCAGCGGCTCCACCAAGATAAGCGACTGGGGCCTCAGCTGGCGCGCGACCAGCACGCTTGTGACAGAACCCGCCGAGTGCCCTGCCAGGGTCAGCTCGCCGAGATCGCCAAAGGTCTCGATATCGGCGAGAAGATCCTTGGCGAAGGTCCAAAAGCTCCGGATCTTTCGCGGATCAGCCGGCAATGTGGTACCGCCATGACCGCGCAAACTCGGCGCGAGAACGGTCCCATCGAAGTCGAGCGTCTCAAGGAGTGGCCGATAGGCCGAGGCGTTGAGCCCCGTGGCATGGGTGAAGATCAGCGTACGTGCCGACCGCCCAGCGCCGAGGCGCAGCCATTTCATCCGGAGACCGCTCATTCAGCTCGCAGCGCGCGCCGTAAATGCTGAACGCAAGGCTTCGACCCGCGCGCTGGCCCTTGCAGGCAAGGGCTCGATATCGATCGCACTGGGCTCCAGCTGGAAGTTCGGATCCACCTTGGCCGCCTTGTAGAGCTTATAAAGCCAGAGGCTGTCTGTCTTGGGATCCTGGGCATAGACCGTGCTTTGTCCGAGCGCAGCGTTGAGCACGAGGGCAGCGTCGAGAGGCTTCTTCCCTTCACGGACAAGCGTTTCCAACGCAACCCGATGTCCCCCTTCACAGTGCTTATCCCACGCAAGCAGCGACCAGTCTTCGGTCGGTACCAGCAACATAGAACGGACAGGGCCTGTGCCAAATCCCCAACCGACCTCAATCGGCCAAGCGGTCGACGCATAGCCGCAGCTTACCACCGAAAGAAAAGACACCGGGCGTGGAGGAATGGACACCATTTAAAAGCCATGTCGGGCCTCGGCGGGTCCCGTCAAATCCGTTCGCCAGTGCAAAACAGAAAAGAGATCAACGGCCCTGCCGCATGCCATAGACGCCGCTTTCGTCTGCCACCAAGTCGATCACGGCACCATCCTGGCGGCCTGAACGGCGTTTGCGAAGCCAACGGACGCGATCAGGTGCTTCGCGCAGGCGCTTTCGAATGGCCTTCACCGCAGTCACGGATCCGGCTGTCACAGCGGCGGTGGCCAACAGGGCAGCAAGAGCGTTCATAGAGTAAGCGTACAGGCGATCGGCGACGCTTCCTAGAGCCCGAAGCGACCTCTCAAGGTCTTGTCATCCACCCGTTGAAAGGCAGCATCCACCAAAGCTGCCGACGCGCCGGAGGTGAGGCGCGCGAGAAGCCCCGATTTCTGCGAGTTGATGGTCTCGATTTTCACATCGGTGCCGTAGCGCTCTTTCAAAATCGCTCGGAGGTCGCCAACGCCGTCAATCAGGCCCAGCGCCTCGCCCTCACCTGCTGGGAAAAAGTCGCCGCTGAAGGCAATATCCGGGTCGCCGGTGATCCGGTCGCCGCGGCTCGTCTTCACCATGTCGATGAACAGTTTGTGGGTACCCTCAAGCAGCGCGGCGAATTTCTCGCGATCCTCGTCTTTCTGCGCTTGGAAGGGATCAAGGCGCATTTTGTTGGTGCCAGCGGTGTGAACCCGCCGCTCCACACCGGCTTTGGCAATCAGATCCTGGAAACCGAAACCAGCTGAGATCACGCCAATCGAACCGACGATAGCGAAGGGGTCCGCAAAGATCTCCTCGCCTGCGAGCGCGATCATGTATCCGCCGGAGGCACCCACATCCTCGATGTAGCTGATCACGGGGATCTGCTTTTCGATGCTAAGGGAGCGGATGCGCTCCATGATCATCCGCGATTGGGCTGGTGCGCCGCCGGGCGAGTTGATCGAGACCACGATGGCTTTGCTCCTCTTGTTTTTGAAGGCTTTCACCAGGCTCGCCTCGACGGAACTGGCGGACAGGCCGCGTCCTCCAGGGCCGCTGACGCCGATGGCGCCGCGTAACGCCACAACGGTGACCAAAGGTGTTGGGGGGAAGAAACGGCGGAACGGGGCGAACAGCATCGAGGTAAAGCGCGACATCGCCCCCAGATACGGATGGCCTTTTCATGGTTCAACAGCAGAGCATTGCCAGCTAAGGCGCGCTTTGCCGCGTCCATTTTTGGGTTTTCCGATCCAACATGGTTTAAGGCGTTGCTCGGAGTTCATGCATGGCGCTTGCCGTAACAACTCAAGACGAAGGCCAAGTGGAGGCTTTTCCTGATGCGGCGGCCCAGCTGATGGGCGCCCTTCAGAGCGAGCTCGACGCGACCAACGGAGTCATTCTCGACCATCTGGGCAGCGATGTGCCTCTCATCCCAGAGGTGGCTCGTCATCTGATTGGAGCTGGAGGCAAACGTCTTCGCCCCCTCATCACGCTGGCGAGCGCTGCCATTGCTGGCGCGTCAGGAGAGAACGCGCGGTACCTCGCGGCGGCCGTTGAGCTTATCCACGCCGCCACTCTGCTCCATGACGATGTGGTCGACGACAGCGCGCTGCGCCGCGGGTTCAAAACGGCCAACGTGGTCTTCGGCAACAAAGAAGCCGTGCTCGTTGGCGATTTCCTCTTTGCACGGGCTTTTGAGCTGATGGTGAAGACCGGGCAGCTCTCAGTGCTTGAGATTTTGAGCCGCGCGAGCTGCACGATCTCCGAAGGCGAGGTCTTGCAGCTGGAGACGCAAGGCAACATCGAAGCGACGACGGCGATGCATATGGATGTGGTGCGCGCGAAGACAGCCACCCTGTTCGAAGCCGCATCGCGCGCCGGAGCCCTCGCCAAAGGCCCATCAGAGCATGCGGACGCGCTCGCTGCCTTTGGTCTTCACTTCGGCATAGCCTACCAGCTTGTCGACGATGCCCTCGACTATGGCGCTGGTGCCGATGAGATCGGAAAGACTGTTGGCGATGACTTCCGTGAACGGAAGATGACGATGCCAGTCATCCTCGCCTTCGATGCCGCGCGTGGAGATGCTGAACGCAATTTCTGGAAGACAGCGTTTGACAAAAACGCCCCTGCTGCGGACTTCAATGAAGCGCTCCGACTTCTTGCGCGTGACGACATCCCCGCAAAGGCACTTCGTCATGCCCAGAGCTTCGCTGTGCAAGCAGCTGACGATCTTGCGGGCCTGCCCGCCCATCCGCTGGGCGATCGGCTGCGCGCTCTAGCGCTTGCATCGGCCGAACGGCCTTACTGAGCCGCCTCTTCCTCATGCGGCGGCTTGAGGCTGCGCATCAGCAGCATAATAAGCGCCCAGACCAGGCCCAAGCCGATCGCCGACGCCCAATAGGCCGATGGCGCAACGTCGACATCGGCACCAAAATTACGGCTCATCAGGGCACCCAGGACGATCACGGACCCGAGCCCCAACGAGACCGCTTGGTGGGACCAGCCCGCCGCTTTTAGTCGCTGGTAAAGATGCTCGCTATGGGCCTCGGTCAACGGTGCCCCCCGCCTCGCCCGGACGATCAGCGTCACCGCGACATCGGCAATGAGCGGCAGCGCAACGAGCGGCGTCAGCCAAAAGACCCGCCCTTCGCCTTCCGCAACCAATGGCAGGGCGCCGAGAAGGAAGCCAAGTGACAGGCTACCTGCATCGCCTAGAAAAATCCGTCCGCGGAACGCATTGCAGGCCAAAAAACCGATAATGCCAGCCTCAATCGCGAGCACGAGCCAGCCGATCTCGCCTCCCATCATCAAGCCCATATTGACGACGACAAGAACAACGGCCGTGCCGATCAGACCATTGAGACCATCCATGAAGTTGACGACATTGACGATCGCCAAAAGCCAAAAGGCGCCCAGCGCCATGCCCATGCTGGGCGACAACGCAACCCAGCCAACAAAGGGTATGGGAACCTGCGCGACGGGTCCCAGGACGATCACAGAAAAGCCAGCCAGCACACTGAGCATCAGAAGCTTAGCGCCGGGCGTCAGCGTCGTGAGATCATCGGCGAGGCCAATAATACCTGCGGCAAAGGTCAGCATGATGAGCGGGATCATCCCCGAACTGATCAGGCTCGCTGCCATCATGATCGCTGCTGCGGCCGCAAAGCCAACCATCACGCCGGCCCCGCCAAGCCGCGGTGTCGGCACCTGATGGTTGGATCGGTCAGAGACGTGATCAAGCGCAATCCGTTGACAGATGGCCACTTGGCAAAACGCGTAAGACAACAAACAGGAGACCAAGGCGGCCATCAGACCGATGGTGATATCCGACGCCATCATCCCCAAAAAGACCCCTAACTGTTCCTATCCCGCCAACAACAGACTCGCCTCGGCCCAATAGCCTAGACGTTTTAAGCTACGGGCCGATCGCTCTGCCGACGCTATGCTTGTATGAAGTGTGTAGCAAGTCGCGCCGGAACCGGACATTCGCGCCGCCGTCGCACCGGGATGTGCCGCCATCTCGTCTTTCAGCGCGGCGATCGCGGGGCACAGCGCCATCGCGGGCGATTCGAGATCATTCCGGGTCGCTGCCAGTGTCCGTGACAGCGCTTCGCCCTTTTGCCGACGCGCAGCTGTCAGCGCCTCGGGCGCGCCAGCATCAAAGGCGCGGAAAACCCGGCCTGTCGGCACCGGGACGCCAGGATTGGCGACCACAATCGCGCCCGGCTCGATCGACCCTTCAAAGGTCAAGCGTTCGCCGATGCCGCGAGCCCGCCAAAGCCCGCCGCGCCCAATCTGCGCCGCCATGCAAATGGGCCCATCAGCGCCCAGCCCGAGCGAACGCGCGATCAACTGATCAGCATCCAAACCAAGCCCAAGCACATCGTTCAGAAGAAGCATCGCGGCAGCACCGTCGGCTGTTCCCGCTCCGACACCTGATGCCACCGGCGTCGTCTTGGTCAAAAAGAAGCGACCCGTCGGCTCGACCCCAAGAACCGCAAACGCTTTCCAAATCAGATTGGTCTTGATGTCCTCACCGAGCAAAGGCCCTGCAAAGGGACCGGCGAAGTCGATCGCCGGCTCGCTCTCTTCTTCATAGGTCAAGATGTCGCCAATCGCGGGGAAGACACAGAGTGTGTCGACGGGGTGATAGCCATCAGCTTTCAAAGGGCCGACATGTAAGGCGATATTGATTTTGATCGGCGCAAAGATCGTCGCGGTCACGACCCTTCCCTCTCCGCAGGAGGAAGCACACCGCTTGTGTCGCCGCCAAGCTTAGCCGCGACCTCGGCGAGAAGCTCTTCATCAGCATCCTCAAGCGTCATCACCCGCTGCCATTCATAGCGGGCGTCGCGCTCGCGGCCGACAGCGTAATAGGCATCGCCCAAATGATCCGTGATCACAGCATCGGCAGGCTCAAGCTCAACAGCGCGTTCGAGTTGTGCGATTGCTGCCTCGAAGTTTCCTTGCTGGAAATGGGCCCAACCGAGGCTATCAACAATCGCTCCGTTGTTGGGATCGATATCGAGCGCCCGCTCGATCATCCCGAAGGCGCGCTCCAGTTGCAGCCCCCGTTCCACATAGCTGTAGCCCAAATGGTTGAGAATGATGGGTTCGTCGGACGCGAGCTCAAGCGCCCGCTCGAGGTCATCACGGCCCCCCTCCCACACATCCGCTTCAATACGGCCAGCCCCACGCGCAAAATAGTAGCGCCAGAGAGAGGATGGCATCACATCAAGCGCTTCGGCAGCAGCAATCGCCATGTCGGCTGCGTCCTCCGCCTCGTCATAGCGCTCTGCCTGCAGAAGGTAGCCGTGGAGCTGCAGAGCCATTTGCGGCGAACCTGGATCACGCTTCAGATCCTGACGCAGCGATTGGACAGCATCGTTCGCGTCCCCCGCCTGGCTCACCGAATCAGCAACCTCCAAGCGAGCATACTCATAGAGCCAGGATGATGGCTTGACTGCGGAGGCCATCTCCAGCGCGTCCTCTGGATTGTCGAACATGCTGACGATCAGTGCAGAGAGATAGTTAGCGATCGCGCGATCACCATCGACCTCACGGGCAAGATTGGACAGCGCGAGCGGCACAACGAGGGCCGAGCGGCGGCGCTCGACTGCAAACCTGTCGCCGCGCGGCGTCTGCATAGCCTGCTCAAAACCAAGCCAGGCGTAGTTCTCAAGCGCGAGAGCGAAGAGGTCATAGCCGTCGTCGGCCAACCGCGGCGCCCGTGTCGAGGCGCGGCGGAACTCCCTGCTCTGCTCCTCAAGCGAACCGGTGCGCACGCGGCCCATCCGACCGGCCCGGGTGAAGAGCCCCGCGTCCTGCGCCATGCGGACATAAATATCATCCGCTTCATCCGCACGCCCCTCGTCTTCTAAGAAGCGAGCGTAGCCCAGTGCTGCGATATCAGCGCGAGCGCCGCCCAGCGCACGCCGGAACATTGTCTCAGCGCGCGAGGCCTGACCATCAACAACCATCATCATCGCAACATGCTGGGGCACCAGCGCGTTGAATGTTCCGCTTTCCTGCTCACTCAGCGCAGCAAGTGCCGCGTCGGTGCCTTCGCTCTCATAAAGGGCCGCTGAGCGCAGGAGCACGGCCAGCGAGCGCGAAAGGGATGAGCTGAGGTCGTCCTCGCTCAGGAGCGTGATCGCCTGCTCAGGATCACCGTCGCGCATGGCGACAGCCGCGAGGGTTAGCCGCGGCAGATCCCTCTGCACGCCGAAATCGTCCTGCGGTTCACCCTCATCAGTGGCGATCACCACCCGCGCCTGCTGTTCCGCATCGGCGCTGGATCCTGACGCGAGGGCATAGATGAACGCGGTGCGGCTCCCGGCTGGTCCTGGAAGGCGGCGCGCCACGTCGACAAAGGCTTCCTCAGCACGCGGAATATCAAAGTCCTGGGCTGCGAAACGGCCTTGAAGATAAGATCCCGAGAGCGAGGTCTGGTCGGGTCCAAGGTTCAAACCCTGCCCGCCGCCAACGCTGCCGCAGCCGGCGAGAAAGGTGGTGGCCAGAAGCGGCAGGAGCTGACGAAGAAGGGACACAAGCGCTCTCATGACAGCGCGTCTCGCACGGACCGCCGTCCGGCTCAACGCTAACCCGAGCGACTGGCGCCGCCAGCAAGGCGGGTCTCGAGCCCAACCGCATCGAAGTAGTTGTCGATACCGTCGGCAATTGCGCCCACCGACTGACGCCGCCAGGCAGCATTGATGAGGTTGGCCTCATCCCTTGGGTTGGACAAAAACGCGAGTTCGACGAGCACCGCTGGCACATCGGGCGACAGAAGCACGAGCAAAGCACCGCGCCGTTTTGGATTGTTGAGGAGCGGCATCTTGGTTCGCATCGATGCAACGAGCGAATCCGCAAGCCTGTCAGAGCTCTGCCGCGCGTTCGACTGGGCAAGATCGAGAAGGATGTCCCCCACCCCGTCATCGCTGGAAATCTCGACATCGAAGAGGACGAATTCGCCATCTTCGCGCAGCTCGCTTGCCATGCGGTCTGACCGGCGCTCAGAGAGCGTGTAGACCGAACCGCCGCGCAGGCTGTGATCCTCGTGACTATCGGCATGGATCGACATGAAAAGATCCGCGCCCTGGCTGCGCGCCAGCTGGATGCGATTGGCATGCGGCACATAGGTGTCGTCGGAGCGGGTCAGGCGAACGTCATAGCCGCGCCGCTCGAGCACCCGCTTGAGGTCCTTGGCATAGGCCAGTGTCACGTCTTTTTCTTTGGTGTTCGCCACCCCGATAGCGCCGGGCTCATAGCCGCCGTGACCAGGGTCAAGGACGATCATCGGCTTGGTGCGCTCTTCACGATCGGGCGTGCTTGGAAGGCTGACCCGCACCGGTCCGATGATGGAGGGATCGGGGAGCGGTTTCAGCCGCGGCGGCGGCACGGGGTTCGACCGCGCGAGCACCATCGGCTGCGGCGCAGCAGCGCCGCGCGGCTCATAGGTCGACGCGGCGGCGGCAAAGTCATCGGTATCCACGCGATCGAGATCGATGACCAAGCGGTGATGACGGATCTCGCCTTTCGGCGGCAGAATGAAGCTGCGGGTTGGCAGCGCATGGCGCCGCAAGCTGATGCGAAGAAGGTTGGGGGCATAGCTCACGCGGCTGATATGGCCGCGTCCCTCAAGACTGCCCGAGGCCTGCGTTTGGAGCCCGGTGCTGGGCAAGAGAAAATCAACGCCCTCGAGTTCGACCACGATTTCAGGATCGATCGCCCCTTTCGCGCCGATCGCATAGCGCGGACGGCCATCGACATCGAGCACCAGCCGCGTCTGGCCTTGACCATCCTCGCCCAGCCGAATGGCTTTCACCACGACAGGCCCGCTCGGCGCCTCCGTGACGGCCAAAAAGCCGCACAGAACGACCGCCAAGAGCGGGAAAAGCAGGGTCAGGCGACGCATCAAAACTCCTCGGGAATATCACCCGTCGCTGCCACGATCAGGCTTAATGCAGCGTTAAGCACTTTGCCCGATTCGTAGGAGGCCTTGGCACTGCAGCATTCTTGAAGTTCTTCGGGAAGTGGCGCAAAGGATAAGATGTCGGTGTTGAGATCTGGCAGCCAAGAACGCTCTTGGGACCGCTCGACGCTTTTGGGGACGCTGTTTTCCGCCCCGAGCCTGGCCCTTCCACCGCCGGCGACACGAGAACGCCTGATGGCACCCAGACCCGGTGCCGCGACCCAATAGCGCTGCAGGACGAGGATGTCCGACGCGCATCTGAAAGACACGTGATGGCCTCGATCGCACCTCATAGCGCCGCTTGTCCCCAAGGGACCGGACGCTCTGCGGCAGGCCTCGCCGAACCCCATTCACAGAACACGGCTGGCCCGGCGCATCGCCGCAGCCGCGGAGTAATCAATGCCCAAGACTATGCTTATCGACGCTTACCACCGGGAGGAGACGCGCGTTGCCGTCACTCAAGGTGGCAGGGTCGAAGACTTCGACTTCGAGTACGCTTCCCGTAAACCCCTACGCGGAAACATCTATCTGGCTCGCGTGACGCGGGTCGAACCAAGCCTCCAGGCAGCCTTCATCGAGTATGGCGGCAATCGCCACGGCTTTTTGGCGTTTGGTGAGATCCATCCGGACTACTACCAGATCCCGGTGGCGGACCGTGAGGTGCTGCGCAAAGCCGAAGCCCTTGAGGTTGAGCTGGCAAAGAAGCTCGCCGAACGCGATCACGATAGCGATGACGATGTCGATCCCGATGACGATGACGAGCTGCGCGGTCGCACCGATGATCAGCCTGATGCCGACGCTGAAGGATCGCTCGATGATAGCGACGAAGACACTGCCCAGGACGACCCGCAAGGGCTGATTGATACCCTCGGCGAAGCGCCTGCCAGCGACGAGGCGGTCGGGAGCAGCGGCAACGATCCCGACGATCAAGCCGA
This sequence comes from Pseudomonadota bacterium, assembly GCA_038745625.1. Classification (GTDB taxonomy): domain Bacteria; phylum Pseudomonadota; class Alphaproteobacteria; order Caulobacterales; family Parvularculaceae; genus Parvularcula. The sequence continues at coordinate 9,939 of JBCDLG010000055.1, read as the reverse complement.
AGCTGCTGCGGACGCGTCGGACGCCGTCACCGAAGATGATGATTCTCAACCGGCCTGGACGTCTGAGGATGACGACGACGATCCGAAAGGCACGATCGGCCTTGAGCATGATGAGCGCGAAACGCGTGTCAGCGACGAGTCAGATGTTGAGCACGACACGCCTGAGCCGTCCGACGACGATGCTGGCAGCGATGAGGTCGCTTCAGAAGCTGCAGCAGAGATCGCCGATGAGCCAGCGGACGAACCTGCAGCCGATGACACGCACAGCGCAGAGGTCACAGCAGACGCTTCGGACACTGACGATGCCGATGCCGATACGGCCGAGGAAACCGGCGACGCCGCGCCTGGTGAAGCGGACAACGAAGCGGAGACTGTCGAAGCCGAGCCGGTCGATGAGGAGCTTGCCGCTCTTCGCGCCGAGTACGAACAAGCCAAACGCGATCGCAACCGCCTCCTGCGCGCCTACAAAATCCAAGAGGTGATCAAGCGCCGCCAGATCATGCTGGTGCAGGTCGTCAAAGAAGAGCGCGGCAACAAAGGCGCAGCCGTCACCACCTATCTCTCCCTCGCTGGTCGCTACGGCGTTCTTATGCCGAACACGGCGCGCGGCGGCGGCATCAGCCGCAAGATCACCTCACAAGGCGATCGCAAGCGGCTCAAAAAATCCATGGCCGAGCTCGATATCGCGCCGAACATGGGCCTCATCATTCGCACCGCTGGCGCCAAGCGGACCAAGACCGAGATCAAGCGGGACTATGATTATCTCTTGCGGCTGTGGGAGACGATCCGTGAGCGGACGCTCGAGAGCGTTGCGCCGTGCCTGATCTATGAAGAGGCAAGCCTCATCAAACGGGCCATTCGCGACCTCTACGACAAGGACACGGGCGAGATCCAAGTTCAGGGCGAAGAAGGCTATCGCGAAGCCAAAGACTTCATGAAAATGCTCATGCCGAGCCACGCAAAAAACGTGCAACGGTATAAGGCTGCTGTCCCTATCTTCTTGAAACATAAGGTCGAACACCAGCTCGACCAGATGTATCAACCGGTGGTGCAGCTCAAGTCCGGCGGCTATCTCGTTATTCAGCAGACCGAAGCTCTGGTCTCGATCGACGTGAACTCAGGTAAAGCGACCAAAGAGCGGAACGTCGAGGCGACGGCGCTGAAGACCAATTCCGAGGCCGCCGTCGAGGTGGCCCGTCAGTGCCGCCTGCGCGACTTGGCCGGTCTCATTGTGATCGACTTCATCGATATGGAGGAGAACCGCAACAACCGGACCGTCGAGAAAAAGTTCAAAGAGGCGATGAAAAACGATCGTGCACGGACACAGATCGGCAACATCTCCGGCTTTGGCTTGATGGAGATGTCGCGGCAGCGTCGCCGCTCCGGCATCGTCGATGGCACGACCCAGACCTGCCCCGTTTGCGATGGCGCGGGCGTTGTCCGCAGCCATGAGATGGCGGCTGTCCGCGTGCTGCGTGCTGCGGAGGGTGTCGCCGCGCAAGGCAAGAACGGCCTCATAACAGTCAAGGCGTCCACGGATGTTGCGCTTTATGTCCTCAACACCAAGCGCGCATGGCTTGAGCGGATGGAAACGACCTACGGGATCAAAACAAACATTCTCGCGGATAGCTCCAAGTTCGGTGATCAGTACGAGGTCGATGGCTCAGGCACGCCGAGCGAAACAGCGACCCTGCGCGATGTGGTCGGCGATGATGCTCCGCTGTCGGAGCTTGAAGCGCCAGAATTACCGGACGAGGATACCGCGAGCGATGAAACGTCCGACGACGAAAACGCTGGCGAAGACAAGCCCAAACGACGCCGTCGCCGGCGTCGGCGTCGCGGCGTTGAAGGCCGCAGCGATGAGGCTGAGGACAATCGCGACGCAACATCCGAGGACGAAACCGCCAGCGAAGACAGCGATGAGGACGCCGAGGCCTCATCTGAAGCCGCCGACGACGCGGAAGATGGCGACGGCGAGCCGCGACGCAAACGCCGGAGAGGTCGCCGCGGCGGTCGCCGCAACCGACGCTCGCGGGAGGATCGCGACGGCACCGAAACCGTGGATGCCGACGCTGGGCAGGAAGCCGTGAACGAGGAAACCGTTGAGCCGGAAGACGCGGCCGATGACGCGTCTGACGAAACGCCGGCCACGGCTGAGGTTGAAACGGACGCGCCGACGGCTGACGGGCCGGTCGCTGACGCTGAAACCCTTGTTGCTGCCGCTGAGGAGCCGCAAACGCCGGATCCATCAGCGGCTGAGGTCGATGACGAGACCGAGGATGAGGAGCCCGCTGTCCCTGCTGCCGCCACGGCGGCTTTCGAGAAGGCTCCTGAGCCCGTGTCCAAGGAGCCGCGCCGCGTCGGCTGGTGGCAACGGGCTTTTCAGAAGCCCTAGCGCGACATTCAGCCATCTGACACGAAGATAAGATACGCCCGCGGGACAACGTGCCTCGCGGGCGTTACTTTGGGGCGGTAAAGGGGTTTTCATGATGGCTTTTGTCCGCCGCTCACTTCTTGCTGCGCTCGCACTCGTGCTATTTCCCCTTTGGGCGGGACCAGCGGCGGCGCAGGTCCTGCTGCGGGATGCGGAGATCGAGGCCTGGATAGCAGGCCTCTCCTACCCGGTTTTTGAGGCGGCAGGCCTGCGGCCGGAAGGCGTCAACATCTACCTGATTGGTGATCCAACCCCGAACGCGGCGGCGGGCGGCATGAACATGCTGATCCACACCGGCCTCATCACCCTCGCCGACACACCGAACCAGGTCGAGGGGGTGATTGCACACGAGGCCGGCCACATTGCAGGCGGCCATAGCGCACGTACCGCCGAAGCGATCGCCGCCGCCTCGCGGCCGGCAATGCTCAGCCTTGTCCTCGGCGCCGCTTTGCTCGTCGTCGGCGCGCCGCCCGAATTGGGTCTGAGCGCGATCGGCGCAGGCCAGCAGGTCGCCCAACAAAGCTTCCTGTCCTACAGCCGCGGTCAGGAGTCCGCCGCCGACCAGGCCGCGGTCACCTATCTCGAAACCGTTGGCTCCTCGAGCCAAGGCCTGGTTCAGTTTTTTGACAAGCTGCAAAACCGGCAACTGATCTCCGGTCGGCAGCCGATACCCTACCTGCAGACCCACCCCCTGGCGCTGCAGCGGTCGAACGTGATCAGATCTCGGGCATCCACCTCAGAGTTCTGGGATGTTGAAAACACTGACGCCGAGATCTTCGAACTCGACATGATCAAAGCGAAGATCGTCGGCTTTATGAACGAGCCGCATGTCACCCATCGGGTCTACCCGCTCACCGATCAAAGCGATCCAGCGCGCTATGCGCGAGCTGTCGCCTATTACCGCGCATCTGACCTTGAGGCCGCATCGCGAGAGATCGACCGGCTGATCGCTGACTACCCCAACAACCCCTACTTCCACGAACTAAAGGGACAAATGCTGTTCGAACACGGACGGCCCCTTGAAGCTATCGACCCCCATCGCCGTTCGACAGAGCTTGCGCCGCAATTTGCCCTGCTCAAAATCAATCTGAGCCGTGCGCTGGTTTCCACCGAGGATAAGGATCACGTCAGCGAAGCCATCGACATCCTCGACGAGGCCCTCCGTATGGAACGGGGCAACGCCTTTGGGTGGACCGAACTGGCGCGCGCGCACGCCCTTGAGGGCAACAATGATCTGGCGGCGTTGGCGCAGGCGGAAGCCTATTACCACTACGGCAACAGCCGTGAGGCCTTGCGTTTTGCCTTGCGCGCTCGCGACGATCTGACGCCCGGCACACCGGAGCATCAACAGGCACTCGACATTATCGTGGCCACTGCCGAAAACGCGCAAAGACAACGCCGCTAAAGCGCTGAAGAGAAAGACAGACCATGATCGCCCGAATGCTCACCATTTTGTTGGCTCTCAGCTATATGACACTTGGCGGCTGCTCCGCTGCACAGGACGCCGAAAGCGCACAGACGCCCGCGTTATCCGACGCCGAGTTCGACCGAATGCTGCGCGAAGCTCTGATGCGTCAGCCCGAAGTAATCATCGAAGCGATCGAAGCCTACCGTGCACAGATGGAAGCGGATGCCGAGCGCGCCAGCCGTGATGCACTGGCGGGTTTGCTGCCAGATCTTGTAGGCGCCAAGGCGGGACATGCCATTGGCGCGTCTACGGAAGATGCGGAGATCATCGTCGTTGAGTTCTTTGACTATCATTGCGGCTTTTGTAAGCGCGCACTCGACGACGTGATCGCACTGACGAGCGATGACCCCACAGTGCGGGTTGTGTTCCAGGAATTGCCGATCCTCCGAGAAGAGTCCCGCGAAGCATCGCTAGCGGCGCTCGCCGCCGGTATTAGCGATGGACCCGACGCCTATAGCGCTGTGCACCGAGAATTGATGCAGTCCGAGGGAACACTGGATCAAGACGCGATTGATGCCGCCATTCGGCGTGCCGGATCCAGTCCACGCGGTGTTTCTCAGACGATTGATCAGCAAGGCGATGATATTGAGGCAACACTCGATCGCTCCATCGACATGGCTCGTGAGATTGGCGTTGGCGGCACGCCCTATTTCGTCATGATCAACACCAAAACCGATGATATCGAAATTCTGAGCGGCTATACACCGGAGCGGTTTGAAGCGGTGCTGAGCGCGATCACCGATTGAGCCGACCACAACAGCCGGCTGGCATGACATCACCGCTGTCCTCGTTCTAAGAGTATGATGTCGCGCGTGAAAACGTGAGCGCCATCTTGTAAGGACACAACATTGCCGCCATCAGCTCAGACCCTCCATGATAAGGGACGCCAAAAGCGGCAGGCGGGCGATACAAGTGGTGCTGTCAAAATCTATCAGCAGCTGACCAAGGCGTTCCCGCAGGATCGCGTCGGCTGGCACAACCTTGCCTCGTCGCTGGGTGACATGGGCTCGCACCGCGCCGCCATCGACGCAGCGCAAAGTGCGCAAAAGCTAGGCCTCGACGCAGCCGAAACCTGGCTTGTGTTGGCGCGATCCTATCAAGCGATCGGTGAACTGACGGCATCGGGGGACGCGTTCGATCGCGTCCTTGCACGCCAACCCAATCATACCGAGGCGCACAAAGAGTTCGCGCAATTGATCTGGATGCAAACCGGCGACGCGCAGGCTACGCTCTCACGCCTGTCATCTGCATTGCAACGCATGCCGAATGATCTATCGCTCGGGGTAACGCTCGCGACCGTGCTTAACCAGATCGGTGAGAAAGAGCGTGCCTTGTCCCTCGCCATTGAGATCGCAAGGCGGGTACCGAACGATATGGGCACACAGCACTTTGCGGCCACACAAGCCCTTCACTGCGAGCGTGCTGATCTAGCCAAACCGCTGATCGATCGTCTTTTGATCAGTGCGCCTGACGATCCATCTAGTCTCTCTATACTGGCGCAATGCAGCTTGGCGCTAGGCGCCTTCGATGAAGCCAGTCGGTTGATCGATGATCTGATCACCCACGATGGCTATAATCAGTTCTATATATCGATGCGTGCAGTTCTTTGGCGCCTTGTCGGCGACGAGCGCTATTTTGAGCTTTATAATTATACTGACAAAGTTGGTTCCTACCCACTGTCCTGTCCGCCTGGATGGTCCGATACAACCAGCTATGTCGCCGATTTGAGCGCCGCTCTTCGTGATAAGCACCCCTTTCAGCAGCACCCCTTCAACCAGTCCGTGAAAGGTGCCAGCAGTCAAATACCGGACATCCTTGACGACACGCATCCCGCGATTGCCGCCTGGCCAAGCGCCGTCGTCCCAGCGGTGCGCGACTACCTAGAAAAGCAAGGCCACAAAGCCGGCTCTGACGATCAGATAACAAAGCGGCTTGAGGCTTGGTCTGTGCGGCTCACACCGTCTGGTCATCATACCGATCATGTTCATCCTGCAGGCCTTGTCTCCTCAGCTTGTCATCTGCTGTTCGACGCGGCGGACAGCGCGCCACCTGGCGGATGGCTCCGCTTTGGCAAACCGGGAATTCTCACACCTGAACCTTTGGAGGCGGAGTATCACGTGAAACCAAAGGTCGGGATGGTTAATATGTTCCCGTCCTATATGTGGCACGGGGTCACGCCATTTGATCGTGGCACGGAACGAATCACCATTGCCATGGATGTCGGGCACTAGCGAACACGCTCGACTTTGATGCTTCGCTTCGAATTGGCGAGACGGAGCGAATGAGAACCGACAGCTCCTGGACGAATGATCACTTCCAGTGGGCCGTCGCGCCGTCGCGGGATGTAGAGGCTCCGGTTGTCGCCGCCGATCTGCCGCCAGACCTGGCCGTTTTCGAGGGTGAAAACATGTTTCCCGGTGCTGGTCTCTTCATGGGATGCCACGACAGCGCGCAACTCGGTGAGCGCATCCTCTTCCCGCTCGCGGACGAGGTCTTCAGCGCCAAAGGCATCAATGCGCTCTTGCTCTGTCCGCGCGGGCGCGGGCGGCGGCGATGAAGCGCTCGGCGCCGGGGCGATCGGCACAGCCGTGGCCGTCTCTTCACGGGGTGCCGGTTGCGGCTGAGGCGCTGGCACGGGGGGTGTCACGGCCGCCTCGGGCACAGGTTGCTCCGGCGTTGGCGCAAGCGCGTCGTCAAAGCAGCGTAGTCGTTCGTCTGCGTCAGAAATCTCTTGGCAGGCCCGCAACGCGTCGGCGTCAGGTTGCTGCGCCAGAGACGATGGCACAGCTATCACCACCATCGCTGCGCCGCCGATGATCCCGATCCGGCGTTTCAAGCTCATCTCCTGATCTCCCGATTTTCCTGCAAGCAAAACAGGCAGATGCACGGAGCGCAAGCCCTAACGATCACAACAAAAAACGCCCGGCGACAAGGCCGGGCGTTCTCTGAAAGAAGGAGGGACGCGAGCGAGCCCGCATCCCGATCCGCTTAGAAGCGGATGTTGGTTCCGAAGAAGAAGAACCGGCCGCTGGCGACGTAGGTACCAGCGATGGTGTTGGCTTCCACGTTGACCGTTGGCGATGGGCTGAAGGTTGGCAGAACTGGCGGATCGTTGTCCGTCAGGTTGTTCACACCAAAGCGCAGCTCAACATTGTCCGTGACATCATAGAACATTGCGAAGTCCAGGTAGTGCTGAGCTTCGAGTGTCGACGATGTCAAGTTGCCGTTACCAGCGTCCTCAAACGTCGTGATGGCACCGGTGTTCGTATCAATGGAATCAACACGATCGATGGCCGAGAAATAACGCCACAGCATCGTCGCACGGATATCCCAAGGCGTTGTCCATGTGGTCGACAGGTTGTGACGATACTCAAAGACTGGGTCGTCACAGTTGTCGTCGTAGTAGCCGACACAGTCATAGGTGATATCACCGTCAACTGGAGTCTCTTCCCAAGTCAGCAGGTATGTCGACGCGTAGTTGAAGTCGAGCGAACCGAACTGCGGGAGATCGTACGAGTACGTCGCAGCGAAGTCCAAACCTTCGGTCGTCAGACCAGAGGTGTTGACGTTGGTCGCCGTGATCGCAGCGTTTTCACGAGGAACCTGCGTTAGAGAGCCATCTGTACCGCGGTTGATGAACTCGCAGTTCTGACCCAAATCGAGGCACGACGCCAGCGAGAACGATGCAGGGATCGTGTTGATGGCATCATCAAGCTCGATCGAGAAGTAGTCGATCGAAACGGTCAGACCAGGAACCTGGCTCGGCTGATAAACAGCACCAACGGTGTAGGTGTCCGAAACCTCTGGCTCGAGATCTGGGTTACCGCCAGTGATGATGTTCAACTGACCCGAGTCCGGCGGGATGTTGCCGAACTGGGCAGATGTCACACCGGTACGTTGACACTCCGTAAACGTACGCGTCGGCGCGGTCTCCGTACCGAACGAGCCAGAGCATGGATCGCTCAGCGAACTGAGATTCGTGTTCTGCGCATCGAACAGTTCGAAGATGTTCGGAGCACGCGTCGCACGCTGGTACTGCCCACGGATCCGAAGATCGCTGACCGGCGTATAAGAGAGACCAACCGAATAGGTGTTAAAGCCGAAATCACCACCTTCAAGACCGGTGAGATTGTTCAGCGATTCGTACTCTGAACGACGATATGCGCCAGTGAGGCCAAGCTCTTCAATATAGGGCACGTCCGAGATCAGCGGAACCGAAGCTTCCAGGAAGACTTCCCAGAGTTCTGTTTCGGCGTCACGCGGGATGGTCGCACCCCCCGCACCAACAAGGCCGCCGCTTGATGCGGTACCGTCAGCTTGCGAGAAGAGCTGGTCTTTCCGGTATTCGAAACCGACCAGAGCGTTCACGCCAGCACTCGCCCAAGGGGTTTGCACACCATACTCAGTGAGGTCACCTTGGATTGTACCGCCCACAACTGTTTGGGCCGTGGAGCCCGTCGTCAAGGTTGGGGTGTCAACATAAGAACCAAGACCCGGATCATTTGTTTGCGCAGGATCATAAGCCGTGAGGAACGGCACACAGGCTGGATCTGTGCCGTCAACGACCGAACGACAGACCAGATTACCTGCGCCATCATCGACAATGTCGAGAGCATTCGCGAGGTTAGCCGAGGTCACCTGGTTGTTCTGCAGACGGCTCAATTCCGTTTCTGCATACTGACCGAAGAGGTCCCATTCAAAGGTATCCATCAGCGTACCGCGGAGACCACCAACGACCCGGAAGTTCGTCAGCGTGCGGTCATCCGTACGGCCACCACCTTCAACAAACCGGCGGCGAACCTCAGACTGAGCAAAACCATCACCATCCGTGTCACGCGAATAAAGACCCGTACTCGTGTCCAACTCACCACAGATGAGTGCCAGCTGTTCAGCCGTAAGAAGTGGGTTGTCGCAGTTCACCTGGTTGATCGACGAACCGAAGGCGGCCGATGGTGCAATGATCTGTGGAGAGTTCGACTTGGTGTAACCAAAGTCGATATACGCCTCGACCGTTTCTGTGATGTCGTAATGACCCATGAAACCAGCGTTGAAACGCTCCACATCCCGACGGATCGGGTTTTGCGGGTTGAAGTTGAAGGGGTTCACAAGACCTGCCGACAACGTACCATCAGGGTTCAACGAACGCTGCGCCGTCGCCACGGGGTTCATGATCGGGTTGCCCGAGGAATCGTACAAGAAGTTCGTTGGATCCGTGGAGCTTCCCGTCGGATCGATCAAAGCCTGAACAGCAGGAGCGATGGGGTTGCCTGCCGCGTCAATCAGACCAATGAACTCTGCGTTGGTCCGTGGAGAACCGTCATCAAGTTCAAGTGCCACGCCATTGATGTCGAAAACCGGTGTGGTGACAGGGTTACCCATCGAATCAACAACGGCCTCGGCGCCAACGACGTACGACGTCGGGAAGGGCCCAGCGTTTGAACCGAAGCAAACCGGCGTCGTGCCCCGTGCGGTGTCCGGATCGTTATCGCCCTCTTGCAGAGCGCAACGTGAAAAGTCGCGATCGCCCTGCTGGATCCCGTCATTCTTCAGATAACGGAAATACGCCGTGACATTGCCCTTACCATCAGCGGTGTTGGCACCGAAGATTGCCGAGACGTCGAAGGTCGAGTTGTCCGAAACGGAGCCATCACGGGTGTCTTCGCCGACAGCAGCAAGTGCGTCTTGAGCAAGTGTCGAATCATTGTTGCTCTGGTTGAAGCCAAAGAGGCCATCGAACTCAAAGCCTTCGAAGTCATCGCGGAGGATGAAGTTTGCAACACCAGCCACAGCGTCTGAACCATAGACAGCCGATGCACCACCGGTGACGATCTCAACACGCTCAACAAGCTGTGTCGGAATGAGGTTCAAGTCACTGGCGTAACCTGCGCCCGTTGCCGTGCCGATTGGCGAGCCGGGTGGAAGACGCTTGCCGTTGGCGAGCACAAGGGTCCGCTGCGCGCCAAGACCGCGAAGGTTCAGCGTCGACGTACCGTTCGCGCCGTTAGCAAACGACGTGTCCTGCGCCGCAAACGCCGCT
>JBCDLG010000054.1:0-21130 GCA_038745625.1 Pseudomonadota bacterium | reverse complement strand
CGAGCCGAAGAGGCGCGCCAAACCCAAACGGATGAAGGGGGCCAGCGGTAAGCCAGGCCAGCGTCGCCCACAGCCTTGTTGGTTGTCGCCAGGTGAGCATCGCGGTCACGTCCCCCTCGCAGCGAGAGAAGCACCTTGAGATCGCCGGTCAACGGCGCAAAACAACGCGGAAAATCAAATCGAGTTGCCCGTCCTGATGGCGGCCGCCATGCCAAGCTTGAAGATACCCTCGTGTGTCGGGTCGCCAGCATTGACGGGGCCGCACATCACCTTCCTCCACCCGGAAAGCGTGTGTGCAGGAGGGTGGCACATCTTAGAGGAGCGACACACGGGGGGCCGTTCACGTGCGGACACCAAAAAACCCGGCCGAAAAGCCGGGTTTTTAGATCAAGTTGGAGCCGCGGTGGCCTCAGGCAGCACGACGACGGCGCGCAGCGCCAAAGCCAGCGAGACCAGTGAGCAAGAACGCCGCTGCACCAGGCAGGGGAACGGCTTCGAGGCTCACATCGTCGATGAAGCCACCAAGCGTGTCCTCGGTACCGCCAGCTTCGAAGAAGACCGTCACATCGCCAGGTGCGTCGAGATAGAAAATGTGGGTGACTTTCTGCCAAACTTTTTTCGGATCACCAGCACCGGTCACCGTTTTCATCGTCAGGCCAGGCATCACGCCGTACATGATGCCATCCGTGGTCTCGTTGCCGGTACGCGGCGCGAACCAGAACGAAAACTCGTATGTACCCGCTGGCAGGTCCTCGATGATCTGCTCCATACGCGTGTTCGAACCCGGCCGTGGATGGCTGTCGAGCTCCACATAGACTTTGCCGTCTTGCGGCGTCAGGCCCAGCGTGCCCTCGGTTTGCAGCTCGATACCAGAGCCGAGCTGACCGCTAACCGAACCAGGTGCAACGGCCCAATCAGGAAGCGCGTCAAACACTTCCCAAGACCCGCTGCCGCCGCCAGTCGAACCCAGCAAGTCATTGACCGACTGCACGCCATCGCGGTCGTCGGTGCTACCAAGCACCTCGCTGCCGTCGGAGAACGTTGGATCTTCAAAGCTGCCATTCATGATCAGGTTAGCGGCATGCGCGTGCGCTCCAAAAGAGAGCGCCGCCGCAAACGCCGCGGCAGTCAACATTTTCATTTCGAAACCCCTCGAATTTATGTAAAAATATCACATATTTGGTGGCGACTGTCAACAACCGCATGGAATCACTCGATAATTGTACGCTGTAACTTGGCTGCAACCTGAAGGGCTTGTCGCGTTGCAGCCACATCGTGCACGCGCAGCCACGACACACCGGCCTCAAGACCACGCAGAGCGGCGGCAATGCTGCCGCCGAGACGCTCATCAGCCGGTCCTTCGCGATCGAGGGCTGCGATGAACCGCTTGCGACTCGCCCCCAGCATGATCGGGACGCGCAGGTCGGCGAAGCGTTCGAGCGAGCGGAAGAGCGCCAGGTTGTGCTCGAGGGTTTTGCCGAACCCAATACCTGGGTCGGCGATGAGCCGAGCCCGGTCACACCCCGCTTCCTCACATGCGGCAATCCTCGCGGCCAGCGCGTCGAAAACATCACCCACAACATCGGCATAGGTCGGCTGATCCAGCATGGTGGCGGGCTCACCGCGCATGTGCATCAAGACGACGGAACAGCCAGCGTCTGCCGCCAGCTCAAGGGCGCCGTCGTCTTTGAGCGCCGTGACGTCGTTCCAGATCGTGGCACCAGCAGCGAGCGCATCGGCCGCGACCTGCGTCTTGCGCGTATCGATGGAGAGCCTGGCCTCGGTACGGCCATTGAGCCCTTCGATCACCGGCAGGACGCGGGCGCGCTCGTCATCGACGCTGACCGGGGCCGCGCCAGGACGGGTGCTTTCCCCGCCGATGTCGAGAACATCCGCACCTTCGTCTTCGAGCCGCAGGGCGTGGTCAACCGCGGCCTGGACGGTGCCGAATTGCCCGCCGTCGGAGAAGCTGTCGGGCGTGACGTTGACGATACCAAAAATACGCATGGGCCGAGGCTAAGCCCCGGCCCATCGCAAATTCAACGGCTCACCGAGCGGCGTCAGCGGAAACGCGTGCGCAGGAACTTGACCGACGAGCGACGCTTGGCGGACACCGGTTCAGCGGCCTCGGGCGCATAGGTCTCACGCAGCTCTTCAGTGGTGTCGAACCGGCGCAGCATGCCCTCCGCCGGTGCTGGCTCATCGGCGTAGGACATCACGCCGGGCTCATCATCACGAACCTCGCGGCCCGCAAGATCGGTCTCGTCTTCTGACAGGACCTCCTCAAACGGATCATCATCTTCATCCGTCATTTCATCCGTATACGGCTCATCATACTCGGTGGTGCCGAGGAGGTCACCGGTGATGCGGCCGATAATACCGTAGCCAATGATGGAGATGAGCACGTTTGCTGCCGACCCGACCACCGCAATGCCCATATACGCTGGCGAGCCGAACTCCGAGACTGCCATCGCTGTTCCAAAAACAATCGACCAAGCAACCGCGACCAGCACGAGGATCAATCCGACTAGGATGTAAGTGCCGAGAAGCTTCCAGATCCGACCAGCTGTGAGGGCAACGGCAGCCGGTACGCTGAGCGTGTTGGTGATCGCAACATGCGGCTGGAAGAGCGAAAAGCGAATCAAGAACCAGAGGAACACCACCACGAAGACCAGACCCGCCACGACGGTGATCGCGTCGATGCCCGTTGCTTCGCCCGCAAAGACGCCAGCGGCCGTAACAAGGCCCAGAACAAGCGCCACCAACGCAATCGCTAACGGCATCACCAGGAACGACGCCAGAAAGCGCCACTCAGGCCCGCCAAAGACAGGCAAGAAGCCGCCACGCGTCTCAACATTTGCAGCCTTCCGGTAAAGCGCGACGACCGCAGGGATGAAGAACACATAACCTAGCAACGCCAGGAGGCCCCACACACTGGTGGTGGCCGAGAGGTCTTCATAGTCGCCGTCGGCTTGCCATTCCCATTCAAACTCGGCGCCGCCGTCCATCATCGCACCGAAACCGCTGCGGACGGTCTCCATCGGGTCGATGCCCGCATGTATGAAGTTCGACGTCATCTGAATGGAAGCTGCCGTCACGATCAAAAACGGAAGCCAGCCGAGACGAAGTGCTGTCGGTAGCCCCGTGATCGCAAAACGGAAGCCAAAAGCGATCGCATCGATCGCGTAGAAGTTTGGCCGCATTGTGGATCCCCGAGAATTCGCTAACGGGACGTTAACACCGGGTAGTGTGATAGGAAAGCACCCTCCTAAGGTTTCCTAAACGCGGACAGGGACTTCACGAGAGCTTGGCGTGTCTCGCCGCCGCTTCGAGGAAGGCCTTTTCAACCTCCACCTCTGGCAGTCGCGAAGGATCACGCTCGGGATCGGGGGTGAGCTCGGTGAAAGCCGTGGGATATTTGTAGAGGTTGGGCAGGAAGATCTGCTGCACCCGGCGCTGACCACCGTGGCCGTCCATGATCCGAAAGGCTTTTTGCAGATGGCTCCAATCGTCGGACGGTGCATCACCGCCCTCGCCCACCATCGCTTTGATCCCTTGCTCAATCCGAATGACGACGAAGCGGCTGAGATGCTTGATATCGACGCTGGCACGCCGTTGCTCCTCGTTGCGCGCCCAGTCCAAGCGCACGGCGAACACAGCGTGGAGGATGCTCTGGCCATCGGGTCTGCCGATCGCAAAGGCGGCCGAGCCCATGCGGAAGTGATCGCCGATCGCCAGCACCTCTTGGGGCGTCGCCCACCATTGGCCGATTTTGTGGGTGGGGTGATAGGCGCGCATCAGGATCGTGCCCGGACGCAAGAGCTCTTCGCGGGGCAAGACGATCCCGCCGGAGCGGCGGCCCTGCGCATCCCAGCCGCCAGCGGTCAGATAGACCGCGGTTTGGTCGTTGAACTCCGCTTGGTTCGCTGCCGCCATGGGCTACCTTTTCCCTTGCTTGGGCAAGGGACTAGCCGTCTGCACGCATTGCGCGAAGCGCTGAGTGCAGCGCGCCTTTAGGCGCCCTGCGGCTCTGGCCCACCAAGGGGACCTGTGTTCGGCTGACCCGAGGTCGGGACCGAGCTTGGCGGCGGGCTTGTCGGCTCTTCAGGGTCCTCACGGACGATCTCTTCACCGCGCAGGAGCGCTTTGATCTCCTCACCGGTCAGGGTCTCGTACTCAAGAAGCCCCTCGGAGAGTTTGATCCAGTCGTCGTTGTGATCGGTACCCAGGATGCGGTGGGCCTCTTGATAGGCCGTGTCGATCAGGCCGCGGATCAGATCCTCAATCTTTTTCGCGGTGTCCGGGCTGATCGCGCCGGAGCGAGCGATCTGCTGGCCGAGGAACACCTCGCCCTGATCTTCGGCATAGGCCACAGGACCGAGCTCATCGGTGAGGCCGTATTGCGTGACCATGGCTTTGGCCATCTTGGTCGCCTGCTCGATGTCCGAGCTCGCGCCGGAGGTCACATGCTCTTTGCCGAACTTGATCTCTTCAGCGACGCGGCCGCCCATCAGGATCGCAAGACGCGAGGTCATCTCCTGCTTGGACATCGAGAACTTATCCCGCTCGGGCAACTGCATGACCATACCCAGCGCCCGGCCGCGCGGAATGATCGTGGCTTTGTGCACCGGGTCGGTCGAGGGCACATTGAGGGCGACGATGGCGTGACCGGCCTCGTGATAGGCGGTCAGCTCTTTCTCCTTTTGCGTCATCACGGTGGAACGGCGTTCCGCACCCATCATGATTTTGTCCTTGGCGTCCTCGAACTCCTTGTTGGTCACGATCCGCTTGGACCGGCGAGCAGCAAGAAGCGCCGCCTCGTTCACCAGGTTCGCAAGGTCCGCGCCTGAGAAACCGGGCGTGCCGCGGGCGATGTCGCGGATCTTCACATCGGGGCCCAGGGGCACCTTCTTGATGTGAACGCCAAGGATCTTCTCCCGGCCCACAAGATCGGGGTTCGGCACCACGACCTGGCGGTCGAACCGGCCTGGGCGGAGAAGCGCTGGGTCCAGCACATCCGGACGGTTGGTCGCTGCGATCAGGATAATGCCTTCATTGGCTTCAAACCCGTCCATCTCGACAAGGAGTTGGTTCAAGGTCTGCTCCCGCTCGTCATTGCCGCCGCCAAGGCCTGCGCCCCGCGACCGGCCAACCGCGTCGATCTCGTCGATAAAGATGATGCAGGGCGCGTTTTTCTTTGCCTGCTCGAACATATCCCGCACACGGCTCGCGCCGACGCCGACGAACATCTCAACAAAGTCAGAGCCTGAGATCGTAAAGAACGGCACATTGGCTTCGCCTGCGATCGCCCGCGCCAGAAGCGTCTTACCCGTCCCAGGAGGGCCGACTAGGAGCGCGCCTTTGGGGATCTTGCCGCCCAGGCGTTGGAACCGCATCGGGTCCTTCAGATAGTCGACGATCTCTTCGAGCTCTTCTTTCGCCTCATCGATGCCGGCGACATCATCGAAGGTGACGCGGCCATGCTTCTCGGTGAGGAGCTTGGCCTTGGACTTACCGAAGCCCATGGCTTTGCCGGAACCCGCCTGCATTTGGCGCATGGCGAAATAGATGAGCCCGAGGATCAACAGGATCGGCAGCAGGTTGATCAGCACCTGGAGGAGGAGCGGCGCTTCTTGCGGCGGGATCACATCGACCTGCACACCGCTTGTGTAGAGAAGCTCCGCGACCTCTGACCCGCGCGGGACATTGGTGACAAAGCGGGCACCGTTGGAGAGGTCGCCAGTGACGACATTCTCTTCGATCCGCGCGCGCTCAACCGAGCCCTCGGCCACATATTCGCGGAACTCGCTGTAGCTCAGCTGGTCAACAGCCTGGGTCGGCGTGGCGCTTGAGAAGAAATAGACAAGCATCAGAGCGACGACGAGCATCAACCCCCACACCATCCAGTGACGACCGTTCATAGGATCTTCCTCATTCATCGTGCCGAACCTGCAGGCCCGGGCTTAAAATCTTATCACGTCCCTAGCGAAGCGTTCAGCCAGGAGCGATCGCGCCGGGAAACTCCCGAGCATGGGAGATAAGAACCTGTCGCACATCTTCCAACCGGCAAGCGCCGATGTCACAGCTTCCATCGCTTGCTGGGGAAGATGGGTGAGCTCGTCGCCTTTGGCGAGGGCAGGAAGCGTCGCAACCCGTTGCCGCGCCACGGTCGAGGTGGCGATGTCTTTCGGCAGGAGCTGACCAAGGGCGCGGAGCTCAAGGCCGGCAGGGGCGTCATCTGGCACCTCGACGATGAACCGCCGGTCGAAAAGGTGCTTCGACCCCGGCGGCGCGGGAACAGGGGCCAAGCCGGGCGTGCCATCAGCCCGGCCCAGGAGGGCTGCAGGTTCTCGGAACATAATCACCCCTTGATCAGCAAGGTTGCGAAAGATGACGCCATTCACCGTCATCCCGGAAAGCGCATCAGCGCTTATCCGGGATCCATCTCCCCCAGTCCCGTCGCAGCGCTCCTCATTGATCAGTTCCGAGATGGATCCCGGCTCTCCGCTTCGCTTCGGCCGGGATGACGATGAACCAAGAGCGATAAGGATGGCATCAATCGCATCGTCGGTATCGAAACCTCCATCGAGGAGTTCATCAATGTCGGAAAAGACAACCGCACCGTCAGCCGACAGACTTGGCGAAGGCATTCGAGCAACGGCTCGGCGTTGCCGCGCTGCAGTCCGACAAAGCGCGTCGACAGTGAGCAGCCCCTGCTGCTCCAGCGCGGCCAGGAGCGCCCGGACCCGGACCCTCTCATACCCGTCATCCTCATTGGACGGATCGTCGATGAAGGGCAGATCATTCGCCTCGGCATAGGCGCGCGCCTCAGCCCTCCGCACCGAGAGCATGATGCGGTGAAGGGTGATCAGCTCCCCCGGCCCCGCGGCAATCTTCCGCTGCTGCGGCATCCCCGCAAGACCCCGCCCTGCCCCGCGGCGGAGGCGCATGAACACCGTTTCCGCTTGATCATCCGCGGTGTGGCCGGTGAAGAGGTGGCTGATCCCCATCCGCTCACAAGCTTGGCAGAGAAGCCGGTAGCGGGCGCTCCGAGCCGCTTCTTGGACGCCAGTCGTGGGCTTCTCGCCTCCCCATACAAGCGCCTCGTGATCGATCTTCCGTGTACGGCACCACTCAGCCACCGCCGCCGCTTCGGCCGCCGACCCATCACGCAAGCCGTGATCCACCGTCAGGGCAACAATGGGATGTTCCTGGGCATGCGCCCAATGAAGCAGCGCAAAGCTATCGGCCCCGCCCGAGATCGCGACGGCCGCGGGCTCATCCGCTTGAAGAGGCCAGGTTAGCTGCAGGTCGACTCGCGCGTGTCTGTGATACGGCGACGCATGTCGCTGTCCATGCGGGGGTACTGATCAAGTCCGCGCTGCCACACCCGGCACGCTTCGTTCGACTTGTCCGCCCGGGCAAAGGCTTGGCCGAGTTTGAGATGCGCTTCGGGCGCGCGATCATCCTGCGGATAGGTGCGGATGAAATCGAGATAGGTCCGCGCCGCGGCGCCCAGATCGCCTTGTGCGAGGTAGGTCTCACCGAGATAGAAGCTCGCATCCGAGGCGAGGACATCATTGGGGTAGTCTTCCATCAGGCTCACAAAAGCGAGCTCCGCCTCGGCATAACGCGCCTCAAGAAGCGCTGCGCGGCCCGCACGAAAGGCTGAGTCCGGACTATCAAAGCCGCCATCCTCGACAGCGCCGCCGCCGACAAGATCCACGGGACCGCCGCCCACGATCGCATCGGCGGGCGAGTAGTCCCCGCCGCCGCTCTCCAGCGCGCTCGAGTAGCCTGGGAACTCAAGCTCAATGAAGCGGCGCATTTGCTCTTGGTGCTGGTTGAGGCGGTAGTTCAGCTCTTCGATCTGACCGGTGAGGCTCTGCACCTCGCTTTCGAGCGCGCCAATGCGCACGGCCGTGTCGCCAGACCCCGCACCTGCGCCGCCACTCGAACCACCTGGATTGGCACCTTGATAGCTGACACTGGCACGGGTCGAACCGTCAGCGCCGTAGACAACGCCTTGTAGGTCCTGGATCTGCTCTTCGAGCGCCTCAAGCCGCGCCCGGGTCCGGCGATCCTGCGCGTCCGCCGCCGCTGGCCAAACCGTCACCAGAGCCGCAGTCGCTGCAGCCAATCCCAAAACAAGGCGCATGTTCTCATCTCCCAACCCGTCGCTGGGCGGTTACCATAACTGATATCTCTTCCCTAGCGGGAAGCGGCGGCGACGGCCATGCGAAGTTTTTGAAGCGACATGGCCACATGAGAAAGCCGCTGGCGCTGACAGCAGCCAAAAACGGTGATAGCCGCATCAGCATCCGATGAGCTCCACCGCCGCCACCCGATTTCAGCTTTGGCTCAAGCACTCGGCCCGCCGGGCCGAGACCCTCACCGATGTGAAGCTTTGGAGCCTGGCCGCGCTGACCGGCGTTCTTACCGCTTACGGCGTGGTCGGCTTTGCCGTCCTGATCGAGTTCATCACAGAGCAAAGCTACGGCACCGGCAGCGAGACCCTGGCGCAGGGCGCGCGCAATCTCTCACCCACGCGGGCGTTCATTGTTCCGATCATCGGGGGCGTTGCCGTCGCCCTCCTCCTGTGGCTGTCGCGGCGGTTCGGGATCAGTCCTGATATCCGGTGCCAGGGCGTCGCCGAGGTGATCGAGGCCCGAGCGCGGCCGCCTGGCGCGATCTCGATGGGGGGTGGGCTGATCAACACCGCCGTCTGCGCGATCGCTCTTGGCTCCGGCGCGAGCGCGGGACGGGAGGGGCCCGCTGTCCTGATGGGCGGAGCGATCTCGGTCTTTCTCACCAAGCGCGTGGGTCTCTCAGCCAAGGACAGCCGCACGCTTTTGGGGTGCGCGGCGGCTGCCGCGGTGTCGGCGGCATTCAACGCACCGATCGCTGGCGTCCTCTTTGCGCTGGAAGTGGTCCTCTCGAACTACGCGCTCTCGATCTTTGGACCGATTGCTTTGTCCTCCATCCTCGCTGCGCTGATCTCGCGGGCGCATCTTGGGGACCTCCACCGCTTCGTGATCCCAGACTATGGCGCGGCAGAGACGCTGGATATCGTCCTGGGCGGCAGTCTGGGCCTGATCTGCGCGGCGGTGTCGATCGCCTTTTTGACCTCGGCCGCCTTCGCCCGCACGACCATCCGTTCACTGGTGCGGCAGTTGAAGCTCGAACCCGCGCTGCTTCCCATCCTAGCAGGCGTCGGCATGGGCGTGATCGGCATCGCCTACCCGGAGGTTCTTGGCTTTGGTTACCAAGCCACCACAGAAACGCTCGAAGGCAATTACACGCTCAAGCTTCTGACGATCCTCCTTGTGGTGAAGATTGTTGCGACGGTATTTTGCCTCGCTTGCCGGTTTGGGGCGGGCGTTTTCTCCGCCGGCATCTATCTCGGCGCAATGTCCGGCGCGGCCTTTGGGTTGGTGATGAACCTCTGGTTCCCCGGCACGGTGGTGAGCCCCACCTTCTATGCGATGATCGGCATGGGCGCGGTTTCTGGCGCGATCATCGGGGCGCCCATCTCGACAACCTTGATAGTCTTTGAACTGACAGGCGACTACACGATGACCGCGGCCTTGATGATCGCCGTCGGGGTGGCCACGGTTTTGAGCCAAGTCTTTTTCGGATCGTCTTGGTTCCACTATCAGCTGAACCAGCGCGGCTATGACCTTTCTGAAGGCCCACAAGGGGTCATCCTGCAAACCATCCGTGTGCGCGATGTGATGCGGCCCGTGCCCGATACCGCCATGCCGCTCGAAGAAGGCGCCGCGCGGCTCTATTCGAACCAGACCCTCGGCGAAGCCCTCGCCGAGATGGCGAAACTCGGCCTCGACGCGATGCCGGTCACAACCCGCCGGGACGACGGCAAACTCCTCGGCACCCTGACAGAGGCCCGCGCCCTCAGACGCTACAACAAAGCCCTGGTCGACAGCCATATCGAGCACCACCGGTAAGGGAGCCTTACGCCCGCGCCTCCCCCCTCGCGTGCCGGGCGCGGCTTTGATAGCCTGCCTGAAGCAAGGGGCGTTGGGGCATGGCACACCAAGCAGAAACCGAAGCAGAAGAGCGCGCGCTGAAGGCCTGGACCGACGGCGAACGGGCCGACATGCGGGACCTCTCGGGGAAAGAGAAGGTCATCCGCGGCGCGTTTCTCGCCGCCCTCCTCCGCAACGAGGAAAAAAAAGATAAGGCGGCGTCCTACAAACGCTTCGTGCTGCGCGGCGCGATGGTGAAGGGGGCAGTCGACATCTCCCACGCCCAGATCGCGCGCAACCTCAACTTCTTAGACGGCTGCCAGTTCGATAGCGGCTTCACCGCCAGCTGGGCCCAGCTGCGGGCGCTCTTCTTCGACCGAAGCCGGATCCTAGGCTGCCTCAACCTGTTCGAAGCCAAACTGGCTGGGCAATTCAGCGCCGAGGGCGCCCATTTTGAGAACCCCAACGGCGACGCCATCGACGCCCAAGGGGTCGAGGCCTCCGACTGGTTCATGCGCGCCACGCCAGAGCATCAGACAAAGCTCATCGGTAGTCTGGATATCAACGGCGCCAAACTGGCCGGGCAGTTCGCGGCCGAGGGCGCCCATTTTGAGAACCCCAACGGCGATGCGATCAACGCCCAAGGGGTCGAGGCCTCAGCCTGGTTCATGCGCGCCACGCCAGAGCATCAGACAAAGCTCATCGGCACACTGGATATCAACGGCGCCAAACTGGCCGGGCAGTTCAGCGCCAATGGCGCTCGTTTTGAGAACCCCAACGGCGATGCGATCAACGCCCAAGGGGTGGAGGCCTCCGACTGGTTCATGAACGCCACGCCAGAGCATCAGACAAAGCTCATCGGCACACTGGATATCAACGGCGCCAAACTGGCCGGGCAGTTCGCCGCCGACGGCGCCCATTTTGAGAACCCCAACGGCAATGCCATCTTCGCCCAGGGCGTGCGGATCAATGGCTGGTTTCAGAGGCCACTGGGCCGCCAAAAGCCGCGGGTCGACGGAACCGTCAGTCTTGAAGCGGCTACGATCACGGGCGGGCTGTTCGCCCAAGAGCTCATCTTTGGCGATGGCGATTTCCTTCTCGAGAATGCCAGCATTGAAGGACGTATCGTCTTCCTCGCCCACGCGATGACGGGCACGCTCTCGGCACGGCGGATGACGGTGAGCGGCGAAGCCAAGTTCATCGGTCAGTTCGATGGCCACCTGGACTTCACGGGTGCAAAGCTGGCCGAACTGGCGCTGCATGATCAGGCTGGTGAGAACAAAGGACCTTTCATGGTCGAGCACCCCAAAGGCATAAGCCGCTATTTCACTGCGTACAGCAAGTCCATAAACCTCTCAAACCTGCATGTTGACGATCTCTATCTACCGCCACGCTGCCCGACCGGTGGCATGGACCTCTCCCGCGCAAAAATCGGCGTACTGCACGATACGAAAGACAGCTGGATCCCCGGTACACGGGCAGTTGATCAGTGGTCGTTCGACTACGAAGATACCGACAAGGCCCCCATCACCCTCCGCGGCCTCGAATATGACCGCCTCGAAAACCCGCGCGGCGGCGCTGACAAGATTGAGGACCGCATCGCCTGGCTCCGACGCCAACCCGCCAAGGAGTTGAAGGAACGCTTCAACCCTCAGCCCTGGCGACAACTCGCCAAAACCCTCCGCCGCATGGGCTACGACGACGACGCGCGACGCGTACGGATTGCCCAGCGCAACACCTATCGTGCGTGCAAGGAATGCCCATGGTGGACTAGCGGCGGCTACTGGCTTCTCGACATCCTTGGCGGCTATGGCTTGCGGCCGTCGCGGACGCTCCTTTGGTCGCTTGGCTTCATTATCCTGTCATGGGGCATCTTCGCCCTGCCCCATTGCGCAGAGCAGGGGTGCTTTGACGGCGCGGCCTATATCCCGATCGCGGGCGCGCCGCTCCAAACCACCAGCGAAGTGGACAAAGCCCTGGCCCTCACCACCACGCTTGAGACAAGCACTTATCCCAAGTTCGACGCGCTCCTCTACGCCATCGATGTGTTCATCCCGCTGATCGAATTCGGCATCACGGACCTTTGGGTCATCAATGACCAGTATATCGTGACCGATGCAAACGGACGCAAATGGCCCGTGGGTGTGATGCTGCAGTGGTGGGCTGTCGTGTTGCGGCTCCTGGGGGCGTTCCTCTCCGCGTATCTGATCGCAGGCTTCACCGCGGTGATGCTTCGCGACGAGGTGGCGCAGCCGACGGTAAGCAGCTAACCTTTCGCCATGACCCAAGAGCCGCCGTTTAAAGTTCAGATCGTGCCCGTCACGCCGTTTCAGCAGAATTGCTCGATCATTCGGGCCGCCAATGGCTCCGCGGCGGTGATTGACCCAGGCGGCGAGGTGGATCGCCTGATGGCGACGGCCGAGGCGATGGACGCGAAGATCGAGAAGATCTGGCTCACCCATGGCCATCTCGACCACGCCTCTGGCACAATGGAGCTCAAGCGCCGCACCGGCGCCATCATTGAGGGCGCCCATGAGGAGGAGGTCTTTTGGCTTTCTCAGATTGCTGAGCAATCGAAACGCTTTGGCGTTGAGGGTGAAGGCGAGAACGTGGTGCCCGACCGCTGGCTCGACGATGGCGACACGGTGGAGATCGGCGGCGTGGTCTTCGACGTCTATTTCACCCCCGGTCACACGCCCGGGCATGTGGTCTTCCACCAAAAAGAAGCGAAGCTCGCCTTTGTCGGCGATGTCCTCTTCAAAGGCTCGATCGGCCGCACCGATTTCCCGCGCGGCGATCACGCGACGCTGATCGCTTCGATCACGGAGAAACTTTGGCCGCTGGGCAATGACACCCGCTTTGTCTCAGGACACGGACCGATGAGCACCTTTGGCGCAGAACGGCAGAGCAACGCCTTTGTCGCTGATCAGGTGCTGTCGGGCTCCTCTTGAGCTTTTCGGGCAGCCTCCGCATAGGCCACGGCGAACGCAGCAAGCAGATACTTGAAATAGCCGATATGCGAGACCTCGGACACGGTCATAATCATGACCGCATGCGCGCCGATGGTCGCGGCAAGACCGAAGCCGATGTTTCGGGCATTGACGTGATCGCCGAAGATGCCAGGTTCGATCGCATACGCTGTTTTGAGTGCCAACCGAGCCGATAGCAGCAGCATACCAACAAAAGTTCCAAAGCCGACCAGGCCATAGCCAAGGGCCACCTGAACATAGGTGTTCACGAAATCGACGATGCCCTGGCCCTGGCGCATTTGCTCAAATATGGGGTGTTCGGCGTAATTGGCGTCACCAACCCAAAGGGTCTCAAAAATCCGCGTCATTGATACCTGAAGCAGGCGCTGACGGTACTCGAAAGTCCCGTAGGGATCGATGAAGGACCAGTCCATCGTCAGAACCACAGGGAATACCACGAAGGCCCCGACGGCCGCGGCCACATAGCCGAGCTGCCGCAGCCCTTTCGGGAAGTAGCGGAAATAGATGTATCCCGACGCCAGCACGAGCGCGGAGAGCAACCCACCTCGCGACCCGCTCAACAGCACGCTAAAGGGAACGATCGCCAACCAGCCGTACATGAGAAGACCCTTGGGCCAGGTGCCCCGCAACCAGAGCGCCACCAACCCACCGACCGCCGCGATCAGCGGCGTCTCAACACCATTTGTCGCGGCTCGAAAACGAAGGACCCCATCGCGGAAGAGATAGACATAGGCGCCCACATCGTTGAGCGGTATCGCCGTGTAGAACATCCAACCGCGCAAAAAGCCCCAGAATGCCATCAGTGTGATGAACAATGCCGCTGCCCCGAAGGCCGAAACTCCGGCCACGAACCGCCGAGGATCGCCCAGCACCTTCCGCAACACAAGATAGGGCACAACCACCATGATCAGGTCCGTAAACAGTGCCCGCATCGTGTTGGTCGGCGATTGGCCAACCAGCCTGAGATCCAACACCCAGGTCGCAATAACGAAGAAAACGACGCAGAAAGTGACGCCGCCCGAACTGCCTGGAAACTTGTCGCGAAACAGCGCGGGCAACAGCATAAATGCAAGGACGATCTTGGGATTGAGTTCAATCAGATAGTTGATTCCCGGAAACGGCAGCAACCAGATGATCTCTGCAGGGAACATATAGACCATCGCTGCAAAATAGATCGCCAATGGCTGCCTATTGGTCACAAAGACCGCCGTCAGGGCGACAGCCAAAAAGAACAGCGGCGCTGCTCCATAAGGAACAACGAAGGCGATCGACGTCACGATCAGCATATAGATGCCGACCCGGTACGATACCTTCCGGTCGCCAAAGGGCGGGCGCATGATAAGCGCAGGGATCATCGCTATGAGAAATGTGACGAGGGCGGCTATATTGATCATCGTTCAGCGGCGATCGGAGAACGCTCGTCGTTCCAGCCCAACATGTCGTGGAAGAATGCTTCCGTCTGCTGTGCAATGTCTTCGGGGTTGAGATGACTGATCAAGAAACGTCTCGCACTTTCTCCAACCGGCGCCTGGCGGACATGGTCCGACAACAGCAAGATCAACCGGCTCATCAGAGTATCGAGTGACTGATCCTGTCTCGGCGCGGTCCCCTCGTTTCGCAAGGCTTGGTACCAAGGTCCACGCAATCGGCATACACCCTTGCGGCGACGTGGTGCACCGACCCCGCCACAAAGACCGAACGATTCCCCGATCTCGAAGATATCGACATCGCCGATCCGGCGGATGAAGTTCGCAATCCCAAGCGCCAGCCTCTCAGTCCCCGTCATCGGGGAACGGGTCAAGCCAACCCTTGACGCGATGCACTCAACACGTGGCCGCGACACGCTGAACGGCCACACAGTGTCTGAGGGCCATGACGGCACGTCGGAGGCAATCTTGAGGGGACAATGTGACATCGCGATAGTCTGAAACCAAGCGACAAGAAAATGCCTAACGGCGCGAAAAATTCCTACCAGCTCTTCCAACCCAAACAGCCCCGACGCGGGGGTTTACTGGGCCGCCAGCTTGCCAGACGACCGAACAACGTCCCAATAGAACGCCTCGGTCTCCTCAGCGATTTTAGCCGGCGATAAAAGCCCCCGAATAAGCGGCCCAGCATTGGCACCTATGCGCGCTTGTTCATCAGGATCGCGAAGGAGCCGCGCCAGAGCGCGCGCGAGGTCGTCGACATTCTCCAGCTCGAAATCGAGGCCATTGCGCTCATTCTGGAAGATCTCTTCTGTGTAGGGTGTTCGGGTGCAGACCACGGCGCTCTCAGCCATCATGGCCTCGGAGACGACGCTGGGTTGGTTTTCATAGCGCGACGGGACCAACGTAATCCCATGGTTCTGTCTCAACGAAGTCACCTCGTTCGGCTTGAGAACGCCTTTGTAGTCCACGCGATCGTGCGCGCTTGCTGGCACGAACCGCTCGATCAAGTCCTTGGTCTTCAGCACCTCACCGTCGCGCTCCACGCCGTTGTCGGGGCCCGCGACGGTGAGTTGAGCATCGGGGAAGTCCTCCGCGATACGGCCAAAGGCGGCGAATGCGAGGTCGGCGCCTTTGCGCAGATCAATGCGGCCGACAAACAAAATTCGATTGCGCACTTCGGCGGTCTGCTCGAGGCGCATGCCGTGGTCGAGCGCAGGATTGAAGATCGCCTGATGATGCGCTGGCTCGTGACCGGTGAAGGCGATCATATCGTCCAGCACAAATTGCGTTGGCGCCGTCACGTGCTCACAGGTGCGAAACCACGTGGTCTCGTCTCGCACCCGCGTCGCACCGGGTTCAGCATCAAGCGGTATCCCCTCGGTGCGCAGCGACTGATACCAGGGGCCATGCAACCGGCAGACCCCCGGGCGGCCGAGGACCGCAGCGACGCGGCCACAAAGGCCGAAGGATTCTTCGATCTCAAAAACGTCCACATTTCCAATATCATTGATAGATCGGGCGATGGCTTTGGCCACATGCGTCGCGCGATCGTCGATCATCTGCCCGAGGCCGATCTTGGACAGGACGCGGTGCGCCAGCGGACGCGAGACATCACAGCGCTGAAAATCGTCCTCGACAAAATCATCCGGACTCGTTGCAGTGATGATGTGGACGCGATGCCCCCGTGCCCTCATCAGTTGTCTCATTTGCTCAACAACCGGGATGATGCCATTGGGCTTGAATGCTCCAGGAGGCCAGGACGGAACGAAGTAAGCAATAGATAACGGACGATCGTTCATATGTGTCTCCCGGCACGCTCGCGAGAACGTCCACCCATTCCCAATGAGCCCCTCGCGGAGGGATACCGATTCGGTCCTACAGTGGTTGAGTATTCGTGCACACAGTGAAGAAACGCCTCAACGCGCTCAACCAAAGCAACGCTGCCACGCTTGGCGGCGGGACCGCGCTGACGGCGATGATCCGGTTTGTCAGCACCTCAATTCTCACCCGCCTTCTGGCACCAGAAGCGTTCGCCATCGCGGTCGTTATCAACTCGATCGTGACCTCACTCGAACTCATGTCGGATTTCGGCATCAAGCCCTTCGTCATTCGCGACAAAGAGGAGATGAATGAGACGACAGGCGACGTGATCTGGACGATCCAGATGCTGCGCGGGTGTTTTCTTTCAGCCATGATGTGGATCTGGGCACCGGGCTTAGCCCAAGCCTTCGCAAACCCCGATACCGTAGGCTACATCCGCGTCGCCGCCATCATTCCGCTTGTGAATGGTCTGCGAAGTCTTGGCGAGCCGCTTGCCGCGCGCGCCGGTGTCCAGCGCGTGAATGAGCGCATCTTGGTGCTGCGCGCCTTTTTCTCGAGCCTTGGCACGATCGCTTTCGCCATCTGGCTGCGCAATCCTTGGGCGATTGTCCTGGGGATCACCCTCGCCGCTTTCACCAACGCCGCGATCGACTGGATCGTCTTCCGCCGTCACTGGCGCCTGAAATTCCGTTTCGATCGAGGCATTTTCCTCCGTGTCCTCAACTTCTCGAAATATCTCTTCTTCTCCAGCATCCTCACCTTGGTGATCAGCCAGGTCGATAAGTTGGTGGTCGCACGAAATTTTTCTCTCGAAACCGTTGGCCTCTACGGCATGGCGATGACGCTCCTATTGATCATGACCACCATGATCACGAGCTACACGCGGAGCGTTTTCTTCCCTGATGTCGCACAGGCCATCCGCGATGAGCGGCTGGACCGGAAGGAAATGCGCAAGGCGATGGGGATCGCCCCCCTTGTTTTCTTATATTTGAGCGGCGGCGCCATTGGCGGAGGGCAGATCTTCTTTCAGATCATCTTCGATGACCGCTATCTCTTCGGGGGCGTGATCTTCTCCGTCATCGCGATGCGCGGCATCGTTTTAACCGTATCAGACCTCGCGGCGAACACAGAGGTCGCCTTTGGCAACACCCGCCACACCTTGGAAATGAACATCATCATCATGGCTTGGATAGCTGTGACCATTCCGCTGCTGATGAACGCTTACGGTGTTTTGGGACTCGCCGCCGCTGTTGGGAGCATCAACCTTCTGCCCGCCCTCATTGGCACCTACCGCGTCTATCGGCGCGGCCTCTTTGTGCCGAGCTACTATGTGCTCGGTGCTCTCATGGTTGGCGCGGGTGTTTTCACGGGCGTTGCCGGTACCTGGCTGATCAAAGTTGCAGCTGCGGCACTTTCGATCCCGCTTTAGCCCTTTCGCTCCCCGACCACTTCCGTTAATGCGCCAACCGTTTGACCTCATGACAGCGGGAAATTGGCCTCATGCCCAAGCGGACCGACCTTCAAAGCATCCTGATCATTGGCGCCGGACCTATCATCATCGGACAGGCCTGCGAGTTCGATTACTCCGGGGTCCAGGCGGTGAAAGCGCTGAAGGAAGAGGGCTACCGGGTGATCCTGGTGAACTCGAACCCGGCGACGATCATGACGGACCCAGAGTTCGCTGACGCCACCTATATCGAGCCGATCACGCCTGAGTTCGTTGAAAAAGTGATCGCCAAAGAGCGGCCCGACGCGCTGATACCGACCATGGGCGGGCAGACCGCACTCAACTGCGCCCTCGCGCTCGATGCCAATGGCGTCCTTGAGAAATACGGCGTGGAAATGATTGGCGCCCGCGCCGACGCAATCGACAAAGCCGAGGATCGCGAGAAATTCCGTATTGCGATGGAAGGGATTGGCCTTGAGAACCCGCGCTCGGCCATCGCTTCCTCGCCAGCGATCAAAGATGAGAATGGCAGGATCGTCGATTACGACCGGATCCAGGGCTATGCCGATGCGATGAAGGCGATCGACGAGATCGGCCTTCCCGCCATCATCCGGCCTGCCTTTACCTTGGGCGGCACCGGCGGCGGCATTGCTTACAACCGCGATGAGTATGCTGAAATCGTCCGTGCAGGTCTTGATGCGTCGCCGGTTGGCCAGGTGCTGATCGACGAGTCACTTCTTGGCTGGAAAGAGTACGAGATGGAGGTCGTGCGCGACCGCGCGGACAACTGCATCATCGTTTGCTCGATCGAGAATGTCGACGCCATGGGCGTACATACCGGCGACTCGATGACCGTCGCGCCAGCCATGACGCTCACGGACAAAGAGTATCAAAAGATGCGCACCGCCTCGATCGCGGTTTTGCGTGAGATCGGCGTTGAGACCGGCGGGTCCAACGTGCAGTGGGCGGTTAATCCCGAAGACGGCCGCCTGGTGGTCATTGAGATGAACCCGCGCGTCTCGCGATCATCAGCGCTGGCGTCGAAGGCCACAGGCTTCCCCATCGCCCGGGTCGCCGCCAAGCTCGCCGTCGGTTACACGCTGGATGAGCTTCGCAACGACATCACGGGCGGCGTCATCCCGTCCTCGTTCGAGCCCTCGATCGACTATGTCGTTACCAAGATCCCGCGCTTTGCCTTTGAGAAGTTCCCCGGTGCGAAACCGAACCTCTCCACTGCGATGAAATCCGTGGGCGAAGTGATGGCCATCGGACGGACCTTCCAGGAAAGCTTGCAAAAGGCGCTGCGCGGTTTGGAGACAGGGCTTTCGGGCCTCGACCCCATCGCCATCCCCGGCCTCGGCGGGGATGATGACGTCTCCGCACTCCGTAAAGCGCTCAGCGCCGCGACGCCGGAGCGGCTGCGCGTGGCCGCCCAAGCTTTGCGCATGGGCCTTCCCAGCGAACAAGTCCGTATGGTGACAGCTTACGACCGATGGTTCATCGAACAGATGCAGGGCATTATCGAAGCCGAGGCGCAAATCGAGCGCGATGGCCTGCCTGCCGACAGCGACGGCCTCCACCGGCTCAAATCCATGGGTTTCTCCGACGAGCGCCTGGCCCAGCTGGCAGAGGGCACCCCGCAAGAGGTGCGCGAGCTGCGCGCAGACCTGCATGTCGAACCGATCTTTAAGCGGATCGATAGTTGCGCTGGCGAGTTCCGGTCGGGCACACCCTATCTCTACTCCACCTATGAAATGAACGGCGAAGACGAGGCCGAGGTTTCAGACCGCAAGAAAGTCGTCATCCTCGGCGGCGGCCCGAACCGTATCGGCCAGGGCATCGAGTTCGACTACTGCTGCGTGCACGCCGCTTTCGCTCTTGAGGAAGCGGGCATTGAGACCATCATGGTCAACTGCAACCCTGAAACGGTGTCAACGGATTATGATACTTCCGACCGTCTCTATTTTGAGCCGCTCACGGCGGAAGACACGATCGCTCTGATCAAAAAAGAGCAAGAGCGCGGTGAGCTTCTCGGCGTGATTGTTCAGTATGGTGGGCAGACGCCGCTCAACCTCGCCCGTCCCCTGGCTGACGCAGGCATCCCGATCCTCGGCACACAGGTCGAAGCGATCGAGCTGGCCGAGGACCGCCAGCAGTTCCACGACCTCGTCCAGCGTTTGGATCTCAAACAGCCGGCTGGCACGACCGCTGCGTCCCGGGAGCAGGTCTTCGCCGCCGCCGAAGAGATTGGCTACCCGCTGGTCACCCGCCCCTCTTTCGTCCTCGGCGGCCGCGCCATGGAAATCATCCGTGATGAGCCGAGCCTTGCGCGCTACTTAGAGGTCAGCAAGGTCTACTATTCCGACAGCGCGCCGCTGCTCCTTGATCACTATCTCGACAATGCGATCGAATGCGACGTGGACGCCATTTGTGACGGCAGTGACGTCTATATCGCTGGAATCATGGAGCATATCGAAGAGGCCGGGGTGCATTCCGGCGACAGCGCCTGTTCCTTGCCGCCCTATTCGCTGAGCCGTGAGATCATCGAAGAGCTTGAACGCCAAACCAAGGCCCTCGCGCTCGCGCTTGGTGTTCGCGGTTTGATGAATGTTCAGTTTGCGATCAAAGATGACGAGGTGTTCCTTATCGAGGTGAACCCGCGCGCCTCGCGCACCGCGCCCTTTGTCGCTAAGGCCACCGGTGTTCCCGTGGCAAAGATCGGTGCCCGGGTGATGGCAGGCGAGCCGCTCTCCTCTTTCGACCTCTCGCAACAAACCATTCCGCATACAGCCGTTAAAGAGGTGGTCTTCCCCTTCTCGCGCTTCCCCGGCGTCGATACGGTGCTTGGGCCAGAGATGCGCTCGACCGGCGAGGTGATGGGCATTGATGACGGCTTTGACGAGGCGCGCGCGAAATCGCTGATCGCCGCGGGTGTGAAGGTGCCGCTTAAAGGCTGCGTCTTTATCTCGGTCAAAGATCAGGACAAGGAAGGCATCACACCGACGGCCAGGCGGCTTGTCGACCTTGGCTATTCGATCATCGCCACCGGCGGCACGCAGGAATGGCTGGCGCAACAGGGCTTGCCCGTCGAACGCGTCAACAAAGTGCTCGAGGGTCAGCCGCACATCATCGACGAGCTCATCAACGGCACCGTCGATATGATTTTCAACACAACCGAGACGTCCCAGTCGATCTCCGACAGCCGGTCGATCCGAATCACCGCGCTGCAACGCCGAATTCCTTGTATTACAACGGTCAATGGCGCCCGGGCTGCGGTCCGCGCGATCGAGGCACTGCGCCGCGGCGGTCTTGAACTTCGGCCTTTGCAGGATTACAACCGCTGATCCTCCCACACGCCGCCGCCTCGTCCGAGGAAAGGCGCGAAACCTCATAGAAAGAGGGGATCAATGGACAAGTTCCCGATGACCCAGGCGGGCTTTGAAAAGCTCGAAGCGG
>JBCDLG010000053.1:0-21790 GCA_038745625.1 Pseudomonadota bacterium | reverse complement strand
GTGGCGCCGTGGTCTCATCTATGATCCGCGTGCGGGCAAATCGTATAAATCTGCGATCCACCGATCGTCAGAAGACACGCTCGCGGTGCAGGGCTGCCTCTCCATCATCTGCCGGACACAGCAGTGGCGGCGGTTGACCGAGGATGAAATCATCCGCGTCGAGACGAGCAAGTAGAATGGATGCTGCGCGGGATATGGCCACCTTTCAGGTGCTGGCGCGCACAGGAACGATCTCAGCGGCTGCGCATGAGCTCGGCGTTGCGCCATCGGCGGTGTCTCGGCGGCTCAAAGCTCTCGAAGCACGGCTCGGCATCGAGCTCGTGCGCCGTTCCACCCGCGCCATGGTGCTGACGTCGGCGGGCGAGGCCTATCTTGCGAAGGCCACAGAGCTCCTCAAGAGCATCGATGCGCTTGAGGAGCAGATGCGCGATGAGTCCCTCGGCGCATCAGGTCAGATCCGGCTGGCCGCGCCGTTGTCTTTTGGTCTTTGCAGCCTGACAGGTCCCCTCGATCAGTTCTTGAAAGAGCATCCGGAGATCTCGCTCGATCTCGATTTGCGAGACGCCACCGTTGATCTGGTCAAGGACGGTTTTGATCTCGCCTTGAGGATCGGCGAGCTCCCGCCCTCGACGCTGATTGCGAAAAAGCTCTGCGATATCCCATCGGCGACCTGCGCGTCGCCTGAATTTATCGAACGCCATGGACCCTTTGAAAGGCCGCAAGATTTGGACGGCTTGCCAGGCCTCTCCTATGTGAACCGTGCACGGAATGATGTTCTTGATTGGGTGGACGCTGATGGGACCCAGCAAAAGATCCATTTCAAGCGCGTGATCAGCGCCAACAATGGCGATATGCTGGCGGCTCTCGCGGCGCGCGGGCACGGCATCTATTGGGCCCCGACCTTTATCATGGAGAAGGGGCTCAAAAGCGGAGACCTCGTCGCGCTTTTCCCCGAGGTCGCATGGCCAACGACGGCGCTTCACGCGATCTGGCCGCCCACCGGCCACCTCCCGCAACGCGTGCGTTTGCTGATCGACTTTCTCGCCAAAGCATTTTCGGGTTCGCCGAAAGCTTAAGATCGGTTAACGTCTCTGCTGGGACTGGTGAGGGAGACATCTATGATATTTGACAAAATGATTGCCGATCTGCTCGCAGCGCTGCAGTCGGCGGCGACCTCGGATCCGTTGATGGTGCTGTTGCCGCTTGTGGTTGTGGCGTTGCGCCAAGGTCTCTCAGCCAGCGGCGTCACCAAGGTTCCCGGCGCTGCGACCAGCGGAATGGCGCTTCTTGGCGGGGTGATGTTTGTCTGGAACGGCATTCTGGGGGTGCTCCAAGGCACGTTCTCGGCGGGCGGCTATATGGAGAAGAACTGGAACCAGTTGATGGGCCTCTCGATCCAAGAGATGGCAGGCTTTTGGGTTCTCCTCGCAGTAGGGATCTTGGTCGTGGTCTTGGTCCGCGGGTTTGCCAGGCGCTAACGCCTTGCCTCTTCGAGGACTTAACATAGAGCCCGGCGCGTCTTAGACGCTCGGGCTCATGTCGTTTTTGTAGGAGGCACCATGGCCGGCCACTCCAAATGGGCCAACATTCAACACCGCAAAGGGCGCCAGGACGCCAAGCGGTCCAAGATGTTCTCCAAGCTCTCCAAAGAGATCACCGTCGCCGCCAAAATGGGCGCGCCCGACCCCGCCTTTAACCCGCGCCTGCGCCTCGCCATCGCCAACGCCAAGGGCCAGTCCATGCCCAAGGACAACATCGACCGGGCCATCAAAAAAGGCTCGGCTGGCGAAGGCGATGACTATGAAGAGATCCGCTATGAGGGCTTTGGCCCCGAAGGCGTCGGCTTGATCGTCGAGGCGCTGACGGATAACCGCAACCGCACGGCCTCAGAGGTGCGCAGCACCTTCTCCAAAAATGGCGGCAATCTTGGCGAGACGGGCTCTGTCAGCTTCGGTTTCGACCGGGTGGGTCAGATCGAATATAAAGCCGAGGTGGGCACCGAAGATGAGGTCCTTGAAGCCGCGATCGAGGCGGGTGCGGAGGATGTCGAGTCTGGTGAAGAGATCCACACGATCTATACGGCTGCTGATGATTTCGCCGAGGTCTCCACCGCCTTGGAAGAGAAATATGGTGAGGCGGCGACCGCCAAGCTCGCCTGGCGCCCGCAGAACATGATCGAGATCAGCTCCGCCAAGGCCGAGACGATGATGAAACTCTTCGATAGCCTCGACGATCTCGACGACGTCCAACAGGTCTATGCCAATTTCGAGCTGTCCGAAGCCGATATGGAGAAGTTGGCGGGGTAGGCGGACGCCCACCTTTTTCTTTGACCACACTTGTAATCGATCATTGGATGCCTTATCTTTTCCTCGATAAGGGAGGACGGATCCATGCGTTCGAAGATCATCGGTCTAGTGGCCCTGGCGCTTGCGGCCCCAGCGGCATCGGCGCAGACCTTCGAGGGCTCGGACGGCATCGAGCTCCGCGAAGTCTTTGCCACCGTCATCATCAAGCTTGAGGGCGAAGGCCCCCTGACGCTCGCTCGATCCGGCCCCAGCGCTGATGAGCTCCGCATCCGCGAAGGCCAGGCGGTGAGCATTCTGGGCGCGTTCGAGCCCAGGACGTTTCAAAACGAGCTTCGCGCCGCGATCCGCGGCACGCCGAAGGGGCCGGGGCGGACCGAGCGCGCTTTTCAAAAGATGCTCGACGACCAGCCTACACTGACGGTTGTCGCGGCACAGGGAACCGCGATCCGGATTGTCGATGGTGCTGTGAAGCTGACGGTCGAGGGTGACGCCGGCGCTGTTGAGATCGAAGACAACGCGATGCTCTTTGTCGAGATGGACGACTTTGAAACCGGCACGATTGAGGTCAATGGTGCGGGCGATGTCCGTGTCGGGACCATCCGCCAGGCGTTTGCGGGCAAGGTGCATGGCTCTGGCGACCTGATTTTCGAAGATGCAGGCACGGCGCAGCTCTCCGTACACGGATCTGGTGACCTTGAGGGCCAAACCGTCCGCGGTGATCTCGTCGCGTCGGTCCATGGCTCCGGTGATCTTGAGCTTGTGCGGGTTGATGGCGATGCGCAGGCTTCGGTGCACGGATCGGGCGATCTTGACCTTGGCCGTGTTGGCGGTGCGCTTGATGTCGAGGTGCATGGCTCGGGCGACCTCGCGGCGGACATGGTGTCGCGTGAGCTGAAAGCGACCGTGCATGGCTCCGGTGACGTCAGCGTCGACGGCGGTTCGGTCCAGTCGCTGTACGCCCGCGTCTCAGGGTCCGGTGAGCTCGACTATCGCGGCAGCGCGGTGAACGCCAATCTCGCCAGCAGCGGCGCAGGCTCGATCGATGTGGGGCCGGTGAGCGGTAGCCTGACGACCAATGGCAAGAACATCAGTGTCGATGGGAAACGCATGGCCCGCGAGGACGACTGATCGCCGCCGCTTGATGCCAAGAGCACAAAATGCCAGACGCGCCAGCAATCTGAGGTTTCGGGTCGCTGGCGCGACTCATTTTGATTGAAGGCAGCTGATGAAGATCAACGGCAACGAAATCCGTCCTGGTAACACGATCATGCACCAGGAGACCCTGTGGCGTGCGGTGAAAGTCGAGGCCGTGAAGCCAGGCAAAGGGCCAGCCTATGCGCAGGTCGAGCTCAAAAACCTGCTCGACGGCCGCAAGCTGAACGAGCGCTTCCGCGCATCGGAAACGGTGGAGAAGGTGCGGCTGGAGCAGAAAGAGCACACTTTCCTCTATGCCGAGGGCGACATGCTGACTTTCATGGACGCTGAAAGCTATGAGCAGATCCAGATCGCCGAGGACTTTATCGGCGATCAGGTCGCTTTCCTGCAGGACGGTATGCAGGTCGAGGTTGAGATGCATGAGGGCCGGCCGATCGGCGTCGCGCTGCCTGAACAGGTGACCCTGATGATCACCGAAACCGAGCCCACGGTGAAAGGTCAGACGGCGAGTTCGTCCTATAAGCCAGCGACGCTTGAGAACGGCCTGCGGGTCATGGTGCCGCCGCATATCACCACGGACACCGCGATCATCGTCAACACCGAGACGATCGAGTACGTCAAGCGCGCTGAATAGGCTCAGCGCTCCACTGCATAAAGATCAAGCGTGCGCACAGGGAGTCCGTGTTTCTCTGTGCCAAGATCGATATAGATCGAGCCAAGTGGCTCCCGCGGCTGCATGCTGGTGTAGGTGTCGATCGCATCGCCTCTGATCTTGGTGACCAAGAGGCGTGATCGGCCCTCTTGCGGCGCGAAGGGCAGGGCGATCTCAAACGTGTGCTGCGGCCGACCGTTGTTGTCGTAGAACTCGATGTCAAGATTGTCTTTACGCAGCTCCCAAATGAGATGCGCGGCAATTTCCCTGTCGTCCAGGATCAGGCCGTCCTTGCCTGCAAGGTAGGGGCGAATGAGATCCGCCGTCTCCCCCCAGGCCCGCTCGCGGTGAACAGCCGATGAGAGCCCCAGCGCGTCAGCGCGGCGAAAGTCCGTCGTGAGGCTGATAAAAGCAATCCACGCGGCACCGTGAAGGATGATGGTCGCAGGCAAAGCCCAGCGCGCCGCTTTCAACCTTAGGAGCCAAAGCGGCAGAAGCACGAGCGCTGCGGGGTACGCGGCCATCGCCCAATTGGCATGGGCGCGCGAAAGCAACGCTTGGCCGCAGATGATCAGCAGTGGCGGGAGCACAAAGCTCAACAGCATCGCTTCTTTGGGGTCTGCGCGAAATCGGTAGCGGGCGGCTCCAATAATCAGTACAGCAAACAAAATGGGACCA
This sequence comes from Pseudomonadota bacterium, assembly GCA_038745625.1. Classification (GTDB taxonomy): domain Bacteria; phylum Pseudomonadota; class Alphaproteobacteria; order Caulobacterales; family Parvularculaceae; genus Parvularcula. The sequence continues at coordinate 16,999 of JBCDLG010000053.1, read as the reverse complement.
AGCACAGCAAGCTGCGAGACCAGGAAATCCCCGAGTTCGTCCAGATGCAAGGACCAGCCCGACCAGCTCGCATTCTCTGCGGTGTGCTTGACGGTTTGGAACCCGTTGGCGGCGTTCCATCCCATATGCGGTGCGACAAGGGCCGTGAAGGGCACGAGCGCCAGCGCCAGTACTTTGATTGTCAGTCCACGTCTGACATAGGAAGACGTCAACGCCGCTAGCCCGAGGCCGATCAGAAAGTAGATCGCTGCGTATTTCGACAAGCACGCTGCGCCGAGGCTAAGCCCGAGGACAAGGCCCCACATCATCTTGTCGCCGCCGCGTGCTTCGATCAGCTGGATCAAGGCCCAAAGGCTCACCGACCAAAAGAACAGGAGCGGGATATCGGTGGACATCAGTGTGCCGCCCAAAATAACCGCTGGCATCAGATGCCAGAACAAAAGCGTCGTGAGGCCCGCTTTGTCTCCGAAAAGCGCACGGCCAGCGGCGAAAAGAGTAAGGCCCGTGCCAGCGATCAGCAGTGGCGAGAGCGCCCGCACGCCGATCTCCGTATCGCCCAACACGAATGTTGATGCCGCGATCAGCCAGGCGACCATCGGCGGCTTGGAATAGTAGCCCCAGGCGAGCTCCTGCGACCAGAACCAGTATTGCGCTTCATCCGCACCAAGATCGGTTTGGATAATCGCCAGGTGGCCAAAGCGCGCAATGGTGACAGCAAGGGTGAAGATCAGCGCCGTGAGCACAGGTTCGTCAGCAACGAAAGCACGGGCGCGAGACATCATGGTGAGGGGCCTATGCGAGTGACTAGAAACAGGCCGCGGCAGAACCGGAACCTCTCCCCGCATGCCATATTCGTGCGCTGATGGGCAGGGCAGGTCACTCAACTTGTTGCCGCAACGCGAAAATTGAGGGTTGAGGGCGCCGCGATGCTGACCCAAGGTGTGTTGGCTGGGTGGGAAACTGGGTCATGAATCAAATCGCGTCGTTTGATGCGTTTCATGCGGCCGCGCCGGAATGGGCGAGGCCTCAGCTTTCTGTTGTGGTCCCCATGTTCAACGAGGTTGGCAATGCTGGCTTTGTCGTCCGCGATGTCGTGGCTGCCTTAGGGGCGCTGGCTTATGAGCTGATCGTCGTCGATGACGGGTCGACGGACGGGACGTTGGAGGCGTTGGGTGCCTTGAGGGATGAGGCGGAACCCTTGCGCGTGCTGCATCATTCTGAAAATGCAGGGCAAAGCCGAGCGATCCGCACTGGGGTGATGGCCGCGCGCGGCGCCGTGATCGCAACGATTGATGGTGATGGCCAGAATCCGGCAAGCGATATTCTCGCGCTTCGGGCACAGCTCTTGCGCGATGATGCACCGACTGCGCTCGCTATGGTTGGCGGGGTCCGCCAAGGGCGCCAGGACACCCGATCGCGCCTGATCGGCTCCGCGGTCGCTCGTTTTGTCAGGCGCCGGGTTTTGGCCGATCCGTTCGACGACACTGGGTGCGGCCTTAAAGTATTCAAAAGAGAAGCTTTTTTGCAGCTTCCTTATTTTGACCACCAACATCGCTACCTGCCGCTGTTGATGCGGCGCGAGGGTTATGCCGTCGAAGCCCATCCCGTTGGGCACCGGCCACGCCTCACAGGTCGTTCAAAATACACCAATCTCGGCCGTGCAGCCGTAGCCATACGAGATGTTCTCGGCGTATTGTGGCTACGAGACCGTGCGACATCTCCAAGCGTGGTCGAGGAGGTCTGAAACCAGTGGCCAATCGCGAGGTGAAATTAGCGACCGCGGCTGCCCTTGGTACTGGGGCTCTGGTAGAAACGCAGGGGTCTAAGGGGTCATCAATGCTAACTATTTTCCCGCTTTTGACGATCAGTTTGATGATCTACAGCTTGCTTGCGTTGTTGCCGTTTCAGGGGGCTTGGTATGACAACGCGCTTCCCCCGATCGAGATGATCTCGGGCAAGCCATGGATCATCACCTGGGGCGACCTCTTCCTGATGGTCTCGATGGTGTTCCTGTTCGTGGAAATCCTGCGGTCGACAGAAACTGGATCGGATTCAATTTGGAATCACGGACTTTCTGCGGGCGTCTTTATCATCGCCATGCTCATGTTTGTGCTGCTTCCTGCTTACGGTAATTCCGTATTTTTCCTTTATATGTTGATGACAGCACTCGATTTTATGGCGGGCTTCATCATCACGATACGGGCAGCACGGAGAGATTTTGGCGTCGGCTGATAGGCACGCCGCTGAAACGTTCAATTTACTTCTATTTTAGCGTTTCTTCACCCGGACTGCTTACGACAGCGTTGTGCGAATTCTTGCAATGGCGCTGGACAGACCTGGATGACGACGAGCTTCGATTCGAGAGTCGGACCTGACTCGGTACGCTTTGCCCTCGAGGCAGCGGGCCAGGCGATGTTCGAATTCGACCCCCAGCGGGGCTGTGTCGCCTGGGCTGATGCAGCGCAAGTGTCTGCCGTTCTTGGACTCTCCGACGACAATCAGCTCACCAGCTATGACGCGCTCGCAGACCAGGTCGTGCCCGAAGACGCGATGATGCGCAGCGCACAGATAGCTCAAGCCAAAGACGAAGACCGCTCTTATACCGTGGAGTACCGGGTCGATACCGGCAATGGCGAGCTGCGTTGGTTCGAGGAGCGCGGCGTTTGGATGAAGGTCGGTGACGATGCGCGCCTGGTCGGGGTGATCCGCCGCATCGATGCGCAGAAGAGTCGTGAAGAGCAACTAAGCTATCTGGCCGCCCATGATGAGCTGACAGGCTCGCTCAACCGTACACGCACCAAGCAGCTTGTGGCGGAGGCTTTGGTATCGGCGGGGAACCAGCCGACCCATGCTTTCTTCTTGGTGGCGATCGACAATATCGGTGGGATCAATCTGAGCTTCGGTTTTGACGCCGCTGATCAGGTGATCCGGACGGTGGGGAATCGCTTTCGCGAGGGGCTCGCGGATGAGATCCGCTGTGGCCGCGTGGCTGGCACGAAGTTTGGGCTTCTTGCGCCCGTCGGAAGTGCCGAAGCGATCCGCAAACTGGCGATTGACGTTTTGAACCTCATCCGCGCTGATGTCGTGGAAACCCGTAGCGGGGGGATCGCCGTTTCGGTTTGCCTTGGCGCTGTTCCGTTGACGGATGAGGTGACCACGGCGGATATGGCCTTTGCCAGGGCCGAGGCCGCGCTCGACCAAGCCAGGATGAGTGGCCCTTCGAGCTGGTCCATGTTCTCAGCACTGACCGATTCGAGCACGGCACGGCACCGCGATGCGGAAATGAGCGATGTGATCCTCACAGCACTCAATGAACGCCGGGTGCAGATCGCGTTCCAACCGATCGTCACCGACGTCGATGCACCTCGCAAAAAATATGAGTGCTTGATCCGCATTGATCTTGAAAGCGACGGCCCCTTTTCTGCGCCCAATTTTATTGCCGCGGCGGAGCGTCTTGGGCTGGTGCACCTCTTGGACCGCCGGGTTTTGGAGCTGGCGACCCTGGCCCTCGCTCGCGAACCCGAGATTGAGCTCGCCGTGAACGTCTCGTGGGAGACGGTGAAAGATCCGGTTTGGGCGGACGGCTATGTCGGGCATCTGCGTGCCAACGCCCATCTTGCTGACCGGCTAACGGTTGAGCTGACGGAGACCCGGATCGTCGATGCGGTTGAAGCATCGGAAGAATTCGTCGCGCGGATCAAAGGTCTGGGTGCGAAATTCGCGCTTGATGATTTCGGTGCGGGCTACACGTCGTTCCGCAATCTCAAAGCCCTGGATATTGATATTCTGAAGATCGATGGGTCCTTCATCACAGGTCTTGCGCAAAGCCGTGATAACCAACTGTTCGTGCGCACATTGATCGACTTGGCACGGAACTTTGGCATGAAGACAGTGGCCGAATGGGTCGACAATGAGCGTGACGCGGCGATGCTGAAGGCGCTCGGCGTGGACTACCTTCAAGGCTTCTATGTCGGACGTCCGGAGCTGAGACCGGACTGGACCGCCCGTGCTGCGGTTCTCGACGACCAGCGGAGCCAGCCTGTCCACGCCTCGACGGGCTAAGCGACGCCTATCCCTTTTTGCGATAGCGCTCAACGAAGGCGCTGTAGTCCTCAGCCGTATCGATACCGGGTGCTGCGCGTTCCACCATCATCACAGCGACCCGTTCGCCGGCCTGGAGCGCTGTTAATTGCTCAAGGCTCTCCGTCACCGCAAGGCTCGACGGCGTTAGCGCAGCAAAGGCTTGGAGCGGTTCGGGCGAGAAGGCGTAGAGGCCAATATGCAGCTTCGGCTGATGCTCTCGGGTTCTGGGGAAAGGCATCACCGAGCGGGAGAAATAGAGCGCATCCTCGGACGACCCGCCGGTTGATGTCGTCACCACTTTGACAGTGTTCGGATTGTTAGCATCAATATCACTAGGGAATGGACAGGCGAGGGTGGAGATGAAGACCGGTCGTGCGCCCTCTGCGGCCTCCAGATGTCCCTCAATCAGGCGGGCGATGTTGCCCGGTTCCACTTCGGGCTCATCGCCCTGCAGGTTGACGATCACCGACGCATCCCGTCCCTTTGCCGCCGCCGCGACGCGAGCGGAGCCGGAGGGAAGCTCGGGGTCCGTCATCGCAACGTTGGCGCCCATGCTCTTCGCCATCGTCTCGATGCGCTCATCGTCCGTTGCGATCAGGACGTCAGCGCCGCTCACCTCGCAGGCTGCTTCCCAGGTGTGCTGCACCAGGGGCTTGCCGGTCTCGTCCAGCAGCATTTTCCCCCTGAGGCGCTGCGATCCATAGCGCGCGGGAATGACAATCAGTGGTTTGCTCATATCTGGTACCGTTTGAGAAGTGCATGCGCCCCCTCGGCCGTCCCGAACCCGGTCAGCATCCCGAGCGTATTGGCCATGAGGTCGCCGAGGGAGGTGTTCCGGTTGGCAAGAAGTCCTTGGAGAAGCTCCATCGTCCCGCCATAGGCGAGAATCGTAGCGGCGAGAACGGCCAAGGCGACTGGCCCCATGCTCCTGATGCCGAACGCCGCCAGGCAGCCAAGTCCCGCATACGCCATAAAGTGACCAACCTTGTCGCCTTGAACCCAGGGCCCTAAAATGAGCCTCGCATAGGCCTCCAGCATCGACAAAAGACCCGATGACGACTCCCCTGCCGGGGCGAGGGACAAAAAGGCGATTGCCACCGCACAGGCGATGGCGAGAACGCGCGACGCTCGTCGCAGATCAAGCGCTTTCACGAGTGTCCAAGCCGCCGCGATCTTCCCAAGCGATCGCTGTGCGGATGATCAAGTCAAGATCATTGTAAAGCGGCCGCCAACCGAGCACGGAGCGAATGGCGGCCGTGTCAGCGATCAGCTGCGGCGGGTCGCCAGCGCGGCGTCCCGTCACTGTGACGTCCATCGGCTTGCCCGTCACACGCTCCACCGACTGCACCACGTCTTGGACCGAGACGCCCTCGCCATAGCCGCAATTGAGCGTCACCGATGGTCCGCTGCTACGCAGATAGTCGACGGCATCAGCATGCGCGGCTGCCACGTCGGCGACATGGACATAGTCACGGATCGCTGTGCCGTCGGGTGTGTCGTAATCATTGCCGTAGATCTTAAGCGGGCCGTCTTTGCGCCCCGTCGCGACCCGCACGGCGGCGGTGATCAGGTGCTTCGGCGCGCTTGCATCGCCAGACCGTCCAGTCGGATCGGCACCGGCGGCGTTGAAATAGCGAAGCACGACCAGCGTCATGCCGTGGCCTTCGCAGACGTCACTCGCGATCCTTTCCCCTGCCACCGCGGCTGCGCCCAAGGGTGAGATCGGGGTCAGCGGCTCGCTTTCGGGCACCGGAATGCTCGATGGCGTCCCGTAGACCGACGCGGTTGAGGATAAGACAAAGCGCTTCACACCGGCTTCGACAGCGCCGCGGAGGACACCCATCAGCGGGACCAGCGTGCTTTCAAAAGCATCAAGCGGGTCCTTCAACGACCGCGCGACGGTGCCGCGATCAGGAAAATGCACAACATCCGTGACATTGTGGGCTTCAAACGCTTCGCGCACCGCGGCGGCTGAGGTCAGATCAATCCGCTTGAGGAAGGGTTGGTCGGAGGGGATGACGGCAGCGCGGTCAGTGTCAAAGCCGAGATGCGGCAAACCGCGATCGGTGAGGGACAGCAGCATCTGCCGGCCCTCGTAGCTCGATGCTCCGATGACCCCGATCATCGTCATAGCGACCCACTTTTTACCCGATGGCAGACGTTTGCCCTGATTGGGCGCTGGAGGAAAGGGCAGACGCCCACCCTCATCAGGTTCTGATCGGCGTGGGCTGCCAGGCCGTGACCAAACGATCGAGCTCGCGCCGTGACATTGGGTCGAGATCGAGGGCGAGTGCTGCGGCCTCTTCGCCTGCATTGGCGTCGCCTTGCTCTTCGGCCAGGCGGAACCAGTAATAGGCCTGCGCGGCGTCGCGCCGGTTCTCCGGGATGTAGTCCATCGACGGGGAGAGGATCATGCCGAGATTAAACATCGCATCAGTCAGGCCAGCCGACGCTGCGCGCTCAAAACCGCGGATGGCAGCGTCCACATCGACAGGACCAAAGCGCTCATCAATGGCGAAGAAGGCGAGGCGGTGGATGGCCCGGGCATTGCCCATTTTGGCCGCTTCTTCGAACCATTGTTTGGACTTTTCCGGGTCCGCGGTGACGAAATTGCCGGCGAGGTACATCTCGCCGAGGTCATGCTGAGCGGCGGACGATCCTGCGCGCGCGGCGCGCATCATCGCGTTGACGCCATCTTGGATGTCGTCTGCTGTTACGGCGTCGGCGAGCTGGCTTTTTGCTGACGCGTAGAGGGCGGCGGGCGGCTCGCTCGAGACTGTCGCGAGCCGCTCCGAGATCGTGGCTACCGGTACGCTCGCTGGTGTTTCCTGCACCGCGCCTGACGCGCTGTCGTCGGAGATCAGCCGCACGGCCATGAAGATAATGGCGACAAGGGCGACGGTCATCAGCACCCAGCCCAATTGCGGGTTGTTCTCGCCGCGCTCAACGAATGGCTTGCCAAAAAGAGAACGAAGCTTCTCGGCTAGTGTTGGGTCATCAGCAAACGGATCAGCCTCGCCAAACGCCATCGCCCCATCGCGCAAACTGCCATCGAAATCGGACTCAGGCCGCCATTCGGCCGAAAAACGGGGACCCGTGTCCTGCGCGGCGAGCTCTGGCGGCGGTTGCCGGTAAAACCCTGCGCCTTCCGCCCCAAACGCAGCATCGGAGTCGGTGGCATCCAGGGCACCGAAAGTCGCGGGGTGCGGCGCCTGCGGGTCCGGTGTTTCCATCGGAGGGGGGGCCACGGACGCCTTCTGCACACGGAAGTCGAGCGGGTCTTCAAAGACCCGATCGAATTCGTCATCGTCATCTGCCCCCGACTTAAAGTCTTCGACCAAAGAAGCCTCAGCTAATTCTTGGACAATGTCTGGCCCACCACGCGGCTCATCATGGTCGCGGCTTTCAAGCCTGTCCACCACGCTGGCAAAGGCGCCCTGCAGCGCCGTGATCCGGCGATCAGCCTCGGCGACTGCGTCACGCACCTCACCGGTGGATCCTTGCCCGCCTGCATTGAGGCTTGTTTCCTGGACCTCTCTTCGCAGGGCCTCGACAGACTGCGCGACCCGGCTGATCCCTTCAGCGGAGCGTTCTTCGCCCGCCTCAATTTTCTCCGAAAGTCGCGCAACATTGTGCTCGAGGGTGCGGATATTGTCGCTGGTGCGTTTGATCTCGCTGCCAAGCAGCTGCAGCCGTTGGCTTGTACGCTCAATGAACGTCTCATCATGTGAGTCCATCGCCTCTCTGGCGGCGTTCAGCGCTTCACTCACCAGGCCTTCGGTGGTTGAGACACGTTCCGTCGTCGTATCAACAGCTTCGAGAAGCTGGCCAAGCTCGCCGCGGAGGAGGGCGTCCTCCTCATCAAAGCGTGCCTTCAGTTCACCGATGATATCTTCATTGCGCTCAAGTCGCCGCTCGGTGTCTTCGCGAGAGCTCTCGACTTGCTCAACAAGCGTGCTGAGCGCTTTCTCCAAGGCAACCAGGCTGCGCACCCAGGAGTTTTTCTCGGTCGCGCCTTCGAGCCGATCGAGGCGTTCGGCGATGTCGAGCCCGCCCGCGGCGGTGTCGGTCTCGCGTTCGAGCCGTTTGACGCGCTCGAACACGGTCTCAAGACCCTTGTTCAGGCCGCCCATGGCTTCGCGAGACTGCATATCGTTTGATTGCAGGTGCTTTTCGGCGGTTTTGAGGCGATCGTTCAGCCGATTGAGGGTATCGACAACGCCCCGCAGCTGTTCAGTGGTGACGCCCGAGACCATCGTCTCCTGACCACCGCCCGAGACCTCGCCGAGGCCCTGTTCCTTGATCATCTGCGTCATCCACTCGCCGAGTGTCATGCCGTTCCTGCGCGCAAGCTCTTTGGCCACCGAGCGGGCGTCAGGGTCGATCCCTTTCACGCTCCAGGGGACATTGGACTTCACGCAGCTATTCCTTTTCGTCGGCCGAACATTGGGGGGCGAGACCAGCAAATCCCCCGAATCTTCTAAGGCCTTTGGCGTTATGCTGATTTCAATCAGGGGTGAAGGCGCAGGCTTAAGAAAGTTCTAAGGATCGACCACCGATTGCATCCATGGGTTGCAACAACCTGATAGTTGCTCGCCTTTTTGCCGCGACCGATCGCATCTTTGCCTTGGCAAGATTTGGCGGGTACGTACGCGCCAACTGTGAAAGTTAGGCGGGGTCAGAGCCCCGCGCCCAACAATGGAGACTGTGCATGCCAATCTATGAGGCACCTATCCGCGACATGCAGTTCGTCCTGCATGAGGTTCTCAAGCTGCAAAACTATTCGAATCTTCCGGGGTTTGCTGATGCTGATCCCGATACGATCGACGCGATTCTCGAAGAATCCGGCAAATTCCACCGCGATGTTGTCGCCCCGCTCAACCGCGTCGGCGATATTGAAGGCGCTCAGCGCAACGATGACGGCTCGGTGACGACGCCGACCGGCTTCAAAGAAGCCTACAAGCAATTCTGCGAGGCGGGCTTTGGCGCGCTGGCCATGGATCCTGAGTATGGCGGCCAGGGTCTGCCCATCGTGCTCGCGCTGGCGATCTCGGAGATGACATCGGCAGCGAACCAATCCTTCGGCATGTATCCGGGCCTCTCAGGTGGTGCATGGCGGGCGATCCATGCCGCTGCTTCGGAAGAGCAAAAGCAGCAGTACCTGCCGAAAATGACCTCCGGTGAGTGGACCGGCACGATGAACCTCACCGAGCCGCAATGCGGCACGGATCTCGGCCTCATTCGCTCGAAAGCCGTTCCGCAAGCCGACGGCACCTACAAAATCAGCGGCCAGAAGATTTGGATCTCGGCCGGTGAGCACGACATGTCGGATAACATCATCCACCTCGTGCTGGCCCGCATCGAAGGTGCGCCTGAAGGCATCAAGGGCATCTCGCTCTTCATCGTGCCGAAGTTCATGGTCAATGACGATGGTTCGCTCGGTGAGCGGAACAATGTCTCCTGCGGTGGCCTTGAAGAGAAGATGGGTATCCACGGCAACGCGACCTGCGTCATGAATTATGACGAGGCGACCGGTTTCCTCTGCGGTGAGGAAAACAAGGGCATGCGCGCGATGTTCGTGATGATGAACGAAGCGCGCCTCGGCGTTGGTCTGCAGGGCTATGCGGCCGCAGAAGTTGCTATGCAAAACGCAGCTGCTTTCGCGCGCGATCGCCTGCAATCGCGTTCGGTCACGGGTACGAAGGCGCCTGAGAAGCCTGCTGACCCCATCATCGTGCACCCTGATGTCCGCCGTATGCTGATGGATACGCGCGCCTTTGTCGAAGGTGCCCGTGCCCTGACGTTCTGGGCGGGTCTGCAAGAGGATATGGCGCACAAATCGCCGGATGATGCGACCAAGCAAAAGTCGTCGGACTTCATGGCGCTCCTCACGCCGGTCATCAAAGCCTACCTCACCGACAAAGGCTCGAAGGGTGCCAATGATAGCCTCCAGGTCTTCGGCGGCTCGGGCTTCACCGAAGAGTGGGGCATGTCCCAATTCGTCCGTGATGTGCGCATTGCGCTGATCTATGAAGGCACCAACGGTATCCAGGCCTTGGACCTTGTTGGCCGCAAGCTGATGGCTGAAGGCGGTCGCTACTGGCAGACATTCTTTGCGGAAATCGACCAGTGGGGCGCTGACAACAAAGGTCAGTCAGACGTTCTCGACGGCTATATCGACCAGCTTGCGGGCACCAAGAAGGAGCTCGAAGAAGCCACCCAGTGGCTCGCGCAAAACGCGATGGCGAACTTCGACAACGCAGCAGCTGGCTCGCACGACTATCTCCACATGTTCGGCCTCGTGGCCATTGGCTATATGTGGCTGATGATGACCAAGGAGGCGCTGGAGCGCGAAGGCGACAATGATCCGTTCTACAAGAACAAGCTGATCACCGCCCGCTACTTCTTTGAGCGTGTGCTGCCGGAAAGCTCGGTGCACTTGGCCAAGCTGAAAACCGGCGCTGAGAGCATGATGGCGCTGGATGCTGAGGCATTCTAAGCCCTTAGCGGCTTGAGCAAGAACCAGCCCGGGCCTTTGTGCCCGGGCTTTTTTTTGCGCTGAAGAGCCCGCGCGCGCCCGCGGGGTGGCCCATCCTGTCATCTCGTCCTAGCGTCCTCAAAAGGCTCATTGGGAGAAGCGCATGACGACAATCAACAGACGGACACTCTTGGCGGGTGCCGCAGCGACGGCTGGCGCGGCCAGCGCTGCAACCGCTAGCGCTGCGGCAAAGGACGGCGATGCGATCGACCTCTCCGGCGTTTCGATCCTCATCACTGGCTCATCCTCGGGCTTCGGCCGTCTGGGGGCAGAGCATTACGCCCGCCTCGGCGCCAAAGTCTTTGCCAGCATGCGGAATGTCCCGCGCGACGAAGCAACAGAGCTGCAGGATCTTGCCGCGAGCGACAATCTCGATATCACCGTTGTCGAAATCGATGTGCAGTCAGACGAGCAGGTCACAAGCGGTGTGGCGACGACGTTAGCAGCGACGGGCGGCACGCTCGATGTGCTGATCAACAATGCTGGGATTTCCTATGGCGGGCCTGTTGAGATGCAGGACATGGAAGCCACCCAGAATATCTTCAACACCAATGTCTTCGGTGCCCACCGTATGGCGCAGGCGGTCCTGCCGGCGATGCGTCAGCAGGGCGGTGGTCACATCATACAGATCTCTTCGCAGCTGGGGCGTGTCATTATCCCGACCCTTGCGCAGTACTCGCCCACCAAATTCGCGCTCGAAGCGATGAGCGAACAGATGGCCTATGAGGTTGCTCCGCAAGGGATCGAAGTCACGATCATTGAGCCGGGCGGCTATCCCACCGATATTTGGGAGAATGCGTCGGCGCTGACCGAGGACCTCTTGGAACGGACGCCCGCTGATCTTCTTGAGGCCTACAGCGCCATGCTCGAAGCCGTGCGGTCACGCAGCGGCGGGGGCGGGGATACGGACCCCATGGATATTCCGCGGAACATTGCTGAGATCATTGCCATGCCAGCAGGATCGAAGCCTTTGCGCCGCGCTGTCCATCGTGATGCGAAGCCGCAGCAATTCATCAATTTTGCCTCGGCACGAACCCAGCGTGCTGTCCTTGGCAGGACCGGCTTCGGTGAAGCGGCCAAGGCTGTCCTCGACTAGCCACAAAAAAGCCCCGAGCTCGACGCTCGGGGCTCTGACTGTTTGTCTGTTTGCCGCTTAGACGTTCGTTGGGACCAGTTCGATCTCCACGCGGCGGTTTTGCTGGCGACCCGATGCCGTTTCGTTGCTCGAAATCGGCCGGGTTTCGCCATAGCCGCGGGCGTCAATCCGCTGGGGCGCGACGCCTTGGCCAGCGAGGTAGTTGCCAACGGACACGGCACGCTGCACCGACAGCTGATTGTTGTAGGCGTCAGAGCCGGTGCTGTCCGTGTGGCCCTGCACCCAGACAGTGGTCTGGTCATATCGGGCAATCACTTTGGCGACCGAGTTGAGCGTCGCGTAGAAGCCGCTGTCGATCGTCGCCTGGTCTGAGGCGAACAGAATATTGCCCGGCATGATTAGGGTGATGTTGTCGCCATTGCGCTGCACACGGACACCCGTGGAGGCGAGCTCCTGGCGAAGCTCAGCTTCCTGGCGGTCCTGGTAAGCGCCGCGAACCCCGCCGACACCAGCGCCTGCGATCGCGCCGACAGCGGCACCCGTGCCGACATCAACGTCGCCAGAGATCGCGCCGATGATGGTGCCGAGCGCAGCGCCTGCCGCGGCGCCGCCAACAGTCCCGCGTGCGGTCCGAGAGGCCTGCTGTTCGCCGGTGTAAGGGTTGGTGGTGGTGCAGCCAGCCATGGCCACAGGAACAAGAAGGGCAATTGCCCCAATCATGGACTTCTTCATCGACAACTCCGTCCGAAAGCCTGATGGAACTTACATGTCCCATGCTTCTATATCAGACCGATGACAGCACCCATGGGCATTTTGCAACTTAATGTAATGTTGGGATTTTTTCTGTGGCATTAGAAGGCGATAGGGGCGAGCGCATTGCCAAAGTGCTTGCGCGCGCTGGCGTGGCGTCGCGCCGAGACGCCGAAAAACTCATTGGCGAGGGCCGAATCACCGTCGACGGAGCGGTGGTGACGACCCCGGCGACCTTCGTCCAAGGCACCGAAGACATCCGCTTTGATGGTGAGCGTATCGGCAGTCGGGAGGCGACGCGGTTATGGCGCTATCACAAGCCAGGGGGCCTCGTAACCACGCATAAAGATCCCCAGGAACGCCCGACCGTCTTTGCCGCTTTGCCGCCAGAGCTGCCGCGCGTTCTTTCGGTGGGGCGGCTCGATCTGAACACGGAGGGGTTGTTGCTTCTGACCAACGATGGCGGTCTTTCGCGGTTGCTCGAACTGCCGAGCACGGGTTGGAAGCGGCGCTACCGTGTCCGGGCTTACGGCCGTATCAGCCAGAACAAGCTTGATCAGCTGCAGGACGGTGTCGAGGTCGAGGGTGTTGCCTATGGGCCGATCATCGCCAAGCTCGACCGTCAGCAGGGCGGCAACAGCTGGATCACGCTCTCAATCACGGAAGGAAAAAACCGCGAGGTGCGCAACGTGATGCGGCATCTGGGCCTGACCGTGAACCGGTTGATCCGGGTGGCCTACGGACCGTTTCAGCTGGGTGCCCTTGCTGAAGGCGCCGTTGAGGAGGTACCGGGCCGGATTTTGAAGGAGCAGCTCGGCAAAAAACTCTCCGCCGAGATTGGGCTCTGAGTGCCGCTTTTTGATGCCTATGTTATGACGGATTGGTCAGCGGCCTCATCGCCGACCCGGCCGCGGGCGCCAAACACGATTTGGTCAGCGTGGTTCGATACGAGCGGCTTGGTGATCGAGAACTTCACGACACGGATGGCGGCCATGGCGTGGTTGACGGAGCGGTTTGCCGCTGAGATCGCGCAGGGCCGCCGCGTCCTTGCCGGTTTCGATTTCAGCTTTGGCTATCCGGCTGGCGCAGCAGCCGCGATCACGGGAGCCGCTTCATGGCAAGCGCTCTGGTCGTTTCTCGCCGAGCACGTTGGCGATGATGAGCAGAACGCCAACAACAGGTTTGCGGTTGCCGATGCTCTCAACAGAGACGTCTTCGCCGAGGAACCGAAATTCTGGGGCCGCCCGCCCCACCGCGCGGACCTTACATCGCTGCCGGCCAAGAAAAGTGTCATCTATGGCGCCATCGCGGAGCATCGCTTAGCGGAGGGCCACTTTTCCAGAGCGCAACCTGTCTGGAAGATGTTCACCACGGGGAGTGTCGGTGGCCAGAGTATGATGGGCATCAAGCATCTCGAGGCTTTGCGCTGCGCGCCTGGCCTCAAGGATATCATCCGAGTCTGGCCGTTTGAGACGAGCTTTGACCAAGACCTGCCCGGCGCCCCGAGTGTGGTTGTGTGTGAACTCTATCCGTCGGCCTTTCCGGTCGACGCCCGTGACGGCGAGGTCATCGATCAGGCGCAGGTCCGCTCGGTGGTGGAGTATCTGGTTAGCGCTGATCTCGCAGGTGAGCTGCGCCCGCTTTTGGCCGCACCGCCAGGGAGCTCGCCTGCCGGTCAAGCCTTGATGCTGGCTGAAGAAGGATCGATTATGGGAGCTGGCCGACTTTGGGGAACAAGGCACGCGCGAGCATGACATGCGGATCGTAGGCGGACAATTCAGTGGCAGGAAGATCGCCGCACCCGCGGGCCGGGGGACCCGCCCAACCACCGATCGCACGCGGGAGTCGCTGTTCAACATTTTGGCGCACCGTGACGGCTTTGGCTTTGATGGCGCCCGGGTCATCGATCTTTTCGCGGGATCGGGGGCGCTTGGTTTCGAAGCAATGTCGCGCGGCGCGTCCTTTTGCTTGTTCGTTGAGACCGATGCGGGCGCCAGGGGCGCGATCCGCGACAATGTCGAGGCGCTGAGCCTTTTTGGAAACACGCGCATCCACCGTCGGCCTGCGGACAGTTTGGGGACCAAGCCAGCAGGAGTTGGCCCTCGCTTTGACCTCGCCTTCCTTGATCCGCCTTATGGTAAGGACCTGCTGACACCGTCGCTTGCGATCTTGATGAGCGGCGATTGGCTGGCCCCTGGGGCGTTGCTGGTTGCCGAGCACAGCAAGGACGACAGCTTCGATGTGCCGGGCGGTATGGAGCGTGAGGACAGCCGCCGCTTTGGCGACACAGAGATCAGCTTTCTTCGCGTCCCTCCTGCCTGAAGAGGACGATGTGATTGTTGGCAGGCACCCGTTCGACATGGGCGAGGCTCAAGGCAAAGCGCGCGCCGAGGGGCTGCAACGCATCGTCGAGATCGCGCACGCCCCAGCTGGGGTCTCGCAGCTTGAGACTCTCGTCAAAGCGCTGGTTGCTGTCTTCGGTCACGCCCCGCCGCTTCATTGGTCCGTAGAGAAACAGGTGTCCACCCGCGGGCAACAGGGCGGCGGCGCCGCGGAAAAGACCCTCAACGCCCGCTCGGCTCGTGATGTGGATCATGTTGATCGCCACGATCACGTCGACGGGGTAGGGGACGGGCGTCCACCATCCATCGGTACGGGTATCAAAAGACGTCGCGGCCGGTTGGCCCAGCTCCTCCATCCGTTCAGAGGCGCTGGTCCGGGCCTCTTGGTCAGGGTCGCTTGCCTGCCAATGAAGGTCCGGCCGCTGGGTCAGGATGTCTTCGGCATGCTCTCCTGACCCCGATGCTAGCTCGAGAACAGTGTGTGCGGACGGTAGAAGCCGGACGAACGCCTCGGCGATCACGCCTTTGTTGCGTGCCGCGCTGGTCGAATAGAGCTTCATGCCTACTCCTCCCATCGATCGTTGACAGGGCCAGACCTGCCTAGCATGGTCGTTGACCTCGCGGGTATGATGTAATGGTAGCCTGTCAGCTTCCCAAGCTGAACGCGCGGGTTCGATTCCCGCTACCCGCTCCATCAAGATCAGCGGCCGGCGGTGTAAATCGAGAACCCCTCGGCGACATCCTCCAAAAACCCCCGCACACGCTCCGACAGGCGTAGGTCTTGATGGCAGAGGCACCAAATGTCTGTTCCAAAGCCGTCGATGACATCACCGATGGGTGTCAGCCCTGCGGCCATGGCGCAGGGCACCGGCAGCACCGCGGCACCGACACCCTCGTCCACAAGGGATAGCATGGCTGTTGTGTGGGCGACACGGATCACCGGTGTTTGATCCGCAACGTTGTCGTGAAACCACTGTTCGATCCCTGTTGCGCCTGCCGACGGATCCCACAAAACCCAAGGCAGCTCGGAATACGCATCGCCGCAGCGATCGACCAATTGCTGGCTGGCAAACGGCTGAAAGTCACACACGCCCACTTTGCGCCCAAAAAGGTGATCTTCAGGCTCATTGGTGATGCGCACGGCCACATCTGCTTCCCGACGACGCAGATCAAGCACCCGGTTGTCGTTTCTCAGGGTCAACGCGACATTGGGAAAGCGGTTTGTGTACGTTTTAATCGCTCGAGCGAGCATGCCGGTCATACCGTCTGCCGCGGTCACGACCAAGGTGCCCGTGAGCTCTCGCGATGCGCCAACCAGCCGATCACTGAACTGGCCTATCGTTTGCTCCAGGTGCTCAGCGATATCCCGCGCGGTGAGGGCGGCATCAGTGGGCGTCAGGCCTTCTGAGGTCGCGGTGAAGAGCTTCACCCCAAGCGTGCGTTCTAGGCCCTGCAGCCGGCGTTTTACTGTCGAGTGGCTAACGCCCAGGGACTGCGCGGCGCCGATGAGCGAGCCTGCGCGCAGCGCGGCCAGAAAGAACCGGGCGTCATCCCAGTCCAGCGGATCTGTTCGTTTTTCGACATCCATTGTCTGATATTGCCTGTATCTGATTATATTCAGACAGGCTATTGGCCCAGGGCGTTTGCAAAGGGAAGTCCCATGCCTCGTCTCCCCCGCCTGACCCCAACTGCCCGTGCGCTGAGTGCTGTTCTCGCCACCCTCGCCTTGTCCGGCTGTCTCGCCATCATGCCCCTGGTCGCGCCCAAGGCAAAAGACGTCGAAGAAGGCATCAGCTCAGATTTTCCGTATGAGTATCAATTCATCGACGTGATGGGCAGCAAGATGGCCTATGTCGAGGCAGGAGATCCCGACGGTCCGCCGATCCTCCTGGTGCATGGTAACCCAACCAGCTCGTATCTCTGGCGGAACATCATTCCGCATCTCGAGGAGCGTGGCCGGATCATCGCCGTGGACCTCATTGGCATGGGCAAAAGCGACAAGCCTGATATTGCCTATCGCTTTAGGGATCATACCGAGTACTTCACCGGCTTCGTCGAGGCTATGGGTCTCGACGATATCATCCTGGTACTGCATGATTGGGGCGGCGGCATCGGGACCGACTACGCGGCGAACCACGAGGACAACGTCCGCGGCATCGCGATGTTTGAGATGGTGGTGAAGCCGATGTC
>JBCDLG010000052.1:0-21873 GCA_038745625.1 Pseudomonadota bacterium | reverse complement strand
GATCGTCTCGACCTCTGGCTCCACCAAGGCCGAGCGCGGCAGACCGAGCAAAAACCCGAGAACACCAATCAGCAAAGCAAAGATAAAGGCGAGGATCGACACCGGGTCCCGGGGCGTCAGCACGATAAAGAGCCCGAAGAATAAAATCCCGCCGAGAACGACGACAGTGGGCACCGATCCGTTCAGCCCAGGCGCTGGCTCCATCATCAATTCAGCAAAGGGAACAAAGGTTTGGCAGCCGCCACCTTCGCAACCAAAGACCGCTGCGACGGCGCCCACCAGCGCCGCCACGGCCGTGATCAACACAGCCCAAATGAGGCCCCTGACGATGCTGCCAATCAAACTCATGATATCGTTTTCGTTGTTCCCGGTGAGACTTTAGCGATAATTTACTTTTTTGGCGAGTCGTCGCGCCTCCGCCGCAATGCACAATCTGAGAACGCCTCTCACCAAGAAGCAATTGCAGGCGCCGGTGCAGCTTGCCAAAGGGCTCTCATGTCACATGCTGCGATTATCGTCGCCGCCGGCAAAGGTGTCCGAGCCGGCGGAACTGTTCCGAAGCAATATCAGCTCCTCGCGGGCGAGCCCGTTCTCCGCCGAACCCTTCGGGCGTTTGAAGAGCACCCTCTTATTGATCGCATTCAGGTGGTGATCGCCGATGGCCAGGAGGATCGCTTCGCCGAGGCATCGGCCGGATTCGAAAAGGTGCTGCCTCCCGTGGTCGGCGATGCGGAACGGCAAGGCTCAGTTCTCAAAGGTCTTGAGGCCCTGGCAGGTGACGCACCAGCCACCGTGCTGATCCACGATGGCGCCCGCCCCTTTGTCACCGCCCAGACCATCGACAAGGTGATTGCGAGCCTTGAGACATCGGAGGGGGCGATCGCTGCCCTGCCCGTCAGCGACACGCTGAAGCGCGACAAGGGCGAGCCAAGCATCGAGGAAACCGTGCCGCGCGAAGGCCTCTGGCGCGCACAGACACCGCAAGGTTTCCGGTTCTCCACCATTCTTTCCGTGCACCGCCAATATTCCGATCGCCAGGACATGACCGACGACGCCTCCCTTTTGGAGGCGGCAGGCCTGCCCGTTGCCCTGGTCGAGGATCTCGGCACCAACATAAAGATCACGAGGCCGGAGGATTTCGCCTTGGCAGAACGCATGCTCGACACCCCGCGCGAAACCCGCGTCGGTTCAGGATTTGACGTCCACGCTTTTGAGCCGGGCGATCACGTCACCCTGTGCGGCGTCAACATTCCGCATACCGCTAAGCTGAAGGGGCATTCCGACGCCGATGTCGCGATGCACACGCTCACCGATGCAATCTATGGAGCCATCGCGGAAGGCGATATCGGGTCCCACTTTCCGCCAAGCGACCCGCAATGGAAAGGGGCGGCATCGGAGGTGTTTCTCCGCCATGCAGCGGCCCGGGTGCGCGAGCGCGGCGGCATGATCCTGCACTGCGACGTGACGATCATCTGTGAAGCACCGAAAGTGGGGCCGCACCGCGAGACCATGCGTTCTGTCTTGGCCGAACTGATGGGCATCGATATCGGCCGCGTCGCAGTGAAAGCCACGACCACGGAGCAGCTCGGATTTACCGGTCGCGGTGAAGGGATCGCCGCCCAAGCCGTTGCGACGGTCAGCCTCCCGGCTGCATCATGACCGATCCTGTCAGCCAGCGACTCGCGGAAGACGTCATCACCCGCGCAGGGTCGGAAGGCTTGACCGCGGTCACTGCGGAATCATGCACGGGCGGGCTCGTCTCGGCGGCGCTCACAAGCGTTCCGGGCTCGTCGGCCGCCTTCACCTACGGCTTTGTGACGTATGCAAATGAAGCGAAGGCGGACCTCCTAGGCGTGCCGCCGGCACTTATCGCGGCACACGGCGCGGTCAGTCGGCACGTGGCTGAAGCGATGGCCGCAGGCGCCCTCGCCCGCTCCGGCGCGGACCTCTCGGTCGCGATCACTGGCGTTGCGGGACCAGGAGGCGGCACCGATGAAAAGCCGGTCGGCCTTGTCTGGTTCGCCCTTGGTGGTCCCTTTGGCGTTCGGGCTGAACGCAGACTGTTTCCCGACACCTCGCGCGAGCTTGTCCGCGCCCTCGCGACCCGTACGGCGCTTCGCTTGCTTCAGCGAGGCATCACGGCGCTGTCGTCGGCCTGAGGGTTACGCCACGCGCTCTGCACCCACGGGGCTGATGGCGCTCACCATCCGGCGGAATATGTCATTGTCGATCGGCTTTAGAATATAGTCCGTGACCCCCGCCTCGCGGGCCAATGCGAGCTGCTTGGGATCGCATTCCGACGCCACGATGAGGACGTAAGGCCGCTCCCCGTCCGCCATGGAAGCGATGCCTGTCAGCACATCGAGCGCACCGAGATTGGGCAAGTCCCAGTCCAGCACCACAAGATCGGTCGCTTCGGCATGGATCAACCCAAGCGCTATCTCGACCTCTTCCGCCCCCACCGTTTCGAAATTAAGCTCATTGAGGAGCGCGCAGACCACGTCCCTCACAAGCCCGCCCTCTTCGACCACGATGCATCGTCCCAAATCCTCACTCCAACGCTCTGCTGCTCTGCCAGGACTGGTCGTAAGAAGAGGACGCTCTACCTAGGGTTAAGACGATAATTCATGTTTTAAGGATTATCCGAGCGTTTCATGCCAGGAGGAGACGGGCGATTTCCTCTCCTGATTCCACGACAATCCGCTTGCCGGTGGACTCAGCCAAACGCTGCGCAAGTTGGGCTGGCATCAGCTTAGGCTCTTGCGTGCGGCTTGATCCCTCGAAGACGGCGGCCATGTCGTCGGGCACGCCCGCCCGTTTTCCCGTCGCCGTGATGACAAACAATGCGCCAGCCGGATCAACTGTCACCACAGAACCTGCCCGCGGCGCCACCCGCTCGCAACTCAACAGGAGGTTGAGGAGAACCCTGGCATCTGCCTTGAGAAGTGTGCTCGGCGGCAGATTCCACTGAAGCTCAGGCTTGAGGAAGCCAAACAGCTTCTCGCTGACAACGCGAAGTGACTCGGTATCGAGATGACCGTCGCCCCCGGACGCGCCATAGGCCAAGCGCGAGAACTCGATCACCGCCAGGAGCCGCGCCGAACTCTCATTCATCAGCGATTGGGCATGGCTCAGCATGTCCGGATCGCTCTCATTGGCAAGAACATCGAGCGCCGTACTAAGCGCCCCGGCGGGGTTCACCAGATCATGGCAGAGCCGCGAGGCGAGCAAGGATGCGAATTGGACATCGTGGGTATCGGACACGGGCAGCGTCACCTCTTCATTTTTGCATTGATTACGGAGGATATGCATGCGTCGCCGGTTTAGGGAACGACACTCTCCGTCACGGCGAAGGGCACCACGCGCAAACGATCGGCCTTATCGCGGCTCACGATGAAGCGTGATTTTTGTGGACCGATCAAGGTCTCACCCACCGCCACTTTGACCGTTTGGGGATTTTGTTGCTGGCCTTCGAACAGCACCTCGTAGTGAAGATGCGGGCCGGTGGAGCGACCCGTCGAGCCGACATAGCCGATCACCTGGCCTTGCTTGACCTGGCTGCCCGGCGTCACCGACGGGGCGATCCGGTCAAGATGCGCATAGGCCGTCTCGTAGCCGCCGGTATGGCGCAGGCGGATGTAGTTGCCGAAGCTGCCGCGCGGACCTGAGAGCGCGACCTCGCCGTCTCCCGTTGCCATGATCGGGGTGCCCCTCGGCGCAGCAAAGTCGACGCCGCGGTGGTCCTTTCGATAGCCGAGGATGGGGTGGGTTCGCCGCCCAAAACCTGAACTGATGCGTGCACCGTTGATGGGCGTCTTCATCAGCTGGGTGCGCGGGTTGCGACCGTCGGTGTCAAAGTAACGGCCGTCTTCGTCCTCTGGCGCGAAGAGGTAATAGCGCCGCTGTTTCGAGCCACCTTGCCAGGACATCGCAGCGAAGAGGATGTCGCCCGGCGCGACCTCCCGGCCCTCCTGGTCAAAGCGCATTTCATAGACGAGTTCGAACCGATCGCCGCGGTGGATGTCGCGCGAGAAATCGACATCGAAGGCAAAGATGTCAGCAAAACGGATCATCAGATCCCGGGGCACGCCTGCACCGATCGCCGAGGCGAAAAGGCTGACATTGATCTCGCCAGCCGCTGCAACGAAGCGTCGTTCGATATCCACCAGCCGTGTCGTGGCCTCAAAGCCGGAAGCGCCCCGGCGGATAGCCACCACGCGGTTCGGCGGCACGAGAATTTCCATCTCCTGAAGACCCTGGAAATACCCCCCTGAGGCGAGCTGCTCGACCGTCGCGTTGGGCGCATAGAATTTGAGCCGCACCGAGGTCTCGTCCG
The DNA here is from genome assembly GCA_038745625.1 of Pseudomonadota bacterium. Lineage (GTDB taxonomy): Bacteria > Pseudomonadota > Alphaproteobacteria > Caulobacterales > Parvularculaceae > Parvularcula. The sequence continues at coordinate 17,537 of JBCDLG010000052.1, read as the reverse complement.
GTAGCGCCTGAATGCCTGCTTCCTCAAAGAACACAGCCGCGGCTTGGTCCGCGTCTTCCGGCGTCAACCGCACACGGCGCAAGAGATCCGGCAATGCCTCGCCCGGAAGAGCGGGCTCCACAGTGAACGCCAGCGCTTCGCGGTAGGCCAGATGCGCCTCGAAGAGGCTGTCGGCTGGCATGGCATCCGGACCAACCCAAAGCTCGCGAATATCCACCACATCGGAGGGTGCCGCGGCACCAAAGGCTCCGGCCTGGACGGCGTGGGCTGGCCCGATGGCAAAAGCCCAGGTGATGAAAAACAACCAGCTGCGCATGATGGCCCGTCTTTGATGCGTCTTCAGCAAACGCTCAAGGACCATGGCGCCTGAAAGTTAAGACGAGCCTGGCGCGTTCTTCTTAATTCCGCGCAAGACATCGGCGATGGTCGCTTCAAGATCGACCGCACCGGTGGCTTGGCCAGCGAGCTTGCGGCGGACCTGGTGGGGCAGCTCGCTGGGATCGGTCTCACCAGCTGCCGACACCGTCGCCTCAATGAGCCGCCGGATCGCGTCTTCATCCAAACTGGTGGGCTGATCGGTCATCCGGTCCTCCTGCTCTAGTTGGTCAATGTGGCGACGACGCAGCCCGATGCCAAGCGCCCGACTTGGCGCCGGGTGAAAGCCCGCCCCGCCGGAGGCGCCACGCACCGTGAGGCAAAAACACCGCAGCTGGGCCATTCCAAAGGCTGAAAGACTGCTCAGCCCCTGCCGGGGCATTCTCCGCTTTCAAAACCTCCCCCGGAGGTTTTGATCGGCTGCCGCCGACCAGCTGCGAATGGTACGGGTGGTCGGGCTCGAACCGACACTCTGTCTCCAGAACCGGATTTTGAATCCGGCGCGTCTACCAATTCCGCCACACCCGCCGAGACCGCCGCCCATAGGCGAAGCCCCCTATGATTGTCCACCGATGGAATAACCCGCCCCGCGTGCTGCATTGCACATGAACGCCATTCGCTTTGCGGGCTTGGTTTCAGCGACGCAGACCGGTAACGGCATACGGTCGCCAGCAGGACTTGTCATGACGTCTACCGAACGCGCCGAAATTCCCCGCGTCACTGTGTTGCTCTCGAATGTGTTGGAGCGCGTGAGCCTCGGCGGCGGCGAAAGTGAGGAGGGAGGCAACACGATCAGTCTCGCTGGTTTGATCCACGCTCTGGAAGAGCGCGCGTTCGGCCTGGGCATCCTGATCCTCGCCCTGCCTTGCTGCATCCCGTTCCTCTACGGCATTCCGCAAGTGGTCGCCCTGCCCATGCTGGCGCTCGCCGCGCAGCTAGCAGCTGGACGCCATGAGCCTTGGTTGCCCCAATCGCTGGCGACGCGTGAAGTCCCCGTTGGCGGCCTCCAGGACGTGGTCTTGCGCACGCGGCGCTATCTCGGTTTTCTCGAGAAGCTCGCAAGCCCTCGCCTCGAGTTCCTGTCCCAAGGCATGGGCGCGCGCGTTGTCGGTGCGATCATGCTGATCCCAACGGCGTCGATCCTTGTTCCTCTGCCGTCGACCAACACGGTGCCGGGCATAGGCGTAGCAATTGCGTCGGTGGGCCTGTTGGAACGGGACGGCCTTTTGATCATTGCGGGACTGACGCTCGGGCTCATTTGGGTCGCCGCGCTCATCATCCTTGGCGAGTCGGTCGCCTCGTTTCTCATCGATATGGTTCGCGGATCGGATAGTTAAGCGACGACCTGCCGCTGCGACGGCAATGCCGGTCCCCTCGCGCTTCCAAATCAGCCATACTCTGCCGGATGAGCATGGACTTTAGAGTTTTGGAGCGTCCCCTTCAGACGATCGGGCTTTGCGTGGGTGTCAGTTTGCTGCTCCTGGCAGGCGCGCATCTTTTTGAGCGCGTCGGCGGCCTTCCCCCCTGCCCGCTCTGCCTGGACCAGCGCGAGGCCCATTGGGCAGCCGCAGCAGCGGGCGGTCTCACCTTAATCTTGGCCCGCATCGGAACCGGACAGCGCACCATGGCCTCTGCTCTTGGCGCGCTCACGCTTCTTTATATCTTCAGCACAGGGCTCGCCGGTTACCATGCCGGTGTTGAGTGGGGCTTCTGGCCGGGCCCAGCCACCTGCAGCTCGGCAGGGACCGCGGACTTGGCGAGCAGCGCGGATCTTTTGGCGTCGCTGAGCGGCCCTGCCGACAGCCCCTCCTGTTCGGACGCCGCATGGCGCATGGCGGGGATTTCGATGGCCGGCTACAACAGCCTTATCTCGGCAGGCCTGGCCGTGATCGCGCTGATCGCTTGCACCGGCGTTGCGAAAACGATCAGGAACGACAAGATAGGGTCTGTCCACTTCGTCCACTGATATGACCAAGACACCAACGCCGCCCAGCCATCGCCCCCAACGCACCGCAGAGATGCTGCGTGTCGACCATGCTGGCGAGTATGGCGCCGTGCAGATCTATCGCGGTCAGCGAGCCGTGTTCCAAAAGCTGCCGCACAAGGCACGACTGACCGCGCTTCTCCATGAGATGGAGCAAGGCGAGGAGAAGCACCTCGAAACCTTCGACCGCATGCTGACCGAACGCGGCGTGCGTCCGACCTTGCTGGCGCCTCTGTGGAACGCCGCGGGTTTTGCTTTAGGGGCTGGAACGGCCCTCCTCGGTGAGAAGGCCGCAATGGCCTGCACATCCGCCGTGGAAAGCGTGATCGAAGGCCATTACCAGGACCAAGTCGATGAGCTTGAAGGTCAGGGTGAGGATGAACTGCGCGATACCTTTGCCCAGTTCCGCGAGGAAGAGCTCGAGCATCACGACACAGCCATCGCGGAAGGCGCCGAGCAAGCGCCCGGCTACAAAGTGCTGCGGTCGGTGATCACCGCAGGCTGCCGGGCCGCGATCAAAGTGTCGGAGAAGCTCTGAGGTGGCGGCCGCCTATCATTGCCGGACATGAGCGAGCACTGACCGCCGTAAAGTATGCGATTGCGACGTTCATGACTGATTCTTCTTTGTACGATATTTTCCGGTTGATGGCGTCACCAAAAAAAGCCAACAGAAAGTGTGCTTTCGAAGGCTTCGTCATAGGCGGCTTGCAACCGCATGTCCCAGCGTTGACCAGCACCAAGCCGTAGCTCAGCTTTGCCATAGAGACGGCTCTCCTCCTCGATATCGAGCCCTTGTAGGACGCCGCCTTCAAGCGAAAGACCTGTGTACCGCCGATTGAGCACGACACCAAGCGACGGCCGTACATGAACAATGCTGTCAACATGCCGACCAGCCTCGACACGGCCCGCGACCAAGCCGTAAACTGCAGCGCCCCTTGCAATCATCCGGGCCCGTCCAATGCCGTACTCGGCGTATCCAAGAAGGCATCCGTCGCACGCCAAGCTCTCGTCTTCTGCACCGACACGCACGCGCCAAGACAGTCCGCCTGACGAGGGGGAATTGGGCGACTGCGGGCTCAAACTGGTGACTCGCACGACCTCAAAGCTGCGCAGATCAACGCTGCCGTCGCGAATGATGGCGCGCATGTCGCCCATCGCCACCTCGCTGAATGGAACCGTACCAACGGTCGACGACAAGAGATCGAAATAAGCCGGACGAAGACGGATTTCGACACCCTCCCCTAACTCGTCATTGTACAGCATGGAGATCTGTACCAGTGAGGGTCGTTGCCCGGTGTGAGGCGGGATTCGCCGCGGCTCGGCGGGACGCTCCGACGGGGGCAGTCGAAGACGATCGGTGGTGATCTCTTGGCCTCGCGCCTTGTCTTGCTCACTATCATCAGTAAACGCATAATAATCGATAAGGACGTCGTAGGCCTGGCGCGGATCAGCAATTCCCGAGGCGGCCGCGAGATCAGCCGCGGGTGTTGCAGGCACTGCAATCACCTCATCCACGAGACCGCGTTCGTCGCGACCCAAAGCTGCATAGCCCTCAAGAAAGAGGGTCTCGCGAGACGCTAGGCGCTTAACGTTGCGCACAGCCGGTCCGCCATTTGGCGCGTCGCCCGTCAGTTGATGAAAGATGTCGATTGGTGTGACCCAGGGCTTTGAGTTGGGGATAAGGTCGCGATCAACGACCAACTCAAGGGTTTCCGCAATGCGCCACGCGCAATTCTGGCGCATGAAATAATACCGGTTCTCAGACCGCAGCAACTCATAAATATGAGCGACCAAGAGCCTCGTTTCATCAGTATCAAGATCGAGTTTGTACTGCCATACCGTTCGCAGCTCTATCTCACGGTAGCGCTCGGCCTGGTGGAAGAACTGCAGTGTGGTGTAGGTCGATTGGTACCGGCCGAAGAGACCCTTCAGGATATAGGGTATAATCGGATCGTCTTCGGACGACGCAGCACCGTAATTGATCGCGCGATCCAACACATCCTCAACCGGTTCATCATCTCCCTCAGCGTGAAATCGCAACAAGAGGTGGCCGAAAGCAGAACCTGGGTTGCTGAGATAGCCGGAGATGAAGAGCACCGAGACGCTGTCCGTCTCGCCCTCGTCAAAAAATGCGGCAACATCAGGACAGGCCAAGACGGGGTCGGGCACGCCTTGGACGCCTCGCTGCCGAAGAAACACCGCGCGCCCTGGGAAACGACAAAGCACGCTGTCCTCTGAGGCGCCGGTTGGGGGCGCTAAGAGACCCTCAAGCGTTGCTCGAAGCTCCGCTTCCGGATCATACCGACCGTTATCAGCCAAGAAAAAGCTGTCCGTGATGATGTCGCTATGCAGCCCACGCCCCGGGACAAAACTGCGCTTCCAGCGTCCCAAGATGCGCCATTGCTCCGTTGACGCCAGATCGACTATCTCGTCGTCGCTCATGCGAGCCGATGCTTGGGTGATGGCACATAATGAGCACAGGAACACAAGACCGAGCGTGCTCAAAAAACGAAGCGAGATCATGCCGCGAATTCGTCCCCCAACATGCCAGCACCACAAAAAAGGCGCGGCCAACGCCGCGCCCTTCATCATTCTGAGATAAGCAAAGCCTGCTTAGACCTCTGACGCAGCAAGCGCCGCGAAGTAAAGGGCCTGCGGCTTATCAGCTTCACCGGCCGCAAGAACACCGGCCATCTCGTCACGAAGCGCCGCGACGAAGCTGGCTTCATCGTCCGTACCCACCATCACCGCAAGGGCACTCAAATTGTCGCCGTAGCCTTTGGCCAGCTCAGCTTCGAGCGTTGGATAGGTGCGCTTGATGAAGATGGCCATCTCTACGTTCCCGGTGCCATTGCATGTGTCAGGCGACGACTGTGCCGAGGTGACGGCCGTGGTACCCAGGTCCCAAATGACGTTCGAAATGGCCGCCGCCACTTCCATATTGTCATCGGGGAAGATCATCGCGCCAATGCCGCAATCGATCCACGGGTTGATTGACTCACGCGTATCTTGGGCATGCGCCGAGCTGACAGCCATGGCGCCCGCCGCCACGGCAACAAAGTTCAGAAGGCTTTTCATGGAGTTCTCCTGGATTGTCTAGAAAGCGACGCCCGGCACACACAACCTGATTCGGCCACGCCCCCCGCTCGTCACATTAACCTAAACACAAGCCATGGAGGCAGGCTAGTAACCATATTGCCGATTTTGGTTTCGTCTGTTCAGGGGGCATCAAAAACTTGGTAGGCTCAAAACAGTCCTTTGTTTTCAGAGGCCTATAGCGGTTCTGTTTGCGCCTGGCGATGAACTCGATCGCGCCCTTCGTCGGCGTGCCAAGCATGATTGACGCGCCAGGTGGCTGGGCCTTGCCACAGCCGATTCTTTCGTTCATGGGCGCCTTTGGAAAAGCGAGCCACTCGGCGTGGGCTTGCTGGTTGGCAGTGGGTATAAGGCCGCTGATTTGACTCCTTGAGCGCCGCGAGGCCCGCTGAGCGGGATCTTCGAGACGCCCCGCCACGCCGCCCCTATGCCGGTGCACCGGTCGCCTTGGGACAGATCTATGTCCATAAGCGCTGCGACTGTCCTGCACTGAATGTCTGGATACATACGATAAATGACAACTTTTGATCAGCTCGCGCTCACAGCGCAGCTCAAACGCGCCCTCGCCCAAGAAGGCCATGACACACCAACGCCGATACAGGCCGCAGCCATCCCGCCCGCGCTGGACGGCAAGGATATCCTAGGGATCGCGCAGACCGGCACCGGCAAGACCGCTGCCTTCCTGCTCCCGCTTCTCAATCAGATCGCCTCTCACCGCCAAAGGCCTGCACCGAAGACCGCCCGCGCCTTGATCCTCACACCAACAAGGGAACTGGCCGTTCAGATCCTCGACCGGGTCGCGGCCTATAGCAAAGGGACCAAGGCCTCACGAGCGCTTGTCATCGGCGGCGCCTCGATGAACCAGCAGCGGCGGGCCCTCTCCCGCGGTGTTGACGTCTTGGTGGCAACACCGGGCCGCCTCGTTGATCTTGTGAAGCGCGACTGGTGCGATCTCTCGCACACGGAATTTCTGGTGCTGGATGAGGCCGACCAGATGCTGGATATGGGCTTCATCCATGCGATCCGGCATCTGCGTTCATGTCTGCCGGATCAGATCCAATCGCTCCTCTTCTCCGCAACCATGCCGAAACAGATCGAGCGTTTCGTCGCTGAGATGCTGGTCGATCCCGTGCGGGTCGAGGTGACCCCGGTCTCAAAAACCGCCGATAAGGTGGAACAATCCGTGCTCTTCGTCTCGCAAACAGGGAAACCGGCGGCGCTCGCCGAGATTCTGCGGCAAGACGATGTCGAGCGGGTTTTGGTCTTTGCTCGGACCAAACACGGGGCGGACAAGATCGTCAAAAGCCTCGCAACCAAGGATATCGAGGCCGCCGCGATCCACGGCAACAAATCGCAAAACGCGCGCCAGCGGGCGCTCAACCGGTTCGCAAAAGGTGAGCTGCGCGTTCTGATCGGCACCGATATCGCCGCCCGCGGGATCGACATCAAAGGCATCACCCATGTGGTCCAGTATGACCTGCCCGAGGTCCCAGAGACCTACGTCCACCGCATCGGCCGCACCGCCCGCGCAGAGGCGTCGGGCGTCGCGATCGCCCTTTGCAGCGCCGGTGAGCGTCACCTCCTCAAAGCGATCGAGAAAGTCACAAGGCTGACAATCCCCGTCGCGGAAGGCTCAGCCGAGCAAACCGACGACGAGATCGCGAAGGCCAAAGCCGAGGCCACTCGCAACCGCCAGCAGCGCGGGCGCCGCCCGGGCCCGCGGCCAGGCAGCCGCAACACGGCCAAGCGCCCGCCCAAGGACGGTCGTTCGAAGTCAGGGAATGCGGGCCCCTCACGGCGTCCCAAGCGCAAAGGTGCTGCTCGCCCTAAGACAGCGGTCGCAAAATAGCGTCCCAGCGCTCTTGTCATAGAACGGCCTTTGCATTAGCCAGCGCCGCTTCAGGTGAACCGGGGCGCCCCGCCGCTTGCTCAGCGGCAGCGTCTCTTCGTCCGGGGGCTGGAGGTCCAGTCTGCGGTTGGAATGAAAGGATGATGAGCCATGGCCGATAACGCCACAGTTTTCGATTGCGACCTGCGTAAACGTTCGGGCACCGGCGGCAGCCGCGCGGTCCGCCGCGATGGTTGGGTCCCTGCCGTCCTTTATGGCGGCGACCAAGAGCCAGCGAACATCAAGCTGCGCTACAACCAGATCCTTAAGGCCTACCAGACGGGTAGGCTGATCGACGTTCTCTCTTATCTTGAATTTGAGGGCGAGAAGCAGTCGGTGATCGGCCGTGATATCCAGGTCGACCCGGTGAAAGACCTGCCAATGCATGTCGACTTCATGCGTGTGAGCGCCAAGACCCGAGTGACGGTGAACGTGCCTGTCCGTTTCCTCAACGACGACACATGCCCCGGCCTCAAAGCTGGCGGCGTTCTCAACGTCGTGCGGCACGAGGTTGAAGTGATCGCCCCGGCCACGGAAATTCCGGAAGCGCTTGAGGTCGATCTCGCCGCGGCGGAAATGGACTCATCGCTGAAGATCTCGGCCGTCACCCTGCCGAAAGGCGTCGAGGTGACCATCACCGATCGCGACTTCACCATCGCCACCATCGCTGCTCCATCGGGCCTCAAGTCTGAGCAAGCCTCCGACGAGGCCGAAGAGGACGACGGCGAAGAGGCAGTGGACGAAGGCGGCGAGGAATAACTCGCCCCATTTCTTTCTGAACAAGAGCGGGTCATGGTCAGAGAATGTCCATGGCCCTTTCTTTTGTCGTCGTCACAGCGCTGGCCGTCATGTTGGCGGCAGAGCGCTGGCGCCCGGCGTTTGAGCGCCTGGGCGGCACGGACCGGATCTGGCGCAATGTGATGCTGGGCGTGATCGCCGGCGCACTCACCTTTGCTGTGGTCACGCCAGGATCGCTACTGGCCACCACGATCGGCCCAGGCTGGCGGGAAGCTTGGCCACCCCTCCTCCGTGTCGGCGCCGATCTCGTTTTGCTCGACGTCTATATTTATCTTTGGCATCGTGCGAACCACGAGGTGCCATTCCTCTGGCGATTCCACCGTGTCCACCATTTTGACGCCTTTTTGGACGTCACCTCGGCTTTACGGTTTCATCCGGGCGAGGTGCTATTCTCTGTTTTTATCCGTGGGCTGTTTATTGTTCTTTTTGATGTCTCTTTCATCGCCATCGTCCTGTTCGACGCTTTGGTGATCCTGGCCGCGGGCTTCCACCACTCCAATCTCCAACTGCCCAAGAGCGTTGACGACGTCCTCCGGCGTCTGGTCGTCACACCCAATCATCACCGGGTGCACCACATCGATAATCGTGCTGACACGGACAGCAATTACGGCACGTTGTTGAGCTTCTGGGATCGCCTGTTCGGCACCTATCGCGAAAAGCCGCAGGACGGACGTTACGGCGTCGAGGGCGAAACCGACCGACCGCTGCCTGCACTGTTGGCCAATCCGCTTCGGCGCTAGCGCCGATTTTGCAGCCAGCTTGACAAATGCTGATGTTATTTAAGAACATGTACCCGAGGGTTGGAGGCATGGGCCATGGCAACCATCGGTCACGTTTTGCGTGTCGCGTCAGTGGGATTGATCTTCGGCGCCGGTTGGCTGGCGGGTGATCGGCTGGGCGTGCCAGAACCGGTACGCGCCCTGACCGATCAAGTGCTGGGGCGAGCGGCGAGTGCTTCTCAGCGTGCGTACGCGTCATCGGAAGGCTATATCCGCTCACGCATTGATGAGTCCGCGCGTTTCGACTTTGACGTTCATCTCCCGGAGCTGCCGTCAAACATCCGTCCCGACGCACTTGTGATTGGTGTGCGGCCAAACGGCGGAAGCGCGGATACGGGCACCGGAGGCTTGTCTTTGGTGAAAATCTGTCCCGGTATGAGCGTCAGCAACGCTCCTCCGACCGCATCCGATGGAACTGTCCGAGGATTGCACGAGCGGGTCAGCGTGGGCGGTGTCCTGCTCCGGTCAACGCCGGTCTCTGAGGGCTGCATCAGCTCCGGACACGGACCACGTGGCGGCAAGATTCACCGAGGTGTCGACTTTCATCACCCCACCGGGTCGGCAGTCATGGCGGCAGCCGACGGGACCGTTATCGAAGCAGGCTATCGCGACGACTACGGCAACTACGTCATCATCGATCACGGCTCCGGTGTCTTCACCCGCTATGCCCATCTGGCCTCTTTCAGTGGCGGCATACGCGCTGGCAAAAGCATCAAAGATGGCGCAACGATCGGCCGTATGGGGAACAGTGGCGGCTGGTCGATGCCGATCCATTTGCACTATGAGGTGCTGACCGGGGACTACGACACACCGAAAAGAGCGTTTGGGCTTGCCAGTACCGATCCGCTCGCGCCGCGATCTTAGACCTTCGATAGCTGAGGCCGTCAACCGACGCCGAGTTTTTGGCGCGGCTTGAGGCTCCACAGAAGGACGCCCTCCACTGCCTTGAGCGGTACCCGGCCAAGATCTTCCGCGCTGGTGGACTTCATGCTGAGGCCGCGCAAGCCAACATCATCATCCGTACACGATGTAACCTGCTTGACGATCCTGCCAAAGCGAGGATGCTGAACCAGCACGGTCTGCCCCGGTCGCACCCGGCGCGCAGCACGAAAAAGCGCGAAGCTGCCGTCGGGCAGCATTCGCGCCATGCTGTCGCCTTCCACCTTGATGAGACGGAACAGGCCCATTCGTGTCAGTTGAGGATCGGGAACACGACCTCAAGGTTCGGCGGGTAGGGGCATGGTCCCCGACCGGTCTTGACCGATTTGGTCGTCCAGAAGAGCTCAGCAAACTGATTGACCAGCGACACCAGCTCCAAAGCATCGTCGCGGTGGACATCCTGTTTGCAGGCACTGGCTTTCATCATGATCGAGTGGACGAGCGCATGCACTTCGGGATGTTTCTCAAGGAGCGGGCCCTTGAAATAGTCACCCCAAATGATCCGCACCTCATGCTTGACCTTCTCCGCCTCGTCTTCCTTACGGAATGCGCAACGGGCACGGAGATTGGCGAGCGCCACCTCATCATCACTGGAGCCATCGCGCATCACATCCATCAGACGCACCACACTGACGGCTGCGATGATTGCGGGGCCAGGATCATAGATCCCGCACGGAATATCGCAATGAGCACTTGCGCGGCCAACAAGACCGGCTTTGTCGAGAAGGTTCAGGGACTGTCTAATCATCATCTTTGTCCTTACTAAAACGTCGTCGCTTGGGAAGGTGAGCGGGAACTGGGCGCTATCGGCGCCTCATACCTCTCACGGCCTTGTGAACTAGCGAGGATCCTTGTCCGATCGGTCCGATGAACCGTTGCGCCGAACAATGACCCCAACCGCCAGGAGACCTGCGAGGACCACCGCCACCGGAACCGCCACATGGGCGGAGATGAAGTGACCGGCCTCACCCGGATGGGCAAGCGCCTGGCTCCCCAAAGCTAAACCTGTTGTGGTGGCCAAGACTGACAGCGCGTGTTTCATCCAAAAAACTCTCCGGTTGAGGCGAGCGGGACCTAGCAACAAGGGCGGCGGGCGACAACAACCACGCCCAGTTGCGCGCTGATGTCGCGGCGGTTCACGATCGCGCAACTCACTGCCTTATAGGCGTCATACAGATCAATCATCAGCATCGCGGCCGCACCGTGGCACGGACGCACGGGATGCGGCGGCGTCTTGAGTTCTACACCTGGCCAGTGCACGGAAGGCGGATGGTTATTATCGAGAGTTATTCGCTTGCCGTCTTCATGTGCTTCATCACCATGCTGTGCTGGGGGTCTTGGGCCAACACGCAGAAGCTAGCTGCGCAGGAGTGGCGTTTTCCCCTGTTTTATTGGGACTATTCGATCGGCGTCGTGCTGCTTTCGCTGGTGCTTGGCCTAACGATGGGAAGTGTTGGTGACGAGGGACGCGGCTTTCTCGCCGATCTGCAGCAGGCAGACGGAAGCGCGATTCGTTCGGCGCTGATCGGAGGCATCGTTTTCAACATCGCCAACATTCTCTTGGTGGCTGCGATCGATATCGCAGGGATGGCCGTCGCCTTCCCCGTGGGCATCGGTCTCGCGCTCGTGATTGGCGTGGTGAAAAGCTATATCGACACCCCCGAAGGCGACCCGCTCCTCCTCTTTGCCGGTGTGCTGAGTGTTGCCGTCGCGATTGTGCTCAACGCCCTCGCCTACAACCGGCTTCCCAAGGACGGCTCCGTCGATGTCACCAAGGGTCTGGTGCTCTCAATCGTCGCGGGCATCGCCATGGGCTTCTTCTATCCCTTTGTCGTGCAAAGCATGGCCAGCGACTTCGCAGCGCCTGAGGCGGGGAAACTGACGCCCTACGGCGCCGTTTTCATCTTTGCGCTCGGGCTCTTCGCCTCGAACTTCGTTTGGAACACGTTCGTGATGTACCGGCCGTTCACAGGTGAGAAGGTGTCGTATGCGGATTACATCCAAAAAGGTACGCCGCGCCTTCATGCGGTGGGCCTTCTTGGTGGCGCGATCTGGAGCGTCGGCATGGCATTCAGCATCATCGCCTCCGGCGCTGCTTCGCCAGCGATCGCATATGGCCTGGGTCAGGGTGCCACTATGGTGGCCGCCTTCTGGGGCGTTTTTGTCTGGAAGGAATTCCGCAACGCGCCCGAGGGTACCAACCGGCTTATCACGCTGATGTTTGCGAGCTTCATCATCGGCCTTGGGCTGATCATCGCTGCACGAAGCGCATAGGGCGAACGATATGACAAAGCCCATCGTCGTCATCGGCAGCTACAACACGGATATGGTGGTGCAAGCGCCGCGGATCCCAACCCCAGGTGAAACCATCCTCGGCGGCACGTTCTCCATGGTCGCTGGCGGCAAGGGCGCAAACCAAGCCGTGGCTGCGGCACGGTGCGGCGGCGCGGTGAGCTTCATCGCAAGGCTAGGCGATGACATGTTCGGCCATCAAGCGATCGCCGGTCTGAAGGCTGACAGTATTGATACCAGCCACGTCGCCTGCTTGCCTGATGTCGCCTCGGGTACCGCCCTCATCACCGTCAGTGAAGATGGTGAGAACGCGATCACCGTGGCGTCAGGTGCCAACGCGCTTCTCATGCCTGACGCGATTGAGACCGCGGACAGCATGATTGCTGAAGCCGCCATCGTCCTCACGCAGCTGGAAACACCGCTCGAGACGATCAGTGCGTTGGTCGATCGATGCGCGGCCCATGGTGTGCCGCTGGTGCTCAACCCAGCCCCCGCGCTCCCGTTGAATGAGGCGATCTTTTCGCGCGTCGCCGTCCTGACGCCGAATGAAAGTGAGGCGGAGCTGCTTTCAGGTGTTCCGGTCACGGATCTAGAATCGGCCAAGCGCGCTGGCGAGGTGATCCTCGCAAAGGGCGTCAAGACGCTCATCATCACCATGGGCGGGGATGGTGCCCTCCTTTTTGAGGATGGCTCGCCGACCATGGTGCCGAGCTTCACGGTCGATCCGGTTGATACGACGGGCGCTGGGGACACGTTTAACGGCGCACTCTGTGTGGCGATCTCGGAAGGCAAGTCTTGGGCGGAGGCGGTGACGTTCGCCAATGCAGCGGCCGCCCTCTCCGTCACCGTGCTTGGCGCGCAGCCATCGGCGCCGCGCCGGGCGGACGTCGATGCGCTGGTTCAGACGCATACGGCCTAGATCTCGCCCCATCTAAGAGCCGGCGCTGGAGCAGACAGCCCTATCAGCGTCTTTCGTAAATATGCTCAGCATAGAGAGACCACGTCTCACCCCGGTCATCTGACCAAAAGACATCGAAACGGAAACGGTCCTCAGAGAGATCATACCATCTGAGTTTAAATGAGAACTCCCGGCCATCTTGGGTCACGAAAACCACGCCTGAGCGAAGGTTGTCGACCTCCAAGGCCCCGTCGTCGAACCTGCCCTCATAGACATCAAGGGTCGCTGTACCCTTGTCGAGAGCCACAAAGCGAAAGACCTCCTGATGCGCATCATAGGTGAGGAGGTTCCGCATCTCGAGATCGTCATTGTGAAAGGGGATCCGGTTCGTCCCCTGATAGCCGGCACCGCCAAAGACAGCCTCGATCGTGGACTCGCCGGTGCGGCCCTCGGTCAATCCGTCACCGGATGGAAAAAACGGCCGTATGGACCACGCGCCGGGCAGAAAAGCAAAGGCCGACAGGGGCGAGCGCGCCTCGCTTTGCTCCCCTGTATCGACAAGCGCCACGGCGCCTTGGGCGAACCAACCTGCAGCGGACATGGCCGCAAAACCAGCGACGAGAAGCCGAACCCAATAATCTCTCATAACGTCCTCCGCAGTGCGCGTATCCCGTGGTTCCATGGGCGGCCCATCTAGCTGCCCACCCAAACTCCGTGGAAGCCCATGGGGACGGCCAAGGGCGCCCGATAGGTTGCCACCGGACCATCGGCAATGGCGCTAGCGTTGAAGATATGCAGGTCCGTCACTTCGTCGTCGAGGCTCAGCGTCGGTGCGAGCAGCCAGCCGCCGGCACTCGTCTCAGCCCGCGGGACGAAGATCGCCTCTTCACTGAGCGTGCGCGGTCCAAAATCAAAGAGGTCGCGCCGCCCGGTTTCCCAGTTGAATGACTGCACCGCGTTGAAATGAAAACTGCTATCCGGCGAACGGGCTCCAACGGACACGGAATAGACCCTTTGTCGCCGCCGTGACCGCTCGCGCGGATCAATCTGGGCGAACTCGGCGTCCAACTCGGTCTGCTGAAGGTCTGCCGATCCGTCCGGCCGCAGCACCGCCGCACACATTCGCGGGTTCGTTCTGTCAGAGCGCTGACCCAAGAGGATGGAGCGACCGTCTTGCGCATCCAGCGTTGGCTCCGGCGCGAGGCACCAATCAAACCGGATGGTTCCGTCGGCCTCCTCATAGGCGTCGCCCGTGTGGAAGAACGAGCCCGGTGGCAGTTCATAGATCGTCTGCTGACTGAAATCATCCTTGTCGATGACAAGAAGCTGCATCCCAAGCTCCGGCCGCCACCGCAGGCTCTGCACAAAAGGCGGCCGCGGAGCCGCGAGCACCCATGGCTGAAGCGGCAGAATGAGCTTGCTCGGACTGACCACCCAATCGTGGATGTAGGACGCCCGCGGCAGATCAATGAGACCCGATGCTTTGACCGATCCATCTGCGTTGAGGCGCCATAGAAAAACCTTGGCCCTGCCAAACGCCAAGCCGAAATTCCAGATCGTACCATCGGGCGACACTTTGGGGTGGGCGGAGAATGGCATATGCGCCAGATCGTCTCGCAACACTAAGGGGCCGACCGTTGAGAGATCATCTGGGTTCACACCATAGGGGCTCCCCGCCTCCCAAAGCGCCCAAAGCTGATCTTGTACGGACAAAAGCGACGTGTTCGCTGCATTGGTGTCATCGGCGCTTGTGACCGGCGCACCTGGCGCGGCCCGGCTGCCGAAGCCGGGCATGATCAAACGGCCAGCCTCCTCCTCCAAGCGGCGCTTATGGGTATCGACAAACCGGGCCGAGAAGGTTGCTTGCCCATCGCGCAGGCTGAAGGCTCGCACCATCCCGTCGCCATCAAACCAGTGACCGGAGATATCCCCGCCCCGGCGGAAATGGGCGGGTCCGTTGCGGTAAAGCGTGCCCTCAAGGCCACTCGGCATCCGGCCTTGGATCAGCCGCATCGGTATCGGCGCGACACCCGTGCTCGGTGCATTGTGAAAACCGAGCGGAGCCTCCTTGGGCGAAGCGGCCAAAGCGGGGCTCAGCGCCGCCGTTGCGGACAATGCGGCAGCACCCTTCAGCATATCGCGCCGCGTGGTCATCGCCCGAACCTCAACGTGTCCTCGTTGTTTCCAGGCTCAAGATCGAGCGCCGCGTCGTCAAAGGCAGGCGGCCCATACTGGACGATCGCGCTGTTGGAAAACGCGAACGGCTCAAGCGGCGCCCCCAGAGGGTTGGTGTTGAGCGTGCCGTCGCCGTTTAGGTCGTGATAGGCGCGCACGGCATACTGACCCGGCGGCAGGCCTTTGAAGACCGCGGTCTCGCTGGTCGATTTGACGGCCACCCGCGCCCCGCGGACCGGCGCACCATTGCCGCCGTATGCGTCAGCACTATCGAACAGCGCCACCATCACCGCGCCGCCGGGCTCGGTCATCACCATGGTGAGCTCAAGGGTGGCAAGGCCATTGGCGCCCTCGCCGTCCCCCGCATTATGGGCGCAGCCCGCAGCAAAAAGCGCCAGGATGGGCGCACTCACCCTGGCCAGGCCCGACCGATTGGACAGCTTGAACATCTTGGGTTGTCTCCTCGTTGTCTCGATGACGGAGACCTATGGCGGGCGCCCCGTCTCAGGGACCCGCAGCTTCGTGGAGAGTTGTCGGACTTCGCGGGCGGGGATATTTCGTCATTCACGAAGCGCGGGTGACGAAGCCGATGAGGAAAGAGCTGGTAAGGGGTCTGGGGTTTGCGATCATCGCTGGCTCGCTGATCGCGTTGGCGGATCTGTTTGGAACCGCGAGCCTGACCCTGCCGGTGGCCTGGCTCTATTGGACCACGCTGATCGCGCTGGGCGTGTGGGTCGGATCGGCACTTTCCACACAGATCGAGCCGCTCCTCAAACCGCTCCCCTGGATCGTGCGGTGGCTGGCTTATTCCCTCGCACTGACCGTACCGATGTTCGGCTTTGTGACGGTTGCGCAGGCGCTTATCGGCTACCCTGTGCCGATCGAGAACTTCGCTGGCGCCGCGGTCAAGGTCTGGGTGGTCACAGCCGCGATCTCAGGCGTCCGCATGCGTGAGCGGGACCGGAGGGGTAGCGTCTCAGAGGTCGCCGGCCACGATACTGCTCTGGTTGGCGACACCGAACCTGCTCCAGCCGCGACGATCACCTCACCGCCAGCGGTGCTGAAACGCGCCAAGCCTGAGCTGCGGAGCGCCAACCTGCTCGCCCTCTCCTCCGAGGATCACTATGTCCGGCTGCACACGGATAAGGGCGAAGATCTGGTGCTCCTCCGCCTCTCCGATGCGGTCAACGAAACCGGCGATCTGGAAGGGATCCAGGTTCACCGTTCCTGGTGGGTCGCCAAGGAAGGCATCGGCGCCGTCCGCAAGCGCAGCGAGGGCGGCACGGTGGTTCTGAAGAACGGCACCGAAGCACCGATCTCTCGCCGCTCCATGGCTCAGGTGAAGGAAGCGGGCTGGATCTGACGACCGACCTGCGCTGGCTCATATGAGCAACGATCAGATCAAAGACGTTAGAGGTGAAACGTCAGTCGCTTAAGAGCGCGGCTCCTCATCGTCATCGACATGATAACGCTGCTCGATCTTATGGATGGCCTTTGCATAGTAGAAGATCAGCCCAATGAAGACATAGATCGATCCTTGCTGGGCAAACCAAAACCCTGCTGGCACACCGAAGATCGAAAACTGATCGAGCGGGTCGCGAAGGAGAATACCAAAACCGAAACTCACCACAAACCAGATGGAGAGCAAGCCAGCGAGAAGACGAATGTTCTCGCCCCAATAGGTCTTCGATGGTGTGGCCGCGGCAGTCTTGTCCGCGTCGGGTTCGGTCGTCATCGGCTCGGCTCTTTGGCTCAGGTGTCCGAGCGGCATGAGCCAACAGGCCCGCAGCCGGTCAGAAAGGCTGGGTCGCATAGCGTTGGGCCAGTTTAGTCGTACGCCGCGGAATGCCGTCAAGAGCGTTGCTGCTCACGTGGCACCCTTCCCCTGCACGTCGTCCTGGACTAACAGTGCTGATGGCCCAGCTGCCCGGCACACGACCACCAAAGAGCCCTCTTTATGAGGCGAGGCGCGCCATTGCGCTCTGGCTGTTCGGCCTTGCCGGTTGGAAGGTCGAGGGCACAGCGCCAAGCGAAGACAAGTTCGTTGTCATTGCTGCACCGCACACGTCGAATTGGGACCTGCCCTATATGCTGGCAGTGGCCTATCAATTCCGTGTGCGCCTTCACTGGATGGGGAAGGACTCGCTTTTCAAACCGCCTTTTGGGTGGCTAATGAAAGCGATGGGCGGCATACCGATTGACCGGTCCAAGGCCAACAATGTCGTCACCCAGATGGTGGACGTCTATGACGCCGCCGATGCGCTCGCCGTTGCCATTCCGCCAGAGGGAACGCGGTCAAAAGTCCGTGTATGG
>JBCDLG010000051.1:0-22239 GCA_038745625.1 Pseudomonadota bacterium | reverse complement strand
GGATCTTCTGAAGTCATTGAGCTTCAAAAGGGCGGCCCTCGGGTCGCCCTTTTTGTTGGGCTAGGGCGTTTACGTTTTCATCGTTTTTCAATAAGGCGCAGCCGCGGCGGGCGCCAGCGACGTTCGCCTGAGAGAGTGTGTACAGTATGCGTCTTATTGAACAGAGCCAGAATGCTCCAAGGCGGAAGGTGGCCTTTCGCTCAGCCGTCGTTTTTGGCTGCCTTGTGGTCGCTGGTTTCCTAGCGACGGGTTCGGCCCATGCCCTGAGGCTGCACGTCGCTCCCGACGCCGCTGCTTGGCAGCATGTTGGCGCGGCTCTTCTTCTCATCCTCCATATCGGCGGAGGGGTGGTTGGTCTTGTGTCCGGGGCAGCGGCGCTCAGTACGAAGAAAGGCGGGCAGATCCACCGAACGGCGGGTAAGATCTTTCTTCCCGCTATGTTCGTGACTTATGCGATCGGTGCTGGCGTCGCTCCCTTCCTGGCCGAGCAGCAACGCCCGAACTTCGTCGCCGGTATCCTCGCGCTCTATCTCCTGATCACCGGCTGGCGGGCTGCCACGCGCCGGGTCTTGTCGGCTGGCCTTGAGGACAAGCTCGGCTTGGTCGCGGCGTTGGTGATCGCATCGGCCGGTTTCGTCTTTATGCAAATGGCTTCACGCAGCGCGACCGGTACCGTGGACGGCTCACCGCCAGAGGCGTTTGTTGTCTTTGCCGTTGCTGGCTCGTTCGCCGTGTTTGGCGAACTCAATGTGATCTTCCGCGGTGCTCTTTCAGGCGCGGCCCGCATCGCTCGCCATCTCTGGCGGATGTGCGTCTCCCTGTTTCTCGCATCGGGGTCTTTCTTCTTGGGGCAGCCCCAGGTCTTTCCCGCATGGTTCAACGTCACGCCCTTGCCATTCCTGTTCGCGTTTTTCCCTGTGTTTGCGCTGCTGTTTTGGCTGGTGACCACGCACCGTTCGCGTCCAGCCTAAGCCGCGCTTGCACCTTTTCACTCAATGACATGCTGCGACTGCGAAGACGGGAGATGTCCTGCGAAGTTGACATCACCACTGACACAAGTTCGCGATGTGAATTTGTAATAGAGAGGTTAACTTTCTTAAGGACTAGGGATGTCACCCTACCGTTATCTTTCAAAGCGGCGCCTGCTGAACTCTAGGCGCTACGCGGCATTCCGAGCTGTGGAGCATTTTTTCTTTTTTTCTCTTCCGTTTCGCGTTGGCATGTGTCTAGCATCTCGGCGCGGGGGGTTTCGGCTCCTGCGGTGGAAGGAGGCGTTTTGTGATCAAGAGCATCCTCAGACGTCGAAACGGCCAGGGTGACGGCGACGATCTTTTGCGCGCTGACGGAGATGGTGATTATGAGATCACCACGGCCCGGTTCCCCGGCCGTTCCGTGATCGCTTTCCAAAAAAAGGGCGGGCAGGTGGCGGCTCTCGAAGTGACCGAACAAGGCGCTGAGATTGTCAAAGGCCTTGCCGCTGGCGCGCTTGTGTCAGAGCTTGAAGAGGCTCTTGATCAGCAGGCGTCGAAAGTCGTGCTGCCGCTGACCGCGGATCGCGGCGCCAGCCGTGAAGAGGCTGAGGCTTTCATCCAGTCCCTGGACCTTCTTGATCATACCGAGAAACAGGCGTTGATGGGCGCGCTTCCGCGCTAAGGTGTAGGCCAATCTGGGTATGAGTGAGCACGATCGCCCGAGCGGTTTTCCGTGGCCTCCTGTTGTCACCCTGGCGGGCATCATCGCGATGGTCGTTCTTGGCCGACTGTTTCCGGTTGAACCGAGCCCGCGACTTCTTCAGCCGGTGGGTGTGGTCCTCGTGGTGCTGGCCCTCGCGCTGGACGTTTGGGTTCTGATGATTTTTCGTCGGCACAAGACGACCATCCGGCCGGACCGGGGCGCCAGCGCTTTGGTGACCACGGGGCCCTTTGCGGTCAGCCGTAACCCGATCTACGTCGCGAACCTCGCGCTGCTTCTCGGGATTGGTATAGCGACGCGCAACGTCTGGGCGCTGCCGTCGATTGCAGCGGTGTTCTTGTTGATCGACCGCTTGGCCGCCGCGCCGGAGGAGAGGCACCTCGCCGCCGTCTTCGGCCGCGACTTTGAGGACTATCGCCAGCGCGTCCGTCGGTGGCTCTAACAGCTTATGCCTGAATTGCCTGAGGTGGAGACGGTGCGGCGGGGTCTTGCGCCAGCAATGACCGGCGCGGTGGTCACCGCCGTCGACCAACGGCGCCCGGACCTTCGTTTTCCGTTCCCTGACAATTTCGCTCGGCGGCTGACCGGCGCGACCGTCGAAGCTGTCGAACGGCGGGCGAAGTTCCTTCTCTTTCCCTTGAGCACGGGCGAGACGATGATTGCTCACCTGGGCATGACGGGCCGCTTTTCGATCCAGTCCGGCGAGCGGACGCTTGAGCCTGGGGCGTTCTATGCGCCCGATCCGCCGAGCGGGCATGACCACCTCGTGCTCGATCTTGAGGACCCGTCGGGCGGGCCCGTCCGGGTGGTGTTTTCCGATCCCCGGCGGTTTGGTTTCATCGAGCTTCTGGCCGGCGGTGATCTGGTCGAGGGGCGGCTGTCGGGCATCGGGCCCGAGCCGCTCAGTGATGCGTTCACTGCGGCGGAGTTGGTTGCGCGCCTCAAGGGCAAAGCGACGCCCATCAAGGCAGCGCTGCTTGACCAAAAAGTGGTGGCTGGTCTTGGCAACATCTATGTCTGCGAGGCGCTTTTCCGCGCCGGCATCAGCCCCAAGCGGCTGGCGCGTACGATCGGCGCGGGCCGCGCCGACAAGCTCGTCGCCGCGATCAAGGACGTCCTTGCCGAAGCGATCGACGCGGGCGGATCCACCTTGCGCGACTATGCTGCGGCGAATGGTCAACAAGGCGGCTTTCAGCAGCGGTTTTTCGTCTATGGACGCGAAAACGAGCCCTGCGCGAAGTGCTCGCGTCCGGTCAAAAAAGTCGTGCAATCAGGACGCTCAACCTTCTATTGCAGTCATTGCCAGAGGTAGCGGAAAAACTTCGCTTCGGGGCGTTGACCCCGCCAAATCATGTCGTCTATGGCCTCCGCTCGTTTAGACAGAGGGTTTCTCCCAGCATGGCCAACACAACGTCGGCGCAGAAGATGGTTCGCAAGATTGAACGCCGCACGGCGGTCAACAAATCTCGTCGGAGCCGTGTTCGGACATTCATTAAGAAAATCGACGTTGCGGTTGAAGCCGGTGATGTCGCGACGGCCCAGTCCGCGCTGCGTTCCGCCGAGTCAGAGATCATGCGTGCCGTGGCAAAAGGCGTCATTCACAAAAATACTGCATCTCGCAAAGTTTCTCGCTTGGCGAAGCGCGTTCGGGCACTAGCTTCCTAAATCTCATCATTGACCGAAAAACGGTCCTTAGGCAGAGCTTCGGCCAGCCGCCCACTATCCGTGGGCGGCTTTTTGCCTTAAATATTAATCCGTTGGCAGCTGTTTGCGCTGTGGAAAATTTTCGCCCACGTGATTGTGAAACGATCGCTCCTGATTCGCTTGCAAGTTTCGATGTTTCACAATCCGGCCTCCGGGTATTCGGCGACATCCTCTGCATTCCCGGTCGTCACACGGTTGTCATTAACGGAGTAATAGGTAGCTTAATGGCATGGCGGGCATTGGGCGCACCGCCAATCGAGGGAGGCTAAAAAGATGGAAAAACACCCCCAACGTCAGAGTCGATTCGTGAACTTTCACGATTATTCCGCATGCGCCGATGAGCAGTTTCGCTCGCTCTGCTGGGTGAAACCTGGTGGACAAAACCTTTCCCTTACGGATAAGTAGCCCCTCTCGGGACTAGCACTACACTCTCACCACAATTCACTTGATGACGGCCTGATAAACGGCCGAACACTTTTGCTATGCAAAGGCGCATGATGCATAACGCTCAGACTACGCACGACTATTCACCGACCCAGCAATTCAGCGAATTTAAGTCGCTCCTAAGAGAACAATTTGGCGAGGCGATCTACGATAGTTATTTCGACGGATTAAGCCTTGCCGAGGCGGATGAGCGTGGGGTAACGTTTTCCGCGCCGTCGCGTTTTTCGGCGTCTCTCATTTCGCAGCGTTTTGCCGTCCGTATGCGGCAAATGTGGTCTGAGCGCTACGGCCCAGTGCAAGATTTGCGTGTCAAAGGCGCTCAGGATCTTTCCTGCAGTGCTGACCAATCGCCCTCATTGTTACCAACCAAACAAACCAAACATTCTATGCGACCCGCCATTCAAACCCGTTCCCAGCAAGATGGAGCCAAGGCCCCCTCATTTGACAGCGCTGCGACCGGAATCTTCGCGCGGGGCATGACGCTTGGTCGTTTCTGTACGAATGACACGAACAAATTGGCGCATCGCGCGGCAGCTAAGATCTTGGATGAGGCTGGCCAGGGCGTCACCATGATCCATGGCGCGGCGGGTCGCGGCAAAACCCATTTGCTGAACGCGGTCGGTCAAGAATGGTTGCGCCGCAATCCCGGCGACAACGTCCTCTACCTCACCTATGACTCGCTGATGACCGATGTGTCGGAGGCTTTCATCTCGAAGAGTGTGAAGGAGCTGCGGACATTCCTGCAAAACACGGATGTGCTGTTGATCGATGATATCCAGCTGCTCCGTGGTCGGAAAAGGACGCAAGAAGAGCTTGATTGCCTGATCGATAAGCTGCGCGGCGCGGGCAAGCGGGTGCTGGTTGCAGGCGCGTTGCCGCCTGCCAAGCTCGCAGAAACCGGCATTTCCTCTCGGCTGGCTGGCCGTCTCGGCGGCGGGCTCTGTGTGCAGGTGAACAAGCCGGATCTCGACCTCCGCTTGAAGATTGCTTTGCAGCTGGCCGACGAGGCCGCGGCGGTGTCGGGTGTCTCCATCCTGCGTCGGCATGTCGAGTTCATCGCTCGGCGTTGCGAGGACTCCGTGCGCGAGCTTGAGGGTGCGATGAGCCTCGTCCAGGTCGCGACCGAGGCGGAGGTCGATAGCGGCCAAGAGTTGAGCGACGACCGGCTGCGGCGTCTCTTGGCCGAGCACCTCAACAACCGGCGGCCATCGCTCACGCCCGAGGCGATTTTCGATTACACGACCGAGGTGTTTGATCTCTCCAAGACCGATCTTCTGGGGCGTTCGCGCAAGCAGCCGATCGTGCGGGGCCGCCATGCGTTCTGCCTGGCTGTGCGTAAGCTGACCGATACGCCGCTGACGGCGATCGGCTCGATGATCGGCCGCGATCACACCACCGTCATGCACTCGATCAAAACGGCTGAGATCTTGGCGGAATCCGATGCCACCTTTGGGGCGCGGATCACCCAGATCTTCGATGAGTTCGACCACAATTCTTAAGGGCGCTGGGTATTCGAACCTAGCGTTCGGCCACCTGGTATGCTGTTCTCTCCGCCCCCGAGCGAGTCGGCGTAACGGCTCCGCGACCAGAAGGAGAACCGGCCCGTGAAGGTCACCATTGAACGAGGAACGCTCCTCAAGGCGCTCTCTCACGTCCAGTCGGTGGTTGAACGCCGCAACACCATTCCCATTCTCTCGAACGTTTTGCTCCGTGCGGAGGGTGGGACGCTGGCGCTGGCCGCGACCGATCTCGACATAGAGATCGTTGAGCAGGTGCCCGCCGACGCTGATCAATCTGGCGCGGCCACCGCTGCTGCCGTCACCCTGTTCGATATCGTCAAAAAACTTCCCGACGGCAGCCAGGTGGAGCTTGAGAAGACCTCGAGCGGCCGTTTGCGTCTAGCGGCTGGCCAGTCGGAGTTCAGCCTCGCGATCCTGCCCGAAGAAGACTTCCCCTCTCTGCCGCAGGCGGATGATGGCCAGGCCTTCACTATGCCGACAGCGGATCTTGCGCGGCTCATCGACAAGGCGCGCTTTGCGATGAGCCAGGAAGAGACGCGCTACTATCTCAACGGTATTTATCTGCATGCGTTTGAGCAAGACGGGGAGAGCAGCCTGCGCGCTGTGTCGACCGACGGTCACCGGCTTGCCCGCCTTGATGCGGATATTCCGCCGGGTGCTGAGGGCATGGCGGGCGTCATCATGCCGCGCAAAGCGGTGCTGGAGCTCCGCCGCCTTCTTGATGACGCGGGCGAGACGGTCAATGTGCTTGTGTCTGCCGGTCGCATGCGCTTCCGTTTCGACGACATCGCGCTGACCACGAAGCTGATCGATGGGACGTTTCCGGACTATGCGAGGGTCATCCCCGAGGGTAATGACAAGATCATGCGGGTCAGCCCGGCTGAGTTTGCAAAGTCCGTGGACCGCGTCTCCACCGTGTCGGCGGATAAGACACGCTCGGTCAAACTCGCGATCGAAGGCGATCGGCTTCAGCTCAATGTCAATAGCCCAGAGACCGGAACGGCCACGGAGGATATGTCCGTCGACTATCCTGGTGATGCGATCGAGATCGGCTTCAACGCCAAGTATCTCCTCGATATCACCGCGCAAATTGACGGCGAGACGGTGACCTTTGCCTTTGGTGATACGGCGTCGCCGACGGTGATCACGGATGAAGATGATCCGCGGGCGCTCTATGTCTTGATGCCGCTGCGGGTCTGATTGGCGCTTGCGCCATGCGCCGCATCACCTCCCTCACCCTCCGCGATATCCGTTCCTACGAAGCTTTTGACGCGGAGCTTTCGGGGCGGTCCGTGGTCATCACCGGCCCCAATGGCGCAGGGAAAACGAACCTTCTTGAAACCCTGACTTTGTTCGCCGCTGGTCGGGGCTTGCGCGGCGCGAAGCTCTCTGACGTCGTCCGTCAGGGCGCGGGCGGGGCGCCCGGCGCTGCACTTTCTCTTGGTGCGGAGGATGACGACCCGCTCCGGCTGGTCGTCTCCATTCCGCCGCCGCGCTTTGATCGGCGCGAGGTGAAGATCGATGGTGAACCGGTCAAAAGCGCCTCAGCCCTTGCTGGCGTTATTCGCTTTTTATGGCTCATCCCGGCGATGGACCGGCTGTTCGCCGATGCACCAGCTGAGCGGCGGAAGTTCCTCGATCGGATCGCGGCCGCTGGTTCGTCTGCCCACGCCCAAAACGCCGCGCGCTATGAGAAAGCGATGAAGCAGCGGATGGCGCTCCTCGATGCGGGCGGCGACTCATCCCTGCTCGGGGCTTTTGAGCAGGAGATGGTCGAAGCCGGCCTTGCGATGACGGCGTGCCGGTTGGAGACAGCCGAAGGCCTGGCGGCGGGCTATGAATCTCTTCGCCAAGACGCGTTCCCGCGGGCGCATCTTTTCATTGAAGGCGACGTCGAGACCGATCTTGCCCGTGATGGCGACGCGGTTGCGGCAGCGGCGTTCGCGGAGCGTCTGGCCCGCAACCGCCGGATTGATCGTGACGCCCGGCGAACGCTCGCCGGCCCCCACCGGTCGGACCTTGTCGTCACCCATCTTGAAAAAGAGATGCCCGCCAAGCACTGCTCAACGGGCGAACAAAAGGCGCTGTTGATCGGCCTGATCCTCGCGCGTGCGTCCGCCGCGAAGGGTCAGGGTGAGGGCGCGCTTGTCCTTTTGCTCGACGAGATCGTCGCCCATCTTGATGCGACCCGTCGCCAGGCGCTGGCCGCGACCCTTCAAGATCTGGGCCTTCAGGCCTTTCTGACCGGGACCGATGAGGATGCTTTTGAGTCCTTTTTGGAGCATATGGACCACCTCCAGCCGGCGCGCTGCTGAACACCGATAAGTTGTTCATTTAAAAGGGGTTTTCGCCCCGTTTTTGCAGCTTTCGGGCTTGGGATTCGCGGCCAAAGGCTCTATATATGTCGGCGAATCACGAACTTTTTTGAAAAGATAAAACTCCATGGCCTCAGAGGCAGCCCCGGAGACGGATCCGGGCCCTGGCGCCGCCGACTACGGCGCCCAATCGATCAAAGTTTTGAAGGGTCTGGACGCCGTGCGGAAGCGTCCGGGCATGTATATCGGTGACACCGACGATGGCTCGGGTCTCCACCACATGGTCTATGAGGTGGTCGACAACGCCATCGACGAGGCGCTCGCTGGCTATTGCGATACCGTGCATGTGATTTTGAACGATGATGGCTCTGTCACCGTGCGCGACAATGGGCGCGGCATCCCAACAGAGATGCATCCAGGCGAGGGCATGTCCGCGGCGCAGGTGATCATGACCCAGCTCCATGCGGGCGGGAAGTTTGACCAAAACAGCTACAAGGTCTCTGGCGGCCTCCACGGTGTCGGTGTGTCGGTGGTGAACGCTCTGTCAGAGCGTCTCGACCTCAAGATCTGGCGCGGTGGCCATGTCCATGAGATGCGCTTCGTGTACGGAGAGGCGGAAAAAGATCTGGTGGTCACGGGCGACACGGATGAAAGCGGGACGCAAGTGACGTTCCTGCCATCACCCAGGACCTTCACCCAGACCGAATTTGACTACGGAACGCTGGAGCGGCGTCTGCGCGAGCTCGCCTTCCTTAACTCGGGTTTGAAGATCATCCTGTGCGACAAACGCAGGGCCGAGATCCAGGAGCTTGAGCTGCACTATGAAGGCGGCCTCACCGAGTTCGTCCGTCACCTTGATGCATCGAAACAGGCGCTCGTCAGTGAGCCGATCACCATGTCAGCGGAGAAGGACGGCATCACCGTCGAAGTCGCGATGTGGTGGAACGATAGCTACCACGAAAAGGTTCTTCTGTTCACGAACAACATACCGCAGCGTGATGGCGGGACGCACCTTGCTGGTTTCCGCGCAGCGCTGACGCGTGTTGTCAACGGCTATGCAGCGAGCTCGGGCCTTTTGAAGCGCGAGAAGGTGAGCCTTTCGGGTGATGACGCACGGGAAGGTTTGACCGCGATCGTCTCGGTGAAAGTTCCTGATCCGAAATTCAGCTCTCAGACGAAAGATAAACTCGTCTCCTCTGAGGTTCGGCCTGTGGTGGAAACCGTGGTTGGTCAAGAGCTTGGCACCTGGTTTGAGGAGCATCCTGCTGATGCCAAGCGGTTGGTGGGCAAGGTCATCGAAGCGGCCGCTGCGCGGGAAGCGGCGCGCAAGGCTCGTGAGCTGACCCGCCGGAAAGGCGCGCTTGATGTTTCGTCCCTGCCCGGAAAACTGGCTGACTGCCAAGAGCGGGACCCTGCGAAGTCAGAGATTTTCTTGGTCGAGGGCGATTCCGCGGGCGGCTCTGCCAAACAAGCCCGAAACCGCGAGAACCAGGCGATCCTGCCCTTGCGGGGGAAAATCCTGAACGTCGAACGCGCGCGGTTTGACAAGATGTTGTCGAGCCAAGAGGTTGGGACCCTGATCACCGCGCTCGGCACCGGCATTGGCCGCGATGATTTTGATGCGGACAAGCTGCGCTACCACAAGATCGTTATCATGACTGATGCTGATGTCGACGGCGCGCATATCCGGACTTTGCTGCTGACGTTTTTCTATCGTCAGATGCCAGAGCTCATCCGGCGCGGGCATCTCTATATCGCGCAGCCGCCGCTCTACCGGGTGGAGAAGTCGCGGTCGCAGCGCTACCTCACTGATGAGAAAGCCCTGGCCGATTATCTTTATGCCGAAGGTGTTGACGGTGCGGTGTTGACCGATGCGCAAGGCGAGCAGCGCATGGGCCGGGATCTCGCTGACCTTATTGAGAAAAGCCGAGCGGTCGCGCAGCGGGTCGAGGCTTTCCCGACCTGGATCCGCCGCGATGTGCTCGTGCTTGCGGCCCTTGCAGGTGTGCTGGGCGCTGATGACCCGGCGCCGGAAGCCCTTGAGGCGCTGGCTGAGCGGCTCAACGCGATCAGCGAAGAGTATGAGCAGGGCTGGTCGGCGACGTTTGATGCCGGCGACGTCGTCCTTGCGCGGGAAGTACGAGGCGTGCGAGAAGCCTATGTCTTGAACCAGGACCTGCGCGCCGGTGCGGATGCACGCCGTCTGTCGGCGGATGCGGAGACGATCCGCGAGGCCTTTGCTGGCACGTCGACCCTCAAACGCGGCGAGACTGAAACATTGGTCTACGGACCGCTTGATTTCCTTGAAGCCTTGCGCGCGGCAGGCGGCAAGGGCGTCACCATGCAGCGCTATAAGGGCTTGGGTGAGATGAACCCTGATCAGCTCTGGGAGACGACGCTCGATGCCAATGCGCGTCAGCTCCTCCAAGTGCAGATCGAAGAGGCGGACGAGGCCGACGAGACCTTCAGCAAGCTGATGGGTGATGTGGTCGAGCCGCGGAAGACCTTTATCCAAACGCGTGCGCTCGAGGCGGAGCTTGACCTCTAGGCCGTGACCGGGACGTCGGTCCTTCCAGGCCGGTTCCAGGACTGGTTCGACGCGCGTGGCTGGACCCTTCGTGACCATCAGAGGGCTGTGCTGGAGGCTGGTCTCGCTGGCCATTCGGCGTTGCTCATTGCACCGACGGGTGGCGGTAAGACCTTGGCGGGTTTCCTGCCAAGCTTGGTGGAGCTCTCAGCTGCGCCGAAGAACGAGCGTACGCTGCATACGCTCTATATCTCACCGCTGAAGGCACTAGCCGTTAATATTGCGCGCAATTTGATGACGCCTGTGGACGAGATGAGCCTCCCCATCGTTGTTGAAAGCCGTACGGGCGATACCAAATCCTCCGTCCGCCAACGACAACGCACGACGCCGCCGGACATCCTCCTGACGACACCGGAGCAGGTCTCGCTGCTTTTGGCGCATCCATCGGCCAGTGATCTCTTTGCGGGACTTCGCTGCGTGGTGCTGGATGAGCTTCACGCGCTTAAAGGTTCGAAGCGCGGCGATCTCTTGTCCCTGGCGCTGGCGCGGCTTTGGACCCTGGCGCCGGGCATGCGGACGGTGGGATTGTCCGCCACGGTCGATGATCCCGAACCGCTGAGGCGCTATCTCGTTCCGCAACATCAGGCCGATGGCGGCCTGGCGAATTTGGTGCTTGCCAAAGGCGAGGTCAAACCCTCCGTCAGCGTCTTTACGCCAGGCGAAGATATTCCGTGGTCGGGTCATTCAGGGCGGCACTCTTTCGTAGCGATCTATGAGGCGATCAGGTCCCACACCACGACACTCGTCTTCACCAACACACGAAGCCAGGCAGAGGTCTGCTTCCAAGAGCTGTGGCGGATGAATGACGACGCTCTTCCCATCGCCCTTCACCATGGCAGCCTTGAGCGTGAGCAGAGGCAGCGGGTCGAGACGGCCATGGCTGAGGGCACGCTTAAAGCCGTTGTCTGCACCGCGACGCTTGATATGGGGATTGATTGGGGTGCGGTGGATCTTTGCATCTGTTTGGGTGCTCCGAAGGGTGCGGCGCGGCTGGTGCAGCGGATTGGGCGCTCCAACCACCGGATGGACGAGCCGTCGGCCGCGATCCTCGTGCCCGCGAACCGGTTCGAGGTCCTTGAATGTGTGGCGGCGAAAGAGGCTGTAGATCAAGGGCTTCTCGACGGCGACACCTATAAGGGCGGGGCGTTGGATGTTCTGTGCCAGCACATTTGGGGCATGGCCGCCGCGGAGCCGTTTCATCCTGACCGCTTGTTCGATGAAGTGCGCAGCGCGGCGCCCTATGCCGCGCTCAGCCGAGAGCAGTTCGACGAAGCGCTCGATTTCGTCGCCACAGGCGGCTACGCGATGCGGGCCTATGATCGCTTCCGCCGGATCGTCCCGATGCCCGATGGCCGTATGCGGATCAGGGACCCGCGCACGGCGCAGCATTATCGCCTGAATGCGGGCACCATTGTCGATCTTCCGACCTATAATGTCCGTCTAGGGAGGATGAAGAAAAAAGATGGCCGGGCGGGCGCCCCGCGCGGCGGGCGCAAGCTGGGGACCATTGAGGAGTTCTTCCTCAGCCAGTTGGTGCCGGGCGATACCTTTATCTTTGCGGGCGAGGTGCTCCGCCTTGAGGGCGTTCACGATATGGATGTCTATGTGACCCGGGCCGAGGGGGAGGAGGTGAAAATCCCCACCTGGACCGGCGCGAAGTTCCCGCTCTCAAGCTTCCTCGCGGACCGTGTGCGCACAATGGTGAATGACCCGGGCACCTGGGAAGCGTTGCCAGATCCCGTTCGAGAATGGCTGAGCCTCCAACGCAAGAAGTCCTATCTGCCGCATCCGGACGAACTCCTGATTGAGACCTTTCCGCGCTCGGGGAAGTTCTTTCTCGTCTGCTATCCGTTTGAGGGGCGGCTCGCGCACCAGTCTCTTGGCACATTGGTGACGCGGCGGCTCGAGCGGTTGGGGCTACAGCCTTTAGGGTTTTGTCCGACCGAATATGCGCTCTCGGTCTGGATGCGGAAGGATCCGAGCGACATCGATATGGACGCCTTGTTCGAAGAGGATCTCTTAGGCGACGATCTCGATCTCTGGCTCGCTGATGCGCAGCTGATGAAGCGCACCTTCCGCATCTGTGCGATGATCGCCGGGATGATTGAGAAGAACCATCCGGGGCAGGAGAAGTCAGGCCGTCAGGTCAGCTTTTCGGCGGGGCTGATCTACGATGTCCTGCGGGACCACCAGCCGGACCATATCTTGATGAAAGCGGCCTGGAACGACGCAGCGGCCGGGTTTCTTGATCTGGGGCGCCTGTCGGACCTCTTGGCGCGGATCCGCGGCCATCTTGTCCATCGCTGCTTGGATCGGGTCTCGCCGCTGGCTGTCCCGGTGATGATGGAATGGGGCCGAGAAAGTGTACCAGGCGGAGCGAACGAGGCGATCCTTGAAGAGCTCGAGGCCGAATTGCTTGAGGAAATGCAGGCCCCGTGAGGATCTTGCCCCGCTGGTTCACATTTTGCATTGCAGGCCCCAAGTTAAGAGTTTGGTGACCCTGGGGGACCTCTTTGATGCGTCTGACAGCTTTGATTTTGGCCGCTTTTGCGCTTGCCGCCTGCTCGACGGCCGTGCCGCCAGTGCCGGAAACGGGCGCTTTCAGTGTCAAATACGTGATGATTGACGGTGACTACTTCGTCCGCATCGACAAAGTGGGCGTCAACCGCGTGCTGGTGACGAGCCAGGAGAGCCATCCCAACCGCCGGGACTTCAAACGCGCGGACTGGGAGAGCTATGCAAGCGCGCTGTTCCCGCAAGATGAGATCAACTTCAACGCGCTCCGCCAGCTGCGGGGGTCGAACCTGGTCCCTGTCGGGTTAGCGTCACCGACACCGAGCGCTGTGCCGCCTTGCGAAGAGACCACCGCGCCGACCCATGCCAAGCTGCAATCGCGCCTGATCCGCCAGGCTCCACGAAGCCAGCCGGGCGACACAATCACCATGGTAAGCACCTGTTATCTGCACAAAGGCCTCACCGCGAGCCAGTATACGGGCATCCACCAGCGCCCGAACCCCTACCGGTTCCCGACCCGCTATGAGATCATCGTTGACCTCGACCGGAACGGCACACCTGAGCAGCGTAATGTCCGTATCAGGAATGTGTCGAAGGCTACGGTTGGCCAGTTCCTCCGCAACGAGACGATTGTCCCCCGTGATGAGGTGACGTCGCTGATGCTGGGCCTCGACCGGCTTTAAGACCACGTTGGGGCGTGCCGCTGCATGGCGCGCCATCGCCACCTGTCCAAGACTTCATGTCATTGTTTTCACAAGATTTTGTGAGAAATCAGACACGTTTGGTTTTGGTCCTCGTCAGTCGACAATCCTGGTCTACGTGTCGTCCTGCCTATACTGGCAGACACGGAGACATTCTGATGAAAACCCTCACTTTGGCAGCGGCTGGACTGGCCGCGGCGGCAATCACGCTCGCCTCGGCATCTGCTGATCAGCACGAAACCTCGGGGATGCATGCGGAGGCACCGACCATTGTCGGCGTGGCCGCGGGGAATGACGACTTCTCGACCTTGGTGGCGGCTGTAACAGCTGCAGACTTGGTTGAGACACTAAGCGGCGATGGTCCGTTCACAGTGTTTGCGCCAACCAATGACGCTTTTGACGCGCTACCCGATGGCACGGTCGAGATGCTGTTGGAGGAGGAGAACGCGCCCGCCCTTCGCAGTGTGCTGACCTACCATGTTGTGGCCGGCAAGGTGAAAGCGGCAGACCTCGTCGCGCTCATTCGCGAGAATGGTGGTTCGGCCGTTGTGGAGACAGCCGCGGGTGTCACATTCACGGCGGCGATCGTCGATGGTGATGTCACGCTGACGGATCGGACAGGCAATGCGATCAAGGTCCTGTCGACGGATGTGGCCGCATCGAACGGCGTCATTCATGTCATCGACGGTGTGCTGCTGCCAACCGACAACTAAGGTCTAGCCCTCAGTGCCCGTGACCTCAGCGCTCAGCGCCTGGAGGTTGCGGGCCATGCCGTCGAGCCGTGCGGCTTGCGCCTCGGCCACCTTAGGAAATGATCTGCCGATCGAAGCAGGTGAGGTGACCGCGAGATGGGTCACGCCGCCTGTGTCCTCGAACACCGCGGCGCGCAGCGGCAACTCGGCGGCCATCACCGGGTCTGCTTGCATCAAGGCCGTCCCGATCTGGGGGGAGCCGAAAATCACGACCGTGGCGGGGTTGAGCGTGAGGTCGACGGACGCAGCGCCTGCCTGGTGATCAACTGTCGCGAAAACGGTGAGATCGCGGCGATCCAGAGCCTCAAGGAGGCGTCTGAGCGTCGCGTCGTGATCAAACGCGCTTGCCGTCACCAAATAGCGGGCTTGGTCGACCGGGGATCGCTCAGCCTCAGCAGCTTCGACAGGATCAGCGGCCACGGGATCCGCGCAGGCGGCCAGCATGCCGGCGCCCAAGGCGATCGTCGTTACGGTCACAAAGCGGTTCATGGATGAAAGCCCCTCAATCCTCACTCTGCGGCCTGGCCGCTTGTCTCTCTTCGCGCAAGGCCACCAATTGGTCACGCACGGCCATGGCGGCAAGATAGCCGCGCTCTTCGATCTCGGCATGTTGATGGAAAGCGGCGGGGGAGAGATCGCCGAGTTCCGGCGTGATCCTCACATCGGCGACCTCGAACTGGGCCCGTGCTCTTGCAAGGTGGATCTGGACGATGTCGAGGGTCGCCGCCGCCGTTTCAAAGAGATGCGGCTTAGCCTGGGACTTGGCCTTGGCCATCGCAATCTCCCGGCCGACATAGTCGCGCGTGTCCCTCAGCAGGTTGACCACGCTGTCGGGCAGGGGGCTTTCGTTCGGCGGCGGGATCTTCGGCTCCACCACGGTGATTTCTCTTGTGTCTGGCCGGTCGAACCGCGTGAGGGTGGCTGCTGACGTATTCAGGTCCACCGCGATGACCCGGTCGGCGCCTAAGGCCTGAGCCAGGCTGACGGGCACGGGGTTTGATGTCGCGCCGTCGATCATCCAGCGTTCGGCCCCATCGATGATGACGGGCGCTGCCTGCAACACCATCGGGATCGATGCCGATGCGCGAGCGGCATCAAGCACCGAGCCTTGCGTCAGCCAGACCTCCTGCCCGGTGGCCAAATCGGTCGCGACCGCGCCCCAGGGCTTGTCGAGCTCCTCGATCGTCTTGTCAGCGTAGCGGAAGGAATCGATGGCCCCCGCCGGGTTGATGAACCCGCCAGCGCCGAGCCGGATGGCGAACTGGCTAAGCGCGCCGATCGGCCCGATCTCCCGTCCCCAGGCAAGGAACTCGTCCCAGATGCCCAGGCGCCGGGCGGCGGAGACAAGTGCCCCGGCGGAGCACCCCGCCTCCACATCAACGGTGATCCCCAGCTCATCAAAGGCGCGCAACACCCCCACATGGGCCCATCCCCGGGCCCCGCCGGACCCCCAGGCCATGCCAAGTTTCATCTGTGGTTCGGTCATGGGATCCTAACGTGAGTTAAAAGCATAAGGTTCTCGCAAGGAATCTTAATCAAGGAGTAACGCTGGACTGCGACTCAGAACAGGTGAGGATTCCGGGAAAAGATCTCGGCCGCTGTTCTTGGCAGAAGTCAGTACGTTCAGCGTGTCGGCCCCGGTCTAAAGCGAGGATAGCATGGCAGAAGCCGCGAACCGCTCACCCTTCAAGCTCCCACGGGGAGTTCGGCGGGCCACCTTGAAGCCGCAGCCGAAAGGCCAGGCCGGCAAGGGCAAGGATCTCAAAAGCGCGATGCAGTTCGCGCCGGAGGCTGATGAAGCCGAGGCCGATCGCGATTTCGATGCGATTCTGCAGGATGTGCTGAAGCACGACAAAGGGGCGACCCAGAGCCAGCTGTCGACCAAAGACCATCAGGATGCCGCCGAGCTCGCCAAGCGTCTGGCCGACCGTGTTCTGAAGGCGCGGGGCGCGCAGACAACGCCTGACGATGACGATCTCGCCGAGCCAGCTGACATGCAGCAGCTCATCGAAGCGCGCGAGGCGATGGCCGAGGCCGCGCCGAAGCGGCCGCAAGCGACGAAACCGGCGCCTGAGCCTGCTCCAGCGCCTGCCGCGGAGCTGAAGGCACCTGAGGTAAAGGAAGAGCCTGAGGCCAAAGCACCCGAAGCCAAGGCGCCCGAAGCTGCTCCAGCGCCCTCCGAACCTGGCGCTGAGCCTGCGGATCTGGCCGCCGAGGAAGACGAGGCGCAGCTCTCTCCCTTCGCCAAAGCGCTCGCTGATGTGCAGGCGGCAACAGCCGAGGCCGATGCGGACGATCTGTGGGCTGAGGATGATGAGGAGGGCGCCTTAGACGTCGCCCCTGCCGAAGAGCCAGTGCCCGCTAAAGCCAAGGCGAAGCGCAAGACAAAAGCTGACAAACCCCAAGAGAAGCCCGAGAAACCCAAGCGTCGTCTTTGGGGCAAAGCCAAGCTCGCCGAACCCGCCGCGCCCGAGCCTGCTCCTGAAACCTTGGCAGGTGCCGAACCCGCCGAACCGGAGGCTTCTTCCGCGCCGGCAGCCGAGCTTGATGATCAAGATCCCTTTCTCAAGCGCCTGCTCGCCGACATCCCGCTGGAAAGCGATGCGGAGGATGATGACCCTGCTGAGGTCACTGATCCTCCGCTCACCGCCTTTGGTTCCGGCGATGGGACAGGAATGTCGTTCTCTGCGCCGCCGCGGCTTGTGTCGGCAAAGCCCGTGGAGAACCCGCGATTTCAGAAGATCACGGAGTTTCTCACACCGCTCGCGATGTGGCTGTCGATGGCGATGGTCATCGCATCGCTTGTCTATGGCGCGTGGGCGGGCGGCGTCGATGTCGTGGTCGCATCGCTCTTTGGCGGCGGCCTTCTGACATTCGGCAGTATTCTGATCTTAGCGGGCGCAGCGAAGGCCTACTCGCCGATCTTGCTGACAAGCTTTCTTTGGAAACGCCTGCGGAAGAACAAAGCCAACGCGGCCGTGCTCGCAGGCAGTGAGATCCTCAACACGCTTGGGCTCGCTGAAGCCATCATTGATGCTGATGCGGATGCACGATTGGTGACGACGCGCGACGGGGTCGTGGTCTATGCCAACGACGCCTACCTCAAAGTGGCTGAGGAGGCGGGGATCAAAGGCTCCACCGGCCTGCCGCCGCGGATTGATCGGCTTTTCGGTCAGTCGGGGACAGAGAGCTCGAAAATGTTCCGCCTCGCGAAGGCTTGCCGGAGCGGGACGACAGCCGAAGAGGTCCTAACCCAGACGATGGGTGCCGCATCGCAGGCGGCACAAGGCGAATTACCGCTGCGCCGGTTTAACGTCTTTGTGCGTCCTATGCGTCCTGCGGGTGACGGCGAGATCTACTCTGCGTGGCGCTTGCACGAGATGCCGGTCGACCGGCAGCAGGATTCGCTGAAATCGGCTTACTTCAACCTGCCGCGGGCTGTCGTCGCGCTGGAGCGCTCGGGCGCGGTGGCGTGGATGAATCTCAAGGCGGCCGAGCTTTTCGGCACCAAACCTGGCCATACGCTGGCCCTCAGCGATGTGATTATGGGCGAAGTGAAGCCCGTGATCACCCATCTGTGGGAGCCGGAGGCGGAGGAATACGAGGCACGCATTCGCGATCGTTCTTCGGACCGTCCGGGCACGTCGCGCGAGGTGATCCTGACCCCCTTCACCAAAGGCGGACCCGGTGAGGGCTTTGTCTGTGTTGAGGTTGTCGAGAAGGGCGCGCAGACCGCCGATGTCACCGGCATGCAGGCGGGCGCGGATCTCACCGAGGCGCCATTCGGTGTGGCGGTGCTCGAGGGTGATCCGTCAACGGACGGGAAAATCACCTATGCCAACAATCTCTTCAGCTCTTACTTCCCCGAAGCCTCTGAGGGTGCGCGCTTCTCCAGTGTCCTGAGCGCCACGGCGATCAATGAACTGGCCGCTGCCATGCGGGCCCGCCAGAGCCAGAAGCCACTCACCAAGCCCATCGAAATCCGGGTGGGTGAAGGCGCGCAGGCGCATATCTTCCGTGTCTATGCCCGCCCTGTGCGCCGCCGCCGCGGCGCCTATGGTCCACGGCAAACCGTTCTTTATGCGGTGGATATCACCTATCAGCGCCGCATGGAGGAAGACAGCGTCCAAGGCCAGAAGCTGCAGCAGATCGGCCAGATCGCTGGATCGGTGGCGCACGACTTCAACAACCTGCTCGTGGTTGTGATGGGCTCGACAGAGCTTCTGATGCGTAACCACCCAGTGGGTGATCCGTCCTATCGCGACCTTGCGATGATCTATGAGACAGCGCAGCGGGCGCAGAACCTAACGCGCAATCTCTTGGCCTTCTCGCGCAAACAGACCTTGAAACCTGAGGTTTGTTCGATGACGGAGCTTCTCAACGACTTCACACCGGCGCTTAAACGCTATGTTTCGGAGAAAGTATCGCTCGAGGTTGTCCATGGCCGCAGCATTCCTCAGGTGAAGGCTGATAAGGGCCAGATTCACCTCGCGGTGATGAACCTTGCGGTGAATGCACGGGACGCTATGCCCGGCGGTGGTTCCCTCCGTATTGAGACCAAACATGTCACTGCCGACGAGATCGCCGACTATGGCTATGAAGTCCTTGAAGAGGTCGATCACGTGCTGATCGAGGTGGCAGACACTGGCGGCGGCGTTCCAGCGGAGCACGCCGACCATATTTTTGAGCCCTTCTACACGACCAAGGGCGAAGGGCAGGGGACCGGCCTAGGCCTCTCCACCGTATCCGGAGCGATTGCTCAGATGGGTGGCCGCATCTTCCTCTATAACCGAGCCGGAGAGGGTGCGACCTTCCGCATCTTCTTGCCTGCTGTCAGTGCCGAGGAAGCCGAGGCAGCCGCCGAGCGCAACGCCGCCAATGTCGTCAAAAACGACGAAGCGGCCGATCCGACGGGCAAGGGACGCATCCTGGTTGTTGAGGACGAGGACGGTGTGCGGAGCATTGTCGTTCGTGCCCTCTCCATGTGCGGGTACGAGATTGTCGAGGCTTCCGACGGTGATGAGGCGCTTGAGATCCTTGAGGAGGACGCAGAAAAGTTCGACCTCGTGCTGACCGATATCATGATGCCGGAGATGGATGGGCCGACCCTGATCGAAGAGGCGGGCGAGAAGCTCCGCGGTGCGCAGGTCGTCTTCATGTCGGGCTATGCGGAGGCGGCGATGCGCGACAAGCTCAACACGATCGAGGGCGCGCGCTACCTGCAAAAGCCGTTCACCCTGACCACCGTCGCGGCGGTCGTCAAAGAGGCGCTCGC
This sequence comes from Pseudomonadota bacterium, assembly GCA_038745625.1. GTDB lineage: Bacteria > Pseudomonadota > Alphaproteobacteria > Caulobacterales > Parvularculaceae > Parvularcula. Next base: position 2,735 of record JBCDLG010000051.1, on the reverse strand, counting down.
CCGCTAAGGTGCTTCGCTCCAGGCGCTGTCGGTGACGGCGGCGCTGGGATCGCGAAGGATGAAACCCATGCTCGATACAGCCGAAGACGGCGTGCGCGCTGAGATTGAGGCGCTTTGCCTGAGGGCCCGTGCGGCTGCGCGAGGTCTCGCGGCGGCGTTGCCGGAGGCCAAGGATCAGGCGCTTCGGGCGGCTGCCGCGGCGCTTCGAGCGAGGGCGGTTGAGCTGATTGCGGCCAATGCTGACGATGTGGCCCGCGTGAAGGCAGCGGGAAAGAACGATGCTTTCATCGATCGGCTAACGCTCAATGAGGATCGTGTCGAAGGCATGGCGCGGGCGCTCGAAGAGATGGCGGAGCTGCCTCATCCGGTGGGCCGGACGCTCGCGACGTTCGAACGGCCCAATGGTTTGATCATTGAACGGATTGCTGTTCCAATCGGCGTCATCGGCATGATCTACGAGTCGCGACCCAATGTGGGGGCGGACGCCGGAGCGCTTTGTCTCAAATCAGGCAATGCTGTGATCCTACGCGGTGGATCCGAAAGCGCTCAGTCAACGGAGGTCATTGTTTCGTGCATGGCCGATGGCCTGCGCGCTGCCGGGTTGCCAGACGCGGCGATCCAGAAAGTACCGACCAATGACCGTGCAGCGGTGGCGGAGCTCCTTGGCGCGGTGGGCCTTGTGGACCTCGTTATCCCCCGCGGCGGCAAGGGGCTTGTGAGCCTGGTGCGGGACCAGGCGCGGGTGCCAACGCTGCTCCATCTCGACGGCAATTGTCATTCCTATGTGCACAGCGCGGCTGATCCTCAAAAGGCTGCGGCCATCATCAAAAACGCTAAGCTCCGGCGCACGGGCATCTGCGGTGCCGCCGAGAGCATGGTGATCGACCGTGAAGCCATCAGCATGCTGCCCGGTATCGTCGATGCGCTCGCCGGATGTGAAGTCCGCGGCGACGCCGAAGCGCAAGCTGTCGATACCCGCATTGTGCCAGCCACCGAAGAGGACTGGGGTACGGAGTATCTCGATAGCATCCTCTCGGTGAAGGTCGTTGCCGGTCTTGATGAGGCGTTGGCCCATATCGCCGAATACTCATCGAGCCATACCGATGCGATCATCACCGAGGACCAGACGGCAGCCGACCGCTTTTTGGCCGAGGTCGACAGCGCTATCGTGATGCACAACGCGTCGACCCAATTTGCTGATGGCGGCGAGTTCGGCATGGGTGCAGAAATCGGTATCGCGACGGGCAAGATGCATGCCCGCGGTCCCGTCGGCCTTGAACAGCTGTGCACGTACAAATATGTTGTGCGGGGTAGTGGGCAGACCAGGCCTTGAGCGGACCACGGCAGGCGCGCGCCGCCGGTATGGGGGATCAACCACAATGAATGCAGCGGCGCTTATCTCCCTTGGGGGATATTTCATCCTGATGCTGGTGATTGGTCTTTATGCCTATCGCAAGTCCACGGCGGACAGCGCCTCATATCTCCTCGGGGGCAGGCAGTTGGGCCCGGCGGTGGGGGCGCTTTCGGCGGGGGCGTCGGACATGTCAGGCTGGATCCTGCTCGGCCTTCCGGGTGCTGTCTATGTGTCCGGCCTTTCCAGCGCATGGATCGCGGTGGGTCTGACGACCGGTGCGTTTTTCAATTATCTGCTGCTGGCGCCACGCCTTCGTGTCTACACAGAGCTTGCCGAGGACGCGATCACCATTCCTGATTACCTTGAGAAACGCTTCGGTGATACAAGCCGGGCCCTTAGGATCTTGTCAGCGGTGGTGATCATCGTCTTCTTCACCGTCTACACCTCGTCGGGCGTCGTTGCAGGGGGGAAGCTGTTTGAGGCCTCGTTCGGTCTCGATTACCGGGTTGGGCTCTTCCTCACTGTTGGTGTGGTGATCGCATACACCGTGTTCGGCGGGTTTTTGGCCGTTTCGCTAACAGACTTTGTTCAAGGCAGCATCATGTTTGTCGCACTGGTGATGGTGCCGATCGTCACCATCGGCGTGCTTGGCGGTTGGGGCAGCACCGTGGGCCTTCTGACGGATGCCAACCCCGCGCTCCTATCGGTATTCCAAGAGGCAACGGCGGACGGCGGCGCGCAAGCCTTGTCGGTCCTGGGCCTTGTCTCGCTTCTCGCCTGGGGGCTCGGCTATTTCGGCCAGCCGCACATCATCGTCCGGTTTATGGCCATGCGGTCAGTGAAGGACATCCCCGCCGCGCGCCACATCGGCATGGCCTGGATGGTGATCACGGTTCTCGGCGCTGTGCTGACCGGGCTCGCTGGCCACGCTTATATGGCGTCGGGTGCGGGAAGCATTGAAGCCTATCTCGGTGAAGCCGACCGCGGCGGGATCGAAGCCTTTGATCCGGAGACGATCTTTATCCTGTTAAGCCAGGTGCTCTTCCATCCGCTTGTGGCGGGTTTCCTCCTCGCGGCGATTTTGGCGGCCATCATGTCGACGATTTCGAGCCAGCTTCTTGTGTCCTCCAGTTCGCTGACGGAGGATATCTACCGCGTCTTCGTCAGACGATCAGCGACAGAGAAGGAGCTCGTCACCGTGGGGCGTCTGTCGGTGCTCGCTGTCTCGGCGGTGGCGATTGCGCTTGCTTTTGATCGCTCGAGCAACATTCTAAGCCTTGTTGCCAACGCCTGGTTCGGGTTCGGCTCAGCGTTCGGACCTGTGATCCTGTTCAGCCTGTTTTCAGGGCGGATGACCAAGGAGGGCGCGCTCGCCGGCATG
>JBCDLG010000050.1:0-22652 GCA_038745625.1 Pseudomonadota bacterium | reverse complement strand
GGCGCTTTCGCGGCAGGGTTGCCATCCGCCAAATGCTCCGCCCGGGGAAGACCGCCGCTCCGAAAAGGGTTGCGGCTCATTGAAGACCCCGGCTGCCGGGCTTTACCGCGGGAACATCCTTCAGATGATCGGGTAAATCATCGGCGGGATAGGATGCGATGTTGAGCTCCGCGAGGGGAAGAAGCGGCACACCGAGCTCGGCCGTTCCGCCTGACCGGTCGATGATGCAGGCCACCGCCAAGGGGACACCGCCCGCCGCTTTCACCGCATCGACGCATTCCCGTGCCGAGAGGCCTGTCGAGACAATGTCCTCGACGACGATGACTTTTTGCCCAGGCTCCAAAGCAAAGCCGCGGCGGAAGGTGAATTCACCGTTCTCCCGCTCCGTGTACAGAAAAGGAAGTTCCATTGCTCGCGCCGTTTCATAGCCGAACAGGATCGCGCCCATCGCTGGCGCCACCACAACAGTCGGCTTTTCGCCGAGCTGACCAATCATCTCCGCCAACGCGGCGCCCAGCTTCTCGGTCGGACCTGGAAAGCGCGAGACCAGGGCTTTGTTGAGATAGGTGTCTGCATGCCGCCCCGACGAGAGAATGAAGTGCCCCTTCAAAAGCGCGCCGCACGCCTCAAAAACCGCGAGGACCTCGTCTTTGTTCATGCCTTACCTTCCGAACGTTCTGCACTGACCACATAGTCCGAACCGCGCAGCGCCGTCATGACATTGCTGAGATGAAGCGCGTCGCGCACGGCAAACTCGATCCGGAGGTCGGAAAAGGCCACTTCGCGGTTCTCGACATGAATGTCGTGGATGTCGGTCTCATACTTCGCCATCAACGTGCCGATATGGCCAAGGGCGCCGGTCCTGTTGGTCACGGTGATGACCACCTCGGTCACAAAGGACGCATCAGGATCGTTCTTCCACGCAAGATCAATCCAGTCCGCCTCGGACTGTTCGGCCAGCACCGGGCAATCGATCCGGTGCACATAGACCCGCTGATCCTTGCCTGACACGCCGACAATCCGTTCCCCTGGAAGCGGCCGACAGCACTGACCCAGCACCAGGCCGGCGCCGCGTCCAAGACCCTCGATCGAGACACCACGGCGGCCAAGGTCAACACCGGGTTGCACCGGCTGCCCTTCGCTGCGCGGTGTCTGCTGAAGATTGGGGTACACCTCATCGAGCACGTCGGTGTCGGTGACCTCAAGCCGGCCCACCGCTTCAAGCAGCGGCTTCAACCCGCGATAGCCCATGCGCTTCGCCGCCTCACGGACAGCATCCGGCGAATAGGGCACGTCCTGCACGCTAAAGAGGTTGCGGACGATCCGCTCCCCGAGGGCGCGCTGCTCCTTCGCGGCGAGCTGCTTGACGCGTTTCCGCAACCGCAGCTTGGCCGAGCTTGTTGCCGTGAAACGCTCCCAGCCTTGCGGGATCGGTGCGTTTTTGCTCCGCAGGATTTCAACGATGTCGCCGTTGCGCAGGGGCCAACGGTTGGGCCGAACGATGCCATTGATCTTGGCACCCGAATAGCTGTCACCAATATCCGTATGGAGAGCGTAAGCAAAGTCGACAGCGGTTGAACCAACCGGAAGACCGATCACCCGGCCGCGCGGCGTAAAGGTGAAAATCTGATCCTTATAAAGATCAAGTTTGGCACCATCGAGAAGCTCTGACGCGTTCGCGCCGCTCTCAAGTGCTGACACCGTCTGCCTCAGCCATTCGAAGGAATTGTACTTGCCCTCGCCCGCGATCTCGACCGAGCCATCGCCGCGGGTCGTTGCGTCCTTGTACCGCCAATGGGCAGCAATGCCGCGCTCGGCGATTTGGTGCATCTCTTTGGAGCGGATTTGCACCTCCACCCGCTGCGCGTCCCTGCCCTTTTCCGACAACAGGACAGCGGTGTGGATGGATTGGTAGTTGTTCGGCTTGGGCGTCGAGATGTAGTCGTCAAACTCACCGGGGATCATCGGATAGTTCTGATGGATAACACCCAGCGCCCGGTAGCAATCCTCCGTCGTCGGCACGATCACGCGGAAGGCGTAAATATCGGCGAGCTCTTCGAACAGCACCTTTTTGCGCTGCATTTTGCGCCAGACAGAAAAAGCGCGCTTCTCGCGACTATAGATCTCAGCGTTGATCCCCGCGCGCTCAATCTCTTCACGGATGTTCTGTGACAGCGCCACGACATCACGAACAGACCGGCTGGAGACGCGCTCAAGCCCCTTGGTGATCGCTGCATAGTCCGCAGGCTTGAGATAGTAGAAGGCGAGGTCCTCAAGCTCTTCACGGAAACGATCGATACCGATGATCCGCGCGAGCGGCGCATAGATCTCCATCGTTTCAAGCGCGATGCGCTGCTTCTTCTCCGGCTTTTTGATGTGGTGCAGCGTCCGCATGTTGTGCAAGCGGTCAGCCAGTTTAATCAGCAGCACCCGGACGTCTTTACAGGTCGCGAGAATGAACTTGGCGAAGTTCTCGGCCTGCCCGTCTGCATCCGGAGCAAGCTCGCGCTTAGAGATCTTGGTGACCCCATCAACGAGGCGCGCCACCTCAGAGCCGAAATCCCGCTGAATATCAGCCAGCGAGACGTCGCAATCCTCGACCACATCATGAAGCAGCGCTGTGGCGATGGTCACAGGGTCAAGTTTGAGGTCCGTCAGGATCGCCGCGACAGACAAGGGATGGGTGAAATAAGGATCACCGGACTGCCGCGTCTGCCCGCCATGGGCCTTCATCGCGAAGACATAGGCCCGGTTGAGGAGATCCTCATCGGCCTCGGGGTCATACGCCCGGACACGGTCCACCAGCTCAAACTGTCGGACGATCTTCGGCGCTTTGCCTATCGGTGGCGGCGGGAGATCCGGCGCTGCAACACCCGAAAGATCCTCAAGCGATGCTCGAGCCGCTTCACCTGCAGAAACGACCTCTTCCGCCGCGCCCGGCTGACGCGAAACGGAAGCTGTGCTCCCGTGCGGCGACGTTGGCGAGCCAAGCGCTTCATCGCTGGCCTCGTGGGGGTGTGTTGAGGGGTTCTGGGGCATCACCCTTGATGTTGGCAGCTCTGGCCGTGAGAGCAAGCGCAGCAAAACCGGCAAGACCCAGGAAAAGGCTCAAAACGGCTATCAGCGGACCGAATCCGAAGCTCTGAAAAGCCGCGACCGTCAATCCGCCAGCAGCCAGCGCTAGCCCGACGGCCAACGCGGCGCCGCGGGCTGCCCGGTTCACTTCGTGTTCGGTGAGAGCGGCGCCATGCCGCTTTGCTGCAACGCTTCGAGAAGATCGTCCTCTGACACGGTGTCGTGGTCAGGAAGGTCAGCCTTCTCGGCCGCTGCGCCTTCGGCCTCGTCCGGCTCATCGACGTCGAGCTGGGTTTGAAGGGAGGTGACGAGATCTTCGGTGATCTCATCGGACGTGATCTTGTCGGCGGCAAGTTCGCGAAGAGCGATAACAGGGTTCTTATCCCGGTCACGATCGACCTCAGGCATCGCGCCCGAAGCAATCATCCGCGCCCGATGGGCGGCCAGCAGCACCAGGTCAAAACGGTTGTCGACCTTTTCAATGCAGTCTTCGACGGTGACGCGCGCCATAGTCTCTCCTTTGGGGAAGACGCCGCGAATAGGGCAAACTGGTCAAGAGTGCAAGCAGGCGCCAAGAACGTGAACTAGACTTTCATAGCGCACACGCACAATCTCCGCCGCTATGCCCCGCGAAGCCCCAAACCCCGGCGAAATCTGCTTTATCGCCAATGATCGCCCCGCTGCTCAGCAGGCGCTGGCCTGGTTGACGGACGCGTTTGGGAACGCGCAGCGCGACGAGGCAAAAGTGATCGTGGCGTTGGGCGGCGACGGGACCATGCTAGAGGTGCTGCGGGAGACGATGCAGCACGCCTTGCCGGTTTACGGCATCAATTGCGGCACCGTGGGGTTCTTGATGAACCCGCTCGGCACCATCGCCAAGCTGCCGGAGCGGATCGCCAACGCCGACCGCGCGGTCATCAACCCGCTCCGCATGGTCGCCACTGACCAAGACGGCAAAACGCACGAAGCGATGGCGATCAACGAGGTCTCCCTCATTCGCCAAACCCGCCAAACCGCGAGGATTGCGATCAAAGTGAATGGCGAGCCGCGGCTTGGTCAGCTCATCTGCGACGGTGTTCTCCTGTCGACGCCAGCTGGTTCGACGGCCTACAATCTCTCCGCCCACGGCCCGATCCTGCCGATCACGTCGAACCTATTGGCCCTGACACCGATCAGCGCGTTCCGGCCACGGCGCTGGCGCGGCGCGCTTCTTCCCTATGACGCAGAGGTCAGCTTCATCGTGCAGGACCCTGACTTCCGCACCTGTTCGGCCACTGCCGACAATGTCGAGGTGCGCAACGCCGTCGAGGTCACGTGCTCAATCTGCCGTGAGGAGAGGATGACGCTTCTCTTCGACCATGGCGCCGGCCTCGAAGAGCGGATATTGCGCGAGCAATTCGAAGACTGAGCGGCCACGCTTTGCGAGCTGCAATCTGGCCTCAGTCCTTTAATTGCCGTTAACCGTTTCACCTCAAGGCTTTGGGTTATTGCGGCTGCGTATGGGTCGCCACGAGGACACCGGTATGGGCGCAAAAGCGCTGACACTGACGAGCGACGATCTCGACGAAGCTCTCGATTCGAACCAGATTCGGCTGCTTTATCAGCCGATTTTCTCGCTGGTCGATGGTGCGCTGGTGCGTGTTGAGGCGCTTTGCCGGTGGGATCACCCCCGGTTTGGCACGATGCTGCCTGCGGTGTTCCTGCCCGCGTTTGAGGCCGAAGAGCGGCTCAACGCGCTGACCGAGACGATTCTCCGGCGCGGCGCGACCGAGTTCGCTACCTGGCCCCTGCGCAGCCCGGCGGCGCTTTCGATCAACCTTGCGCCGCGCGACTGCATCAACCCCCGTCTGCCTGAGCTCGTCGCCTCGGTGCTTGAGAGCACACGATTGTTGCCGGAAAAGCTCCACCTCGAGTGCCCGGTGAGGGTGTCGGACCGGGAAGAGGCACGTCCGATCTTCGCCGCACTCCGCGCCATGGGCGTGTTTCTCGTCGCTGAGCTCATGGGGCGCCCGGAAGATGTGGCCGACATTTTCGACATCGCGCCCTTCCACGAGGTCAAAGCCGGCGGCCGCGGCCTTTTGCGCGCAGCGCGGAACAACCACACCGCCAGCCTCACCTCGGCGTCGGAGCTTATCACCTTCGCCGAGGCCAATGATGCGATCGTGACAGCTATCGGCGCAGAAGACGAAGCTGCATGTCAGGCCTTAAGAACTGTGGGCTTCCACCAGATTCAGGCTAATGTTCTTTCCCCCGCACTGCCTATCGACGGAATCACGCCTTTGACCACCTCCCGCGCCCGGCAGATTTTAGGCTTCGAGCAAGTACCCCAAGCGCCGATCGAGCCGCCGCAAACCGACAATCCCGTGCCGGAGCAGACAACCACGTTCGAGGCCCATAAGCGCCTGGTCCAAGGCCATGCTCTGCGCCGCGCCGCCGAACTCAAAGGCAGCGCGCCCGCGCCAAGCCGCGGCGCCAAAGCGATGCAGTCTAAACTGAGCCGCAGCTTCGGTGAAAAACCGGATGACGCAACAGATCCTAGCCTTTCGGACGAGGTCGCTATTCAGACCGCGGCCGATGAGAGCAGCGCTGGTCTTTTAATGCGCACCGACCTCGCTGCGGCCTCGCTTGGCTATGGCGCAAGCCCCCTTCGGCCCGCGCCGAAGCTCAAACCAAAGCCCACGGCAGAGACCTCAGCAGAGATTGCTGAGGTGCTCGGCTTGTTGCCTGCCCAGGTGGCAGACCGAACACCGGACTGGGATGAGAAGGCCGAGGAACTCGACGCCGAAGTCGCAAAGCTTCCGACCCTCGATCACGACCTCGCCGATGATCTCGATCATGAGCCGGCGATAGGTGACGATCTTTTAAGCCTAGCCCATCGCTTACGCCCTGAGACCAAACGTAAGGGGAATGTCCTCACACGGAAATACAAGCTCAACGTCACCCATTTCTGGCCGCGGCCATGGCGCGAGGCCTGGAACCGGGTGCGTGAGCGGCAAGAGGCCGAGCGCTGGGCAGCCGCGATTGAAGAGCAAAAACAAATCGACGCCCTAAAGCCCCAGGAGCTCACCGATGCGGCGAGCCGTCCAGGGGCCGAGCAAGACCCCGTTCCTGTGGTGGCCGAAAGCGACGAGCACACCCTGATCGGCCCAATCGATCCGAGGGCCAGCGCTGCTGACAAAGGGACGGAACCCGTCGAACCGATCGACGAGGACAGCCCGCTCGAGGCACGGCAGCAGTCGTAGCGCCTCGTCCACCAAGCCCTTGAGCAGATCCGTGGGCTGGTCTTCCGGCCACTGCTCCGTGGCGCCGATATAGACAAGATTGTCTCGGCGCGGACAAAAATAGACCTTCGGTGAGCGGACGACAGCGGGGACAGCACCTGCGTCACGCGTATCAAGGCGCATCAACACGGCCTGTCCTCGCACCGGTATCACTTCAGCACCTGATCGAGCGCCAGCCGTGACAATCAGCGCGCCTGCATGGAGTGTCTCGCCATTGACGGTGACGCATGCGCCAACGCCACGCTTCGCCTCGCCCGCAACGAGCTTCGCTCCAGCCCGCTCAGCATGCTGACGCAACAACGTGCGAAGAAGTAGGGGCTCCACGGATCCCTCGCCCTCAGCCCAAATGGTCGGGCTTTCGGCAAAGGGCGCGAACCGCTTATCGGCGCCGCAGGGCCATGTCCCCTCCGGCCGGCCATCGAAGCCAAAACCGTAAATCCCGTCCCTGCGATAGCCAAAGGTAGCAAGCGGATCATCAGCTAACGCCGCGGCCGCCTCGTCCCAAAGGCTGAGTGCATCATGCAGGACGTTAGCATAGCTCGCTTCGGGCTGCTCATGCGCGATCTCGAAGGTTGGGCTGAGCATGCCGGCGGCGGCCGCCGTCGCGCCGCCCCGCCCATCGTCGATCAACACCACCGAGACACCTCGGCTCGCCAGGTGATAGGCAGCAAAGGAGCCGATGATCCCACCGCCCAGAATGATCACGTCCAACGCCATCGCGGGATGGTCGCTAGAACCAGGACCGCCTCTAAAGCAAGCGCCGCGGCGCCGCGGGCGAGCGATCATCGGAGAGGAGTCGCGTCTTCTCTCGGCTCGAAGCGGACGAACCAAAATAATAGTTCATGACCGCCGCAGCCATGGTGGCGAGGGCGCCGAGCATGATCGAGAATTCTGTCTCCGCACCCGATGGCACCTCCCGCAGGAGCATCACCGCCAGCACGCAGAAAAAGCCGCCGACCACCGTAACGCCCAAGGCGCCCGGCACCCAGTCGCCAAGCTCCACCTGCCGCGCCCGCGCATCGGCGCGATCGCCAGCCGCGATCCGCTCGCTCTCATGCGCGGCGTCGAGGAGCGCTTTGTCAAAAGCCAAGGACGCCATCCGCAGTTCTTGGAGCGCTTGGGGGTCCGCACGTTCCAAGGTGGCGGCGAGTTCTTCCTCGCTCGCGTCCTCGCGGCCAAGAAGCGCCCGCGCAGCGGCTGATGTGGCAGCGCCCGCCAACGGCCCGCCCAGCGCCCGCGCCAGCTCTGGTGCCACCCGGCCAAGGGCCGATTTCAGCCTGCCCATGTGTATAGCTCCCAAGGCGTCAATGCCGCAGAACGATACCGCGAGGACGGCGCACGGGGATAAACAGCCGACCGGGCACTGCGCTTTTGCTTAACGTAACCTTAACTGCCCTCTCGCGATGCGTAAGATTGAGCGCGTGCGGCCCGTTCTGACCCCCGCGCAAGGAGAGCCATTCGATGGCAAGCGTGCCGGACGAAGCCCCACAGAGCCCCGAACCCGCTTTCGGCGATGCTCCCTTCCGGGCGAGCGACGAAGGCGCCGTCGTGTTCGAAGCCCGCGTCGGGCCAAAGGCACCACCAACGCCGGGCTGGCTGCCTGATCCTGATCAGGTCTGGCTTGCTGCGCGGGTCTTGGCGGCGGCCATTGTCCTGGTCTGGTTGGTCGCCTGGCCCGTCGGCACCACGCTTGCGCATTTGCAATCAACAGGCGTGCTGCGGATCGGCTTTGGCTATTCAGGCGCCGTTTTTATCCTTGCCCTGAGCAATGCAGGGCTTGTTCTTGCGGGCGGGTATCTGTTGCGCGCAGCCCTCAAACTCGAGGCCACTGCGGATAAGCTCGGCGATGCGGTGAAAAGGATCGAGCCGACGATCCGGGTCGAAGCGGTCCGCGCCGACGTTGAGACCCTGGGCGGCGAGGTCGATCGCGCCCTCGCCAAGCTCGCCTCAGCGGAGAAGCAGATCCGCGAGCAAGTCGGCGCCATCGATGCAGCCACGGCCGCCATGCAGGAGGGATCCACGGCCTCCAGCGAGCGGCTCGCCGAGGAGCGCGAAGCGCTGATCGACGCCACCAAAGCGATGAACGAAGAGGCCGAAGCCTTCGCCGCAGCCCTTACCGAGCGCAACGCCAAGGGCGCCGCGGCCGAGCCCGACATCGAACAGCAGATCGGCCGCCTTGAGACGATTTCCGAGCGCAGCGCGGAACAGTTCGATGCCCTGCAAAAGGCGCTCGACGACAACGCCGCAAGAGCTGCGCAGCCCAACACGGGTGAGGACGAAACCGGCGGCGATCCAGGCAGCCTGCACGACGCCCAACGGGACCTGATCGAGGAGAGCCAAAGACTCCGTGATCTGATCGAGCAGCAAAAGAGCCGCGCCGACAATCTCGGCCGCAGCCTTGCTGAGCAGACCGATAAGCTCTCCAAACGTGAAAGCAAATCGGGCTCGTTCAGCAGCTCGTGGCGGAAGATCCTCGATACGGTGGAGAAGCAGGTCTTCACCGATATAGGCGCATCACAAGACCCTGATTCCGAAGCGGTCGATGCTACACCGGACGAACGTGCACGGATGATGCGGATGTACCGCTTCACCATGACGATGAAGACGAGCCTTTATGGCGTTCCGAGCCATGATGACCTCGATCGCTTTGAAGGCGGCGAGCGGCAGATCTTCACCAAACAGCTGTTGAACGGCGACCAGGCCGTCCTGAAAGCGAAAATCGAAGACGGCCTAAGAGACGATCCCGGCTTCCGAGCAGCCGCCGACGCTTTTTTACGCGACTTCGACGATTTCATTGGCCCGATCATGACCGGCGATGCGTCCAAGGCTGAGGGCGCTTTGCAGGACATGCTGCGCTCGCCCCTGGGACAGCTTTACGTCCGTGTGGGGACAGCGCGCGGCCATTTTCGTTGATTACTGGTCGGCCGCGATCAGCTCCATCCCCCATGCCGATGCCGCTTCTGCGGTGTCAGCCGCTGCCGCGCCGATCGCGTGCGCCGCATCACGCGGTTCGCTCGATTGGAGGGTCCGTGTTGCCTCGAACCGTTCAGCACCCAGCACACGGCCGCGACGGTTCTCCAGCCGTACGCGATAGCTGACCCGCGCCGTATGCGGCTCAACAGAGCGGTCGAGGTGAAGGTCGGAGATGTCCGTGTAGAAGACATAATCCGCGACGGGCAAAGCGACTCGGTCGCTCACCGCGAGAAGTCGGCCGTGCTCCTCAAAGCTCCGCTCAAGGAGGATCGAAATGAGAAGTGGGCCGCGATCCGCCCACTCCGCCTCGGGCAGGTAGCGCAGCTCATTGGGCGCTGTCATCACAGCGATGCGCGCGGTGTTGAACGCAGCCTCCGACCGCGGATCATTGATGGCCAGGGTGACATCAAGCGGCCCGCCGGTCGGACCCATAATGTCATTGGCGTCCATGGTATAACGCGGCGGCAGGGTTTTGGCCGGAGGCACCAGCGAGATGCAGCCGCTGAGCGCCAAAAGGCTGAGGGTCAGGAAGGAACGGATCATCTGCGGGACTCCGGACGGTTTTCGCCGAGCAAGAAGCGGGCGGGATCGCGATCAAACTCCTGAAGGATCGCTTCGGTGGTGGCGAGGACGCGGTTCGCTTGGGCGATCACACCGACGGTGGCACCAAGGCCCTCCTGCGCGAAGGCATCAATCGCGGGGCGGTTCTCATTGAACGTGTCGTTGAGCTGCGCGAGCAGCGTCGCGAGCTCTTGATTGGTCTCAGCAAGCCCTTGCAGCGTCGTGCGCGCGTCCTCTGCGATCAGCCCCTCGGTGGCTGCGAGGATGCTGTTGATCTTCACCACGCTCTCATCCAGCGCCTCAATGTTCCGCCGCAGGACAATGCTCATCACGGCCACGTTCTCGATCGTGGTGCGAATGTCCTCATCGCTATCCGCGAACGCGTCCGTCAGCGTTTCGATGTCTTCAATGATCCGGCTGATGCGATTGATGTTCTCTGTACTCGCCAGCATCGAGATATTCTCCGCGAGCGGTCCTGAGCTTTCGATCACCGCAGCCAGGCCCCCCGCGCTGCCATTGATCACCGGCACCCGCTCTTGGCTGACAGCTTTCAAAAGCGGTTCGTTCGGCGATCCGCCAACGAACTGAATGACAGCAAGGCCAGTGATCCCGACAAGCTCAAGCTCAGCCTTGGTATCGGTTTTGATCGGCGTATTCTCATCGACGCGGACCGTGGCCAGAGCGATGTTTGGGTCGGTTTCAGAGAGCGCCAGACTATCGACCTCGCCCACCCGAATGCCGTTGAAGAGCACGTTCGCTCCGACCTGCAGGCCGGATATCCTCTCTTCAAAGACGATGGTGTACTCGTCATATTCGCGCTCGGCATTGCCGAGCCACATCACAAACAGCAGCGTGAGCACCAGTGTGGCGATCACGGAGCTGCCGATCAGGACATAATGAGCGCGGGTTTCCATGTCTCGCCTCTTCCCTCTTATCCGATTTGCCGCTCGTCAGGATACGAGCCTTGCGCCGCCCGCCCCCGCGGGCCGCCGAAGTAGTCTTGAATCCATGGGTGGTTGGACGCTTGCACCTCATCAAGCGGCCCATTGATGATGACGCGCCGATCCGCGAGGACGGCGACGCGGTCACAATCTCTATAAAGACTATCAAGGTCGTGGGTGACCATGAAGACAGTAAGCCCGAGATTGTCCCGCAGCGACATCACCAGCTCGTCGAACCGCGCAGCACCAATAGGGTCAAGACCCGCGGTCGGCTCATCGAGAAAGAGGATCTGCGGATCGAGCGCCAGAGCCCGGGCCAACGCCGCCCGCTTGCGCATCCCGCCCGAAAGGTCCGAAGGCATCTTCTTGCCGACATCTTCGCCAAGACCGGCAAGGGAGATTTTCATCCCCGCAATTTCTTCCGCAAGGGTGTCCGAGATCTCCAGATGCTCACGCAGCGGCGCCATGACATTCTCCGCCACGGTCATTGAGCTGAAGAGAGCGCCGTCCTGGAAGAGGATGCCGATCTCGTCATTGATGCTATCAGTTTGCGGTGTGTTGGGATCAATAGTCTGGCCCAAGATCCGCACCGTGCCCGCATTGGGACGACGCAGGCCGACGATCGTCCGCAAAAGGACCGATTTGCCCGTACCGGACCCGCCGACAATCCCGAGGATCTCCCCGCGGTGCACGTCGAGGTCGAGATCATCATGCACCACATGGGAGCCGAACTGGTTCCGCACACCGCGCACTTCGATGACATTCTCCGTCCCCATCAGTAGTCGATCTCCAAGAAGAAGACCGCGAAAAAGGCATCGGTCAGAATGACGAGGAAGAGCGACTGAACCACGGAGATGGTGGTGCGGCGACCAAGATCCTCCGCCGATCCGTGGACCATCATGCCCTGGTAGCAGCCGATCACGGCGATGAAGAAACCGAAGAAAGGCGCTTTGACCATGCCGACAACGAAGTTGTCGATGACCACGATCTCTTGGGTCCGTGCCAGGAAGAGAACCGGCGGGATGTCGAGGAACGCGGCCGCTGCGATCAGGCCACCGATGATCCCGAGCATGGATGCGAAGAAAGCGAGGCACGGCACCGCGAGAAGCAGCGCTAAGACCCGGGGCACGACCAGCGCATCCATCGGGTCGATTCCCATGGCCCGCATCGCATCGATCTCCTCGCGCAGCTTCATCGACCCGATCGAGGCGGTGAACGCACTCCCCGACCGACCGGCGATCAAAATCGCGGTGAGAAGCACACCGAACTCCCGCAAGACGGCAATGCCGACGAGCTCAACCGCAAAAACCTCGGCGCCGAACTCTTTCAGCACCGTCGCGCCCATGAAGGCGACGACCGCGCCGATCAGGAAGGACATCAGCCCGACGATCAGGATCGCGTTGAACCCAGCGGTCTCGACATGGTGGATCACCGAGGTCGGCCGGAACCGATGGGGATGACGCACCGTGTCGGCAAGCCGCGCCACAACGGCGCCAACGAAGCTCAAAATTTGGAGCGCCTCATCGGTCACGTTTTCCGCGCCGCGGCCTACCCGCTCGAGCACCATCAGGAACGAGTTCGGACGCCGCTCGACCTCACACGAGACGAGGCTCCCGGCCGCTTGCTCGAGAAGAACCCGGTGGTGCTCCTCGACATTCTCAAAACCGTAAAGCGGCTGCCCCTCCACATCGCGGGCCCCACAGGCTTTCATGGTGCGTTGAAGGATCATCGCGCCCGACGTGTCGAGCGCCTCAACCCCGCTCATATCAATGCTCAGAGGCTTATCGAGGGTGGTCGCAGCAAATTTGCGGATGTCGCGATCAAGCGCCGTGATGCCCTCAGCAATGGTCCACCGCCCGTGCACCTTGATGCTCGGTGGCTCTGCTGTCGCAACAGTGAAACCCGCGTTGGTCATGCCTGTGGAAAGCCCGATCGTTTACCTTGGCTCGCATTTTACGCGAAGCATGCCAAAGCAAGCTGAAGAGCGCATAAAGCAAACCGACACCCATTTGGGCTGTGATAGTATCAATGCCAGAGCCCCTGGCGCCAAGCGAAAACGTTAAGGAATTGAGGCGTGTTCGAACAGCGACAGGAACAAAGGCTCCGTTTGCTGCTGCTAAGCCCAGCAGTGGTCATCTTTCTCATCGCAGGTGCTGCGCTTTTGACGGCCGATGCGGCGGGCCGCGCACCGCGGGAGCTTTTCTTTGACATTCTGACCCGCCTCGCGCCGCGCCCGGCGGCCGAGGAAAGCATCACGGCGACGATCCTCATTGATGAGGAAAGCACCGAGCGGCTTGGCGCCTGGCCTTGGCCGCGAAGCGCGTATGCCGGGATTATCGATGCGGCCGAAGCCGCGGGTGCAGCTTCGATCACCCTCACCGTCTCGGTGGCGGGCGAAGATCCGCTGTCGCCTGATGTGTTGGTAAGACGGTGGCTGACGGTTCCGTCCGCTGGCGAACAGGGGGACCCGCTCGCCGCCATCTCGCTTCTTCCGTCCAACGATCTCGTCCTTGCAAGGGCCGTGGCAGGCGGCGATATCGGTCTCGGCGTCGGCCAGCGGGTCCAACCTGCTGGCCAAGCGGTGCGGTGGGCACGGATCGACCGCGACGAAGCGCCGTGGCTCTCCGTCGAAGGCGATCTCGCTGCAGCGCTTCCCGGGGTCCTCGGCGACCAATCGCTCTCTACTGAGCTTGGCGAGAGCGGCACGCCGGTGGTGGTCGGCCTTCCGCGTGATCCTGACGGCGTCGTGCGCCGCGCTGCGCCTCTTTATACGATCGGCAATCGCCCCACCCCCAACGCGGCCCTCTCGGCCCTCAGCGCATCGGGCGCGCCGGTCGCCGTCAGCCTCAGCCGCAACGCGATCAGCAATAGCGGTCGGCCGCCGACGGGCTTGACGATCGGCGAGGCCGAGCCTCTCCCCCTTGATGGCCGCGGAGAGGTGCGCCTCTGGTGGCCACAAATTGTCAGTGTGCCTAATGTTCCGGCCTGGCGCGTTCTTGAGGACCCGGAGACCTGGACACGTTCCTTGAAAGACAAGCACGTCTTCATTGGCGAGGTGATATCGCCAGAGGGCGTCAAGCGGACCTCCCGGGGCGAGCTGCCCGTTGCCAGTGTTCATGCTCTGATGACTGAGCAGATGACCAGCGGCGCCGTCATTGTGCGGCCCGACTGGGTCGGCTTTGCGGAAGCCCTCGGCGCCGTGATCGCCGGGGCGGCAGCGGTGGCCGCGGTAGTCTTCCTCCCCTCTGCTCTCGCGATCGCCGTGAATGGCGTTTTGCTACTGGCAAGCTTCCTGGTCCCGTTTTTTGTCTTCCGGTCGTCCGGGATGCTGATCGACCCGACGCCAGGTCTGATGGCCACCGCGGGGGGTCCTTTGGCGGTGGGCGCTACCGTACTCAGCAACATGATCTTGCGTGACGACGCGCTGCGCGGCGCATTCCACGGCGCCCTGCCGCAAAAGGCGATGCGGAAAGTGCAGAGCCAGGGGGGCCAAAAGCTGCTGCGCGGCGTCCACCGGGATGTGACGGTCCTCTCTTGCGCCTTCCAGCTGCCGCCCGCTCTCATCGAGCGGTTTGCCGAGCGGCCGCGCGACTTCATGCTCTTCCGCGCCAGCGCCAATGACCGCCTACGCCGCACCATCTTGGAGCATGAAGGCACGGTCGATTATGGCGAGGACGGACGGCTTCTCGGTTATTGGAACGTACCGCTCGAAGAAGAAAAGCACATTGAGCTTGCCTGCTCCTGCGCCCTTAAAATGCTCGACGACGTGAGCGCCATGAGCCAGCAAGTCTCCGAAAGCCATCACGTCTCCCGCGGCGGCGCCCTCGAAGAACTCGCCGACGGCAGGATTGAGATCGGCATCAGCACCGGCGCTTGTTTTGCTGGCCCGGCGGGGCTCGGCGGGCGCAACCGTTACGCAGCCCTTGGCTCGCCCGTCGGTTTCGCAGGACGCCTGCGCGCCCGATCATCCCTCTACGGACCAGCGATTGTCACCGACGCTGCCGTTTACGATCAGCTCCGCCATCACTACGCCTTCCTCGATCTCGACGTCGTCAAACGCCACGAAGAGGCGGCGATGGAAGGCGTCTATGGCCTTGTCGGCAATCCCTTCCTCAAGGCGTCCAAGTCCTTCCGTCAGTTGGCAGAGACCCAGCGGGATCTTCTGTTATCCTGGCGGAACAGCGATCTCAAAGGCGCAATGCGGCACCTTCAGGCCCTCCGCGGCATTCCAGGCGTGCCGCAGAGCTATATCGATCTCTTCGAAAAACGGATCCTCGCCGCGCGCGTCGCGTCAGCCCGCAGCGACTTCGACGTCAGCGAAGTGCTCGCGCCTTAAGGTCATCGAGAGAGATCAGTAAGAGCTCGGACGCGCTTGGTAGGGTTGAGCCGCAAAGGCCTGGGGCCGTGAGCTATCCACTTGCTTCGACAGAGCATCCGCCGTGCGGCCAAGTTCCAAGATCGCGCGAGTGAACTCGTCCTTCACGTAGAGGACGTCCTCGCGCGCCACGTCGAGCCCATCCTTCGCCATCAGCGTCATCGCTTGGGCATAAACGAGCCGGCAATGCCTGGCCTCAGTA
The DNA here is from genome assembly GCA_038745625.1 of Pseudomonadota bacterium. Classification (GTDB taxonomy): domain Bacteria; phylum Pseudomonadota; class Alphaproteobacteria; order Caulobacterales; family Parvularculaceae; genus Parvularcula. The sequence continues at coordinate 7,244 of JBCDLG010000050.1, read as the reverse complement.
ATCGCCTCTTCCAGCATCCGCACGTCAGAGGGCTGGGGCTGCACCGACGCGCTCGCCGCGCGGCCTGCGTCGACCATGTGCCACGCGGCCGCGAGGGTGACATCCACATCACGCAGCACAGCGGAGGGTTTGGCCTCTTCGCTGACATCAAGGCTGCGTAGGTAGGACTTGGCCTCATCCTTCGGCGAGGGCCCTGAGCCGCCAAACAGCACGGTCATGAAACCGTCGCCGCTCTCGGCCTGTTCCTGATCCCAAGGCTTGGCTTCAAGCTGTTCGAGCGCCACGGCCATGGCCTCGCGCTCCTCTGCTGACGCGGTTTCCGCCGCCTGATCCTGGCCTTTGCCCAACTGGACCGAGGCACAGCCTGTCATGGCCACAGCCAGAGCTGAGATACATGCAACCCGAACGTGCACCAGAACTCCGTTCTTTCGCCCCCTAACGGACCAACCTAACCGCGACACGATGTTTGAAACCGTGTCATTGCCGAAGTTCGGACCCGCGTTAAGAGGCATAGAACCACGATCGCGCCTGCGCTGTAAAGGAATCCATGGCCCTGAAAACACTTTATCCGCCACTAGAGCCATATCTCCGCGCGCAGATGTCGGTCTCGCCGCTGCATGAGATCTATTATGAGGCAAGCGGCAACCCGAACGGGAAGCCGGTGGTCGTCTGCCATGGTGGTCCAGGCGGTGGTTCGACACCCTCGATGCGCCGCTACTTCGACCCGGAACGTTACCACATCATCCTCTTCGACCAGCGCGGCTGCGGTCGATCGACGCCGCACGCGGAACTGCGGGAGAATACTACCTGGAACCTCGTCGAGGACATGGAGCGATTGCGGCAGAAGCTGGGCATCGAGCAATGGCAGGTCTTTGGCGGCTCCTGGGGCTCAACGCTGGGCCTCAGCTACGCGCTGACCCATCCTGAACGGGTCACCGAGCTTGTTCTCCGCGGGATCTTCACGCTGCGCCGGTCGGAGCTTCTGTGGTTCTACCAAGAAGGCGCAAGCTGGATGTATCCCGAGGCCTGGGAAGCCTTCATCGCCCCTATCCCTGAAGACGAGCGCAACGACATGATGGCTGCTTACCGCCGTCGCCTACAGAGCGACGATAAGGCTCTTCGCATCGAAGCGGCGCAAGCATGGTCCGTGTGGGAAGGATCAACCGTCTCGCTTGTGCCGAGCCGCGAGCGGATGGACAGCTTCGCTGGCGAGCGCTTCGCTGTTGCCTTTGCCCGGATTGAGAACCACTATTTCTGCAATGGCGGCTTTTTCGAGAACGACGATTGGATCATCGCCAACGCTCACCGGCTGGAAGGCATTCCGGGCACGATCATTCAGGGTCGGTACGATATCGTGACACCAGCCAAGACCGCGTTCGAGCTTCACAAAGCCTGGCCAGGAAGCATGCTGCGGATGGTTGGGGATGCGGGGCATGCAGCGAGCGAGCCCGGCATCGTTGACGAGCTCGTCAAGGCGACAGACAGTTACGCCGCCTCCTGACGAAACCCTGCGACGTTAGCTCAGGAAGAAGGGTGCGATCACCAAACCATAGACAATGATCAAGCCGACAATGCTGGGGCAGACATAGCGTATGAGAAAACGCCACCGTTGATACCCAGCCGCGGTCTTAAAGCCGAGCTCCTCGCGGCTCGCCGACTGGCTCACCACATAGCCTGCGAAGACCGCGATCAGGAAACCGCCAAGCGGCAAAAGGATCTCGCCAGTGAAGGCGTTGGTCGCATCAAGAAGTGTCATGCCCCCGACCACCGGCAAATTGCCGAAGGGGTACCAGGTGTTGAGGCCCGTGTTCGCGGCATCCGGCGGCACCGAGCTCAGCGCATGAAACGTCCCGAGCACCAAGAGAACACCTGCGAAGATGATCGACCCGATCACCCGGCGCCGCTTGCGGGTCGCTTCATCAAGCGTGATGTCGCCAGTGGCCACGGACGCTGCCGCCTCAAAAAGAGCGATTGCTGAGGTCAAGGCAGCGAACACCGCCATGGCAAAAAACGCGATGCCAAAGAGGCTACCAAAAGGCATTTGGTTGAAGGCCAAAAGGAGCGGGCCGAAGAGAAGGCCGAGACCACCGCCCGATGGCTCGAGATTGAACTGAAAGAGAACCGGGAAGACCGCCAGCCCCGCCACCAGCGCAACGGCGGTGTCAGAGATCGCCACCGTTGCGGCCGACTCAGGAATGCTCTGATCACGGCCCAAATAAATGCCGTAGGTCACCATCATGACCGAGCCGAGCGACAGCGAGAAAAACGCCTGGCCCACAGCCGTCACCATGATCGATCCATCCTTGAAGTCAGCCAGCAACGCGTCGAATTTCGGCATAAACAGGAAATCAAGCGCAGCTACCGTGTTGCCCGTCAGCATCGAGACAATCGCAAGAACGATCAGCAGCACAAAGAAGAGCGGCATCAAGACAGTCGCCGCTTTCTCAATACCCGCCGTCACGCCGCGGCTAACGATAAAGGCGGTAATCCCCACAAAGATCGCATCGTAGAGGATCATGGTGCCTGGTGAGGCCAAAAGCGCCGGGAAGCTTCCGGTTATCGTCTCTTGGCTGTCGCCCGCAAAGGCTGGGGCCACGATCGCGCCAATGCCGCTCGAGCCGAGCGCGCTGACAAAGTCACCGATCATGAAGACCACATAATAGAGCAGCCAGCCGGCCACCACGGCATAGAAGGAGACGATCAAAAAGCTGGCAACAACCCCAATCCAGCCCATCAACTGCCAAGCGTAAGGAGCACCTTCGACCTCAGCGAGACGCCGGATGGCGGCAACCGGCGTGCCCCCGCCGCGACGCCCGACAAAAAGCTCCGCCATCAGCACCGGGAGGCCAATCGCCAGCACACAGAAAAGGTAAACAAGGACGAAGGCGCCGCCGCCGGTTTCGCCTGCGACATATGGGAAGCGCACGAGGTTCCCGATCCCAACAGCTGAGCCGATAGCGGCCAAGATAAAGGCTGCCCTGCCTGACCAATGCTCATCCTGACTGCTTTTCGCCATTGCCATGCGTGTTCTGCCCTCGCGCTTTGATAGACCCGGAAACGCAAGTTAGACGGCGTTTTATCTATCGTGGCAATCCTCGTGAAAGGCCACAATCTTAAGTAGACATGTCAGGTGAGCGAGACACGGGAGAGACGATCCATGAGTGACGTGATCGATGGCGAGCAGATATCGATGCTGGTCGAAGGTGCTGGTGTGGAGGGTGTGCGTCCCATTCTCGACGCCTATTGGGAGTCCAATGACAATCTGATCGGCGCGATCGGCACCGCGATCAAAGCTGGTGATACAACCGCCCTCGCCGCAGCCGCGCATGGGCTCAAAGGTTCATCGGCCAATCTCGGCGCGATTGTCGTGGCTGAGCGCGCGCGAAAGATCGAGGTGGCAGCGAGAGATGGCGACATGGACGCTGCGCAGGCCTGCTTCGACCACCTCAATGCCGACATAGCGAGCGTCCGCGACGCTTTCGAAGCGATCCTGGCCGCGGCGAGCTAAGAGCCGAAACCCGACGTCCTCAGCGTGTCCTGGTTGCGGTGGATCCAGGTCGACATGACAAGACCGAAGCCTGCCATCATCGATAGCATCACCGTGCCGCCATGGCTCACCAGCGGCAGCGGCACGCCGACAACGGGCGCAAGCCCCATCACCATGCCGGTGTTGATCAGCACATAAGAAACGAAGGTCAGCGCGATCCCAAAGCTCAAGAGCCGGCCGAAATGCGACTTGGCGCTCATCGCGATCTGCAGGGTGGTGAAGAACACACCAAGATAGAGCAGCAAGAGCACCACAGCGCCGTAGAGCCCAAACTCCTCGCCAATGATGGTGAAGATAAAGTCCGTCTGCATCTCAGGAAGGAAGTCGAGCTGGCTCTGTGTGCCTTCCATATAGCCCTTGCCATCCACCCCGCCTGAGCCAATCGCGATCTTCGACTGGTTGGGGTGATAGTTGGCACCGAGAGGGTCAGCATCCGGGTCCAAAAAGGCAGTGATCCGATCAATCTGATAGGACTTGAGAAGACCTGTCTTAACAGCACCGATCACACCGCCCGCACCAACGATCATGCCGAGCACAACGAAACGCCACGAGAGGCCAGCGAGCAGCAGAACCGAGAACCCAGAAAGCGCCAGAAGGATCGCTGTCCCCAAATCGGGCTGCAAGAAAACAAGACCCACCGGCGCACCGATCATAGCGAGGGGCGGGATCAGACCAAAAATGGTGGAGACCCGTTTGAAATCCAGCCCGTGATAGTAACGGGCGAGCGCCAGGACCAGGGCCACCTTCATGAGCTCCGACGGCTGCAATTGAAAGCCGCCGAGGCTAAGCCACCGCCTGGCGCCCATATTCGTATCACCGATAATCGGCACCAGGAGCAAAAGCAGCAGCGCCGCGACATATCCAGGATAAGCGACACTGAGCCAAAATTTGAGCGGCGTGATCGCGATCCCGATCAAAACGCTCATGGCCAGCATAAATCGGATGCCGTGCTGCATCGCGTAGGGCGACCAATTACCATCCGCGACAGAATAGAGCGCCATCACGCCGGCCGAAGCGATCATCGACAAGAGCACAAGAAGAAGAAGGTTGAGCTCCGAAAGCCGTTGTCGGACTTTGCTGCGGTTGGCCGCCTCGATGACAATCGCGTTCATCGCGTGTCTCCCAAGCGGGCAACGCGCTGCACCGAGCCACCGGACCAGAGATCGTGGCGCAGCCCATCGCCAGGATCCTTTTCAAGCACCGAACGCATGATGTCGCGCGCCCGGGGGCCTGCCGCACGGGAGCCCGATCCTCCGTGCTCCACCACCACACAGCAGGCATAGCGCGGGTTGTCATAAGGCGCGAAGGACACAAACAAAGCATGGTCACGAAGGCGCCACGGAAGCTCTTCGTTCCGTAGGCGGCGGCCGGTCTCCGGGTCACGCTTGAGGCCGACGACTTGGCTGGTCCCCGTCTTCCCCGCCATCTGAAAATCGGGAAGCAGGGTCGAGCGCGCCGCCGTGCCCCACTCATTGACCACAGCGTTCATCCCTTTACGCACGACGGTCATGTGCTCGGTTTCACCGCCCAGCTCACCGAAGACGGGTTCAGGGATCAACTCGTGGCCGATGGCGCGCACAAGACGGGGACGCACCTCTTTGTGGGTCGCGATCCGTGCGCTCATCACAGCGAGCTGCATCGGTGTTGCCGTGACGGCGCCCTGTCCGATGGCGACCGACAGTGTCTCACCAGGGAACCACGTCTGGTTCGGCGGATCGTTGCGATAATAGGCCCTCTTCCAAGCCCGTGACGGCACCGTACCCTCCGTCTCCGCACCAATGCCGAGATCAAAGGTCTCACCAAGGCCAAAGCGCCGCGCCACATCGGCGATGTGGTCGATATCCACCTGGGTTGCGAGGTTCCAGAAATAGACATCGCAGGAGTGCTTGATCGCGCCCTCCATATCAAGCGGTCCGTGCCCTTCCTTTTTCCAGCAGGTCGCAACGCGCCCGCCAAAGGGAAAGCTTCCATTGCAATGAAACCGCGTCGTCGGAGCGATGCCTGCTTCTTGCGCAGCGATGGTGGTCAACAGCTTGAAGGTCGAGCCCGGCGGATAGCTGCCGGCGACGGGCTTGTTGAGAAGCGGCTTGAGCGGGCTTTGATTGAGCTCGCGCCAATAGCTTGCCTCGATCCCGCGGCTGAAGACGTTGGGGTCAAAGGCCGGGGTCGATGCCATAACAAGGACGTCGCCGGTGATCACATCAAGGACCACGGCAGAGGCCGAAACAGGATGCGGCTCTTGGGTCCCTTCCGGGTACTCACCATAATCGGCGGCGAGAATCTCGAGGGCCCGGGCCTGAAGCTCCTTGTCGATCGTGAGGCCCAGGGGTTCGCCCTGGATCGGTGCGACGCTGGTATCAGGGTAGTTGTCAATCACCCGGCCATGGGCGTTCACCTGCACACGGATCGATCCCGCCTCGCCTTGCAGATTGGCATCAAAGGTGCGCTCAAGACCCGCTTTGCCGATTTTAAAGCCCGGCTGACGGTAGAGAAGCTCGGTCTTCTCCGCATCCTCCGTGCTCGGTGCTTCACGGTTGGCGCGGGAGATGTCTTCGGAGGTCGCCGCGCCCATATAGCCGACAACAAACGCGGCCCCGGCATCCGGATCGTAGGATCGCGCGGTGCCCACCTCCGAGACGATGCCGCTCAAATCGGTGGAGTGAAAATTGACCGCAGCGAAGGTCTCCCAATCAAGATTGTCCGCGACAACAATCGGGATGAAGCTGCGCTGGCGGCGCGCTTTGTCCATCACGGAGACGATCTCGCGCTCCGTCAGCGGCATGATCGTCGAGAGCGTTAGCAGCGTCTCTTGGAGGTCCTTCGTCCGCTCAGGGATCACAAGGACACGGAAATCCTGTTCATTGGTCGCAACCACGGCGCCATAGCGGTCGTAGATGTTCCCGCGCAGCGGAACGATCAGCCGCTGGTTGAATTGGTTATCGTCCGCCAGCGCACGAAAATCCTCGTGCCGCCGGACCTGCAGATCATAAAGCCGGAACACCACCCCGCCGAAAAGCGCCAGCGTCCCGCCGCTCATGATCGTGGCGCGGCGGGTGAAGGCCATATGGCGGCTGGTATCAAACGGCTCAACGCGCATCGCTAGACCAGACTGTTGGAGCGCGGCCGACCGGCAAGGCGGCGGAACAGCGCAAGAAGGAAGGGGAAACTCAGGACAGTGACAATCCACTGCCAGAAGATCGCAAAGACAGGCATGGGGCGGCTCGAAAGGATCGACATTTCAAACCAGTAAAGCGCCATCGCCAGAACGCTGGCCGCTGCGAAACCCGTGGTGAGCACAACGACGTCGCGGCCAGCAAAATAGCTCCGTTGCCAGACGACCAAAGCATGGACGACGAGATAGACGCTCGCCCAAGGACCAATCGCCGCGCCGAACAGGAGGTCATGCAGAAGACCCATCGCAAAGCTTAAGCTCGGGGGCAGGCTCTCAGGCCGCTCAAGCCCGTAGATGAAGATGATGCAGAGCGGCAGGATTGGTGTTGGAACGGTACCGCTAAAAAGATTAAGCGGCACCAGGAGCAAAACGATACCGAGGAGCAGAAGAAGCGCGGCGACGCCAACGGTCGCTAGACTGGCAAAATGGCGATCATCCATCGGCCGCCACCGCTTCCGGCGCGCTCGCAACAGCGTCGTCGCCAAGCTCCGCCGGAGCAGGCAGGGCGTCCTCCTCGACAATCGG
>JBCDLG010000049.1:0-23811 GCA_038745625.1 Pseudomonadota bacterium | reverse complement strand
GAAGCTGTTCTGGGCCCGGCTCGACACCGCCTCACAAAGCGCCGTATGCGCCTCTTCAAGTCCCTGAAGACCCGGCGCCTCGAAAACGATCCGGCCTTTGAGCCCCACCAGCGTATCGCCGGTGTAGATGCCATAACCAACGCCGTAGGCGCCGAGGCGTTCGTTCAATTGCCGCAAGAGATCAGGCCCCGCGATCGCCTCGCCATCGAGATGCGTGGGCACACCTTTTTCAAAGGTGAGCGTCAGGCGCAGCGGCGCCTCGGGCCATTCGGCTGGCGGCTTGGTGAACACCCGGGCCTCGGCCGGGGGCTCTTCCCAGCGATCGATCGATCCGCCCGAAAGCGTCGCACCCAGAAGGTTTTCATTGACGGAGAAAAGACTCGCCCGCTCCGGCACGGAGATGCCGCGGGAATGAAGAAAATCCTCTTCATAGGCCCTAACATTGTCCCGGTCTTGAATATCGCGAATCGGCGCGATCACCGGCCGGTCCGAGCGGGCGCGCAGTTCGGTATCGAAGCGCACCTGATCATTCCCCATGCCCGTGCAGCCATGGGCAATCACATCAGCGCCGACGCGATCAGCGATCTCAACCCCGTGCGCGGCGATGATCGAACGATCCGCACACAGAAGGGGATAGCGCCCCTGCCTACGCGCACCGCCCGCAAGAAACGGAACGACAATCCGGTCCCAGAGCTCTTGCGATGCGTCATCATTGATATGCTCATCGGCACCCAACTCCTCTGCACGTGCGGCGATCTTCGCCTCAGCCTCGGGATCGGCAGCGCCTGAATGCAGGTAATAGGTGACGACGCGATAACCCTCATCACGCAGCTTCAAGACACAATAGGACGTATCAAGACCGCCGGAAAAGGCGAGAACACAAGTTTTGCTCATGAACCGATCAGTGTACTTAGCACTGCCTTCTGCACATGGAGGCGGTTTTCCGCCTCATTGATAATCAGGGACCGCGGGCTATCGACAACGGCGTCGGTGGCCTTCACATTCCTCCGCATGGGGAGACAATGGCTGAAAGTCGCATTGTTGGTCAGCGCCATTTTGTCTTCATCGACAATGAAGGACGAGAGCGCCTCGGGCGTCAGGCGCTGGTCTATGGGCAGACCGATCTGATCGAGCCGACCCCAGCTTTTCGCATAGACCGCATCCGCGCCGCGATAGGCGGTTTCGACATCATGCGTGATGGTCAGCGCCTGGCCGTTGTCGCCCGCAAACCGGCTCCCCGCCTCAATGAACTTGTCATCGAGCAAATACTCATCGCTCGGACAAAGAAGCGTGACATCCATCCCCATCTTGGTCGCCGCCAAAATCGCAGAATTCGCGACCGCCGTGTTCAGCGGCTTAGGGTGATAAGTCCAGGTGAGGCAAAACTTCTTGCCCTCAAGATTGCCGTGCTCCGCCTGAAGCGCCATCAGCATGGCCAGCTCCTGACACGGGTGGATGATCGTCTCCATATTGATGATCGGCACACTGGCATGGCGAACGAACCCATTCAGCAGCGGATCTTCGCGCTCCCGCTCCCAGTCGAGAAACTTCGGAAACGAACGAATGGCAATAAGATCGACATAGCGCGAGAGGACTTGCGCTGCCTCCGCGACATGCTCTTCGGCCTCGCCATCCATGATCGCGCCAGGCTCAACCTCAATCGGCCACGTTCCCGCCGCATCAAGAACGACGGAGGTGCCGCCCAGATCCGCAATCCCCACCTGAAACGAGGTGCGTGTTCGGAGACTGGGGTTGAAGAAGAGAAGCGCGCATCGCTGACCTTCCAACCGTTTGTTCTGCGGCGCAGCTTTCAGCGCACGCGCGTCGTCGAGCAGGCCAGCAATCTCGGCCTTGGTCCAGTCTTCTGTGGTCAGGAAGTGACGCACGTCGTTCCTCATTTGGCTTGCGAAAAGAAGCCGTTCTCTTGACGATCACTCGCCCGGACGCAACCAGAACATCCCGACGGCTTCGGGAATTTCCGGGTTGGGGACTTCGATCTCATTGGTGGCCCACAGGACGAAATTGTCGGCCAGGGTCTCCTCCGGGTGGATCACGTAGTCGGTGTTCTGCCCGATCAGCGCGCCAAAACCTGGCACATCCGCCACATCGAGAAGCCCTTCAGGCCCCTCCGCCGCCGCGGTGCAGACCCCATCTTGATAGCGCACAGGCAGGAGGCCGAAGGCGAAGACATCGCGCAAACTGTTCGCCGCGCCGGGGTTGAACCCGCTGACCGCATAGAGAAAAGGCACAACGCCATCCGCATCCGGCACCGCGACGGGCGCATAGTGACGATAGGTCGGCGCATCGGGGTTGGTCAGGCGAACGGCGCGCAAACCCTCCGGCTCTTCCAGCACGCAAGGCTCAAAGCCAATCAAGCTATAATAGGCGTCGTGCTGATCACCATTGGCGCGGGACATCACGTGATGCAGCTCATGGAGGAACAGGCGCTTCAGCATCCGGCCGTCCTCATCGCCGGGTCCAGGCATCGGTATCCCGCCGCCCGCAAAGATAATGGCGTTGCCGCGCGTATGGGGCAGGCCGCCCTCCACCACATCGCCGGTGACGACCAGAAGGACCTCCTCCGGCAGATGCTGGTCGATCTGGTTGAGGAGCGGCAGCGCCTCTTCGATGACCGCGGCCAGGGCCGCTTTCTGCTCCGGCTGCCAGGCGAAAACATCATCGCGATAGAGCGGGATGACCTCGTCAAACCCCGCGGCACTCACGCTTTGGGCCCGGATGGTGATCTCGCGCGGCTGGAGGTTCGAGGTGAAGCTGTCCTCCGCTGCGAGGGCCGCGCCGCCTTCGAAGGGTCCAACGAACCGAAAGACCACGCCATCATCACTGATCGCAGCAATATCGGACGTCTGGTCATCACCCTCTGATGCGGGGCCGATGGGCTCAAACGTGCTGTCATCGGTGAAGGCGTAGACGTCCTCCTCTTCGGCAGGCTCCTCGTTGACCAGCTCTTCAACCTCGGGCGCGGGTTCGCTGCACGCAGAAGCGATCATGGCCAGGCCACACAGCACAAGTGAGCGGTTCATGGAGCACTCTCCCTCAGTGCGGTGCAGCGAACATCGCTGGTCTGCCCTTGGCAAGCCCTTCTCTCTGGGTTCTTGCAGCACAGATGGGTGGTCAGGATGGTGCATCGCGGGATAGGCGGTGCACCATGAGCGACGATCAGAAAAATCCCCTCTGGGGTGGGCGCTTCCAAGGCGGACCCGCAGAACTCTTTGAGAAATTCGGCCACAGCCTCGATGCTGACATCAAACTTTGGCGCGAGGACATTCGCGGCTCCCAAGCCCATGCGCGTATGCTCGGCCGCCAAGAGATCATTTCGGAAGCGGAAGCAACGACGCTGGTCAAAGGCTTGGACCAGGTCGCAAGCGAGATCGAGGCCGGGACCTTCACCTGGTCCGAGGCGCTCGAAGATGTGCATATGAATGTCGAAGCGCGGCTCAGGGAGATCGTCGGCGATGTTGCGGGGAAGCTCCACACCGGCCGCTCCCGCAACGATCAGGTCGCCACCGACCTCCGGCTCTGGATGCGTTCAGCGCTCGAGGCCTGCGCCGACCAGGTCCGCGCCTGCCAAAAGGCGTTTCTCCAACAGGCGGAGACCGGCCACGACGCCGTGATGCCCGGCTTCACCCATCTCCAGATCGCCCAGCCGATCACTTATGCCCATCACTGCCTCGCCTATGTTGAGATGCTGGAGCGCGACCGGCTGCGCCTCCTGGCCGCCCGGGATCATTTGAACGAGAGCCCGCTTGGGTCCGCCGCCCTCGCGGGCACGCCCCACCCGATCGATCGCGAGAGCACGGCCGCTGAGCTCGGCTTCACAAGGCCCATGGCCAACAGCCTCGATGGCGCCAGCGCGCGGGATTTCTGTCTCGAGGCCGTGGCCGCTGCCTCGATCTGCGGGGTGACCCTTAGTCGCTATGCGGAGGAAGTGGTCACTTATTCCAGCCCACCTTTCGGTTATCTTTCGTGTTCGGAGAGTTTTTCGACCGGCTCATCGATCATGCCGCAGAAACGCAACCCCGATGCCGCCGAGCTTATCCGTGCCAAGGTCGGCCGCATCGCCGGGGCCTTCACCGCCCTCACGCTCCAGACGAAGGGCCTGCCCCTCGCCTATGCCAAGGATTTGCAAGAGACAAAGCCGGTGACCATGGAAGCCCTTGAGACCTTGGAGGCGACCCTCGCGATCACGGCGGGCATGGTCGCCGAGATGCGGATCAACAAAGCCCGCATGGCCGAGGATGCAGGCCGCGGTTTCGCCACCGCAACGGATCTCGCCGACAGCCTGGCGATGGACGGGATGCCCTTCCGCGACGCCCATCACGTCGTCGGCAGCCTCGTTGCTCTGTGCGAAGAGGAAGGATGCGCGTTGCCTGATGCGCCGCTGGAGAAAGCCGCCGCCATCTCCCCCATGCTGACGAAAGAAAGGCTGGCAGGACTAACTCCCGAAGCCAGTGTAGCGGGGAAAAAAAGCGCTGGCGGCCCTGCGTTTACACGGGTCGCTGTCGACCATTGGCGAGATCGGCAAGCCATAGAGTAATGAGCCGCCTGACAGTTGCCGCTGACCCACCGGGCCGAATGCCAAAGGCGGCTAGTGCCATGCCTCCCAGCTCTCGCGGCGCGCTTCGATGTCATGAAGCAATGCCTCAAGAGACTTGGGGCGCCATGGAGGCTTGGCGCAATAAAAACGTTCGTAGGCGCTTTTGCTCAACACGACGTCGCGCAGAGAGTCGCCGACGTTACGCTCGACAGGTCGCAACCATGTCAGGCTCGTGGGGGGCGACATAGCGGCCAAAGCATCAGGCTGAACATCGTCGAAAGCCCCGCGACTAAAGTAGAGGCCCGCCGCTTCTGCCTGAGAAGCCATCCAAAGTAGCGCCGCATCGGCAAAGGGCTTTGCTGCTCTTTCGCCACCACCAACACCCCCATGATGCCCGGGGAACCACATCTCGATCACCTGATCCGGCTCAGCTTCATCCGAAGGCTCCATGTTCGTCAGTGGAAAGAACCGTCTCTTCTCGTCCAGGGCGCAGGCATGGCAGGCACGTTTGATGGTGCGATTGAGCTTATGGTCGTGGAACCGTTTTTGCCGGTTGATGAACGCATCGATCCTTAGACGATCGAAAAGGTTCGGCATGCCGGTCATCTCAACAGTGTCGAAGCAACCAAGGAATTCGATAGCCGTCCGTTCGCCATTCGACTGACGAAACGACGACGCCAGCGCATCTCCTGGTTTAATGTCGGCATCGCGGTATAGCTCGTAGGCCTCCTCCACCGCGGAGAGGTTTTCACGACGGACAAGTCCAGATGCATAAATAAGTCCGCATAAGGATCTGACGGCGAAGGCACCCCGCGAGAAGCCAAACATGTAGATTTTGTCGCCGGGCTCATAATTGCATGCCAAGAACCGGTAGGCATCGAAGATTTGGTCTTCAATGCCCTGGCCAAACGCCCCGCCTAAGAAGCTCTGCACATGGTTGTTCAGTTTCTTGAGGAAAGTCGTGTTGTCGGACTTCAGGACCGATCCAACCCCTCGGCTATAGTAGACGATCTGTTGGTGATCCTCATTCTGGTTGCGATTCGACAGTGCCTTGGCCAGCGTCGCGATGTTGGTCAAAGTATCTTGGCCCAGACTCTGCCAAGTCCCGTCACAGCATATAATCAGTCGTTTCATAGAAGTATCTCACCCAACATCTGGGTAACAACCATAGCGCGAGATTGCAACACTGGGTGGAAAGCCGCGATCCAGAACACGTGCCCACTGATGTCTGATCGTTTCCAGCCGAGGCGGCGGCGCATTCCGACTGAGGGTTGATAGTCAACGCTCCGTCCCCCTATCAGCCTGCACTGACTTCGGAGTGGTTGATGATGTTGCGTTTCCTACTGGCGATAGGTTTGCTCGCGACCCTTGTGTGCGCTTGCCAGCCCCCAGAGAGCCCTGACGCGGTCGTCACCGAAGGCCCCGCCGTCGGCATCGCCCGCCTCGCCGTCGAAGACCCCGCACGAACATCCTGGGACAGAGCGACAGCGCGGCCGGTGGTCACCACGGTCTGGTACCCCGCCGAGGACGACGCGGTGATGGAGACGATCGCTTTCCCGGCGGACCGGCCGATCTTCACAGCCGGCCAGGCGGCGCGGCGCTTCAGATGATGTGGCTCGGCCGGGCCCTGGCGGAAGAAGGCTACATCGCGGTGGCCGTTGACCACCACGGCAACACCGCAGCGGAAGAGAGCTTTGATCCCCGCGGTTTTCGCACCTGGTGGGAGCGGTCCAGGGACCTCACTTTCGCTCTTGATGCTCTTCTTGCGAACGACACCTTCGGCCGGCTAATCGATCAAGATCGTCTGGGTGCGGCTGGTTTCTCCTTGGGCGGCTACACCGTGACCGCGCTCGCTGGCGGTCAAACCGATCGCGAGCTTTTCCGCGCGTTTTGTGCGAGCGAGCAGGCCGACGCGACCTGTCATCCTCAACCAGAATATCCCAATGCGGACGCAGACCTGGAGGCACTGATCGAGGCTGACCCCAGCATTGCTCAGCAGCTGCAGGCCTACAAACCCCCGTCACCGATCCTCGCATCGACAGTTTCGTGATGATCGCCCCGGCCCTTGGCACGGTTTTCACCCCAGAGAGCCTGGCCGCGATCGAGAAACCCGCCTTGGTGATCGTCGGGACGGAGGACGAAGTCACTCCTGCTCCCACCAATGGAGCAGTCATCGCAGCAGGCATTCCGGGTGCCGAGCTTGTGCTCATCCAAGGCGCCAACCACTACACCTATCTCAACACCTGCACCCCGCGAGGACAGCGGTTCGTCCCGATCTGCAAAGACGCCGGAAGGCCGCGCGCAGATATCCATGAAGAGACGGTGGGCCTGGTCCTTGATCACCTGAATTCGACCTTCGCCCGCCCCGCACTGCAACATCCGTCCACAATCCGTGACCCCTCCCCCGCTCGACAGGACCGCGGCGACCCGATAGCGGCATTCTCTCACGAATTGAGGGGAGCTAGGCCACTGATGGGCATTGCGTTTATTGATCTTCAGGCGCAGCGGGCACAGATTGCCGATAAGGTCGACGCCGCCATTGCTCGGGTCTTGGAACATGGCCGCTTCATCATGGGGCCTGAGGTCGCGGCCCTCGAAGAGCAGCTGAGCGCCTTTTCCGGCGCCGCCTACACCGTGGGGTGCGGCAATGGCACGGATGCACTCGCCCTGCCGCTGATGGCGTGGGACGTGAAGCCAGGAGACGCGGTCTACTGCCCCAGCTTCACCTTCACCGCGACCGCCGAGGTGGTCCCGTGGCTCGGCGCTTCACCAGTCTTTATCGATATCGATCCTGTCACCTACAACATCGATCCAACTTCGCTCGAGGCCGCGATCGAAGACACGCTCGCCAAGGGTGAGCTCACGCCGAAAGCGATCATCGCCGTTGACCTGTTCGGACAGCCTGCGGACTACCCGTCCATCAAGGCAATTGCCGATCGTTACGGGCTCAAACTGATCGCCGACAGCGCGCAAGGGTTCGGCTGCACCATTGGCGGTCAGCATCCGATCGAATGGGCGGACGCGGTCACCACCAGCTTCTTCCCGGCCAAGCCGCTCGGCTGTTACGGCGATGGCGGCGCGGTCCAGACGAACGACAAAGACCTCGCCGAGCTTCTCGATAGCCTCCGCATCCACGGCAAAGCGATGCCGGCGGAGATTGAAGCGGCCTCCTGGGATCACGATCCGCGGTATCTCAACCCGCGGATCGGCATGAACAGCCGCCTCGATTCCATGCAGGCCGGTATCTTGATTGAGAAGCTCGCCATCTTCGCCGACGAGATCGAGAAGCGTCAGGCGATCGCTGAGCGGTACAATGAAGGCCTTGCGCCCCATGTGCTGCAGGTGCCCGGCGTGATGCAAGGCTATCAATCCGTGTGGGCACAATACACCATCGAGGTGAATGGCCGCGCTGACGTGCAGGCCGCCCTTCGCGACAAAGGCATTCCGACCGCGGTCTATTATCCCGTCCCCATGCATCAGCAGCCGCCCTATGAGCGCTTCCCCACAGCGCCAGGCGGCCTGCCCGTGACCGACGCGAAAGCCAAAACGGTGATGAGCCTACCGATGCACCCCTATCTCGATCACGCGACCCAGGACGAGATCATCGCAGGGGTGATCGAAGCGGCCGCGTAGCGTCCGTACTCAATCAAAACGACCACAAGTCGCCAGAAACAGACATTGCGGTCGTAATCGTGAGTGACTGACTTTAGCGCGACACCGGACATTCCGTTACAGAAATAAGAACCAATTTTCGCCAATTATAATGCTGGTACCCGAGAGGATTCGAACCTCTGGCCTCTGCCTTCGTAGAACAGCGCTCAATATATCTGAGCTACAGGTGCCTAAGCGCCGAATTTACGCGCTTTCCAAAAAAAAGGCCAAGGACATTTGAGAATGTCCTTGGCCCAGAGAGCTGTTATAATACTGCCGTCAATAAATTGACATCTGATGCAGAAGCATCTTCCGCAGACTGCTTATAAAGCTCGGCGAGAACACAAATCCCGGCAAGTACCGTCTTCGTATAAGACCATCCATAGTCTTCCCGAAAACCTTCAAGCCGTTTTTTGGTTCGTGCATCTGGCTCAAAATAGATATGAACCTTTTTATCTCCTTTTTTAGTTAGACCGCGAGAGCTGTTGGGAAGGTTAGTTGGTTCAATGAAGTCCAAAGACCTAATCGAACGCCTAAGCGCTTCCGCCTCGCTATCTGCCTCCAAGAAGGCAACGACCATCTGGAAGAGAGAATACGCCTCTTCAGAAAGTGCGAGATGCAACTTGTACACGGCATCACGCTTTTTCGCTTGTACGGTCATTTTATGATGGGGGCGGTGTCCAAAGTCACTTTGACGGTTTGTCCACGACCTCCGACTACTTGGTTGGTGTAAAGTAACCTCAGTTTCCTTACCTGATGGCATAGCTGTACTGATGTTATCGACATGATATAGTCCTTTCAGATTTTCCATAGGTTGTTTCAGAAGCACTGCGCGTGGGGAAAGGGTACCCCAGGCAAAAGCCCCAAGCACACTCATGTCTGAAGTGCGGAGTAAAAATTGAATTCTGTTCTGCATGACTTCACCTCTGAATGTGGATGGGCCTTAATGCCTAGGATAGGGTCTAAGACTTGTTCTCGAGCGCCTTTGCAGGCGTTGCGGGAACGTCGATGACCTCGCCCTCGTCGTCCTTGGAAACTTCGTCTTCCTCAATCGTTTCACGACTGACTAGGACGGAGCTTCCCCCGAAAATCAGCTCCAAAATTGTGGCGCGGATTTCGAGTTGGGTGCGAGTGACCTTGCGCATCCAGCTTCTCCTTAAGTTGCCGCTGTCCTTGCGGCGCAGGACACCCCCATTCACCAGAAGTGCCACTCGTAAATAATGTGCAATATCCCCACATGCAAGGGTAGCCGTCAGAATTTACTCAAAGGTGCTGCATGAACACGAGAAATTCTCGTTGTCATCGCATCATGAGGCACTGCGAACTGCAGCCTTGCTCTTACTAAGACCTCGAGAGGCTAACGTTTAACGTCGCAAAAGGGCCAATCCCCTCCGCTCTGATTGCACATGGGCCCTAGCCCGCCGCCACCCGCAATTGACGAAGAACCTGGCCGCCGCTTTGGTTCCGCCTTTGAACGCCAGCGTCCGGAGGTTGGGGCCCTATGCGATTGTTTGTGTCAGCGCTCGCGGCGGGCGGCTTGCTTGCGGCCTGCGGTCCGGCTTCCGTTTCTGAGGAGACGGGCGTCAACCTCCCTGATCCCCGGCCCGGGGTGGTGGAGGACCGGTTTGCCCTCCTTGCTCTCACTTGCGTGCATCAGGAGTATCCCAATAAGATCTCGCATGTCCTGAACAGCGACGCTGATGCGATGCTGCCCCGAGACATGTTCCCGGCCTTCTATGGATGCTTTGACTGGCATTCCTCGGTTCACGGCCATTGGCTTTTGACCCGGATCCTCAAAACCGATCCGGGCACCCCGATGCGCCCGGCGATCGAAGCGGCGCTCGCGGAAAGTTTCACCTCCGAAAACATCGCAGGCGAGATGGCCTATTACGGCTCCGAAGGCCGCGGGTCGTTCGAGCGCCCCTACGGGATCGCCTGGTACCTGCAGCTTGTCGCGGAGCTTCACGAAAGCGACGAGCCGCTGATGCAGGACTGGCGAGCGACGCTGGCGCCGCTTGAAGAGATGATCGTCGCGGAGACCCAAGGATGGCTGCCCCGCCTCGCCTATCCCATTCGTCTGGGTACCCACAACCAGACCGCCTTCGCCTTTGGGCTGATGCTCGATTATGCCCGGACGGTCGGCAACGAGGACCTTGAGCAAGCGCTGACGGAGAAGATCCTCAGCTTCCACGCAAACGATGTGAACTGCCCCCTCGCCTATGAGCCCTCGGGCGAGGATTTCCTCTCCCCCTGCCTCATGGAGGCCGATCTGATGCGCCGGGTGATGACGACGGACGATTTCGCGGCCTGGCTGACCGCGTTTCTGCCCACCATCCCGGGCGATGGCGCGGCCGATTGGCTCGAGCCCGGCGTGGTGCTTGATGCCTCGGACGGGAAGCTTGTGCATCTCGACGGGGTCAATCTCTCCCGCGCCTGGGCGCTCGAAGGCATAGCCCATGGTCTGCCTGAGGATGATCAGCGCCGGGCCGCACTTCTTGCCAGTGCTGAGCTGCACAAGGAGGTCGGCATCGCCGCGGTCTCGGACGAGCACTATTCCGGTAGCCACTGGCTCGGCAGCTTCGCGACGTATCTCACGACCCGGCGTGGTCTGACAGTCAACTAGCGGGGCGGAGCGGACATGAACGAGACAAGACGGATGATCGCTGGGCTCGTCGCAGGGAGCGCCATCAGTCTTTCCCTCTTCGCGCAGGGGCTCTCGCAAGAACCAGAAAGCCTGTCGGTGACGCCGCGCTGGGCCTTCGCCAATGAATATGTGGTGAGCCAGACCGGGCAGCGGCTCGACGAGGTGGTGCAGGCCTGCGTCGACCCCGGCGCGCGTTACGCGCCCGTGCTTGAAGAGCGGACGTTCCTTGATGCGTATGAGGATCGAAACGTTTTCGGGAGCACCATCGTCATCATCCGCATGGCCTCATGGACCAACAACAACACGGTCATTGTGCGGTTCATCGTCAACGCCGCAGAGGCCGCGATTAAAGGAGAGGACGGGTTTCTCTCCATCGTCGGTCAGCCGGGCGCCCTTGAGGGCTACAATTGGATGTTCACGGATAGCGAAGAGCCGGTCTTTGCTGGTCCGTCGCCCGACACGATGCCGTTCCAAGTCCCCTGCACCAATGCTGAAGAGGCAGCTGCGCTGCTGAGCGACCAACTCCCTTTCCTGCCGTCAGGACAAGGACCATTGGATATCGTTGAGGCGAGCTATCAAGGCTATCTGCGGTCGATCAACACCCACTTTGCCGACGATCGCTTGGACCCAATTGTGGAGGCCTGCCGTGCGCCAGCCAACGCGGCCCGACCATCCGTCGAGTTGATCTCCGCCGGGTATGATGGCGACAGCAGCAGCGAGACCTCCGGTCGGGTTTATTTCACCCTTGTCAGTCACGATGATCAGTCCAAGGAACTGGCCACGTACTTCCTTGACCCCTCGGTCGCCTATGCACGCAGCCCTACCCCCCAGTCCCTGACACTGGCCGGCGGCGAGGCCGGCGCGTCAGGGCACACCGGCTGGATTTCACCAGGCGGCGTCTACACCCATGTCGGCAGTTTCGAGGTCACGGACGGCTACGGGGACACCGGAGCCTTCTACTGCAGCGATCCTGGCCTTGCCTCGTCTGCGGTCTACGGCCTGCGGGCGTGGCTACCCGCTGGCCTGCCCAGGGCACCGGTCATCACTTACAGCTTGCGGTTCAATGAGACAGCCGACGAAGAGATCACAGGCTGCCTCTTCAGCACCGACCAAGCCGCGCGCGCAGCGGAGCAAGCGCTTTATGCTGAGGGCCTCTATCCTCAGCGCACCGATGCCTCGGACCCGCAGGCGCAACTGCAATTCCTCCTGACACCGCGCTATCCGGACATGATGCTACCGGACCGGTGCCACTACACCGTGGATGCGGCAGCCAGCTGGGACCTCAATGACCCTGGAGCGCTGGTGGTGAACCTCTCAGTGGACCCAATCGACACCAGTTTTCGCGATCTCGATATGATCGCCAGCCGGTCGGGGCGCGACTTCCTTGAGGGGGAAAAGGCGCAGCTTGGCGCGCCCGAACCAGCGTCACTGCCTTAGGCGCTCCACGCGATAGGACGCCGCGTTCACGGCCTCGACGGCGTCCATCATGGCGTTCTGATAGGCCTCATCGAGACGCTGCTGCGCCAGCCGTGTCGGCACCGAAATGACGAGCTGGTCTTCCTTCAGCTTAAACGACGCCTGGCTCAAGTAAGAGGCCGCTGGTTCCTCCCCGGCCTTGGCCGCAAAGGCCGTCACGAAGCGATCGGCAAGCGATCCGGGCGGGTGATTTCCTTGCGGCATCGGTTTCGGTCGTGCCTTCAAAATGGCCTCGGCCGATCCCTCAAGATCGACAGGGCTGGTCGTTGTCGCGAACCATCCAAGCCATGCCGCTCGGTCCCGGATCTTCGGACTGGTCGCAGCGACTGCCAGCGCGAGCCCGGCCCGGGATCCATGCCGCCGCTCGGCCCAGGACAAAAGTCTCGGTGCGCGATCATCCTTGATGAGCTCAGCCGAGCGGGCACGGAGCTCGTCCATCTCGCCGTTAACGTTAACCCCGCTACCGAAAACCTCCGGCAGCAGAGCTTTGGTGAGTGGACAAACGTCTTCCATCCTCAAATCATCCGTGTCGGATCTTACGAAGGTTTCTCTTGGAAGGTTTCTTTTAGGGCGCTCACCGCCAAGCGGGTGGGCGATGATCTCCGCGCGCTGATCATGCCGTTCTTCAAGGCGGGAGTGCCGGTCATCCCTGATCTGCCGCTCGGTATGGCCAAGGGCCTCACAGATCTCGGGAACCCGCAGCAGGAAAGGCTTCAAATCAATAGCGCCGTCTTTCAGCGGCCGGTTGCGCTGGTCGTACCGGCGCAGAAGGAAGCCCTTGTCCTCAAGGCTCGCTTTCAGCCGACGGAGGGAACTCGGCGCGATCGCCAGCAGGCGGCACAGCCGCTCTGCGCTTGGCCACACAGCTGTCGCGTCACCGGCCGTCTTGCTGATATCCAAATGAGCGAGCAGCGCGGCCATTAAGCATCGCTCCTGCGGCGTTAAGGTTTCGGCGGTCCCAAGGGCCAAGGCCTTGTCCACCATTAACCGGTTAAGGCCCGTCTCAACGGCTTCAGAGCGGCATCGAGCGAGCTCTTGGTCGTAATCTTCGCTGCGCCTGGCAAAGCCTTGGGCACATAGCTCTCCTGTCATCGCGCGCATCTCCTTGAGCGCGAAGGCAAAAATCAAGTGTGGCGCGAATCGCGCTTTTGGCTTGCTCAGATGGGCGGAGAAGGATACGCGAGAGGTGTCAAGCTTACGCTGGATCCTATGGGTCCGCTCGGAGAGCCCGGCCTTTGGCCGGGTTTTTCTTTGCCTTCGTCGCTTCTCTTCCTTCCGGTTTGCGGGACAGACCGCCCTGCCCTGGCCTTGAGCGCCGCGGCGGATGCCGCGAAGCCCTCCTTCATGGCGTCGATTCTCGGAAGCCCGCAAATGGCCGGGCCAGAGGACGCAAATGTTGCACTTTTCGGCAAGTGCTAGCGGAAATAGCAACATTTGAGGTAAACGGAAGGTTAACCCTTCCACGAGCACCACGAAGCACGATAACCGGCCCGATAAGGAGACCTCGATGGTGGATTTAAGCGCAGCAACGCGCCGGGTGGCGCGGCTTCAGGAGCGTTCGGTGGGGCTGCTCGATGCCATGCGGGCCCAGCTGCTCGGCGAGAGTGAAGAGAAGACCCTCCCCCTTCGTTTCAGCATTCGCCAGGCGGCGAAGATGGTGGGCAAGTCGGACATGACGATTCGCCGAGCTGAAGAGTCGGGCGCCCTGCCCTCGCCGGAAAAGCGGGAAAGCGGCCATCGCCTCGGGTTCACGCTCGATGAGATCAACAACATGCGGGATGTCTTCGGCACCAGGCCCGGCCGCGCGAACAGCGACCCTCCCCTCATTTTGGGCGTCCAGAACTTCAAGGGCGGCGTCGGCAAATCGACGATCGCGGTCCACGCGGCCCAGTACTTTGCTCTTCAGGGCTACCGCGTCCTTCTCGTCGATGCCGATCCGCAAGCAAGCTCCACCGGACTCTTTGGTTATAACCCTGAGACCGATATCGCCGAGGAAGACACCCTGCTCTCTTACCTCGAGCCTGGTGGTCGCGATGACCTCTCCTATGCCATCCGCAAGACCTATTGGTCAGGCTTGGATCTCATTCCGGCCTGTCTCGGCCTCTACAATGCTGAGTATCACCTGGCCTCGACCGGCGCTGGGACGGACCGGTTTGAGCGGCTGCGCTCGGGTTTGCGTGAAGCGGCCGAGCGCTATGACATCGTGGTGCTCGATCCGCCGCCAGCCTTGGGCATGATTTCGCTAAATGCGCTGCGCGCCGCGAACGCGCTTCTTATCCCCACGCCGCCGAGTTCGATCGATTATGCGTCGACAGTGTCGTTCTTGCGGATGCTGACCTCGGTGCTGGAGACCATGGAGGAACACGGCAACGCGATGGATTATCGCTTCGTCCAGCTGCTCGCGACGAAGGTTGATGAAAACAAGTCGGCCCATCAAGAGATGCGCGATGCGATGCGAGAGATGTTCGCCGGCGATATCCTGATGACGGCGCTGCTCGATAGCTCGGAGTTCGACAACGCCTCGATCGAGATGCGATCGGTCTATGAGTATGACGGCGCCTCGAACCGGACCTACCGACGATGCCGGGCGAATCTCGACAGGGTGATGGGGGATTTGGAGCTGGCGGTGAGGGCGACTTGGCCCAGCCACAGCTCCCAGCTGCGCAGGGAGGGGGTGGCGTGATGTTCAACGCGTTGAACACGCGCCATTCACCACAAAGGAACCGATATGGTGACTACCGGTTCCTGTCAACCATGTTCAACGCGTTGAACAGAGCCCCAGGAGACGTCCATGGCGCGTAAAAAGATCCTCGCTCATGCGGTGTCAGCGGCCCGCGATGCTGCTGAAAAACCTGCAGAAATCAAAAAGGCACCAAAGCTCAATCCGCTCGCACAGCGGGAAGGGGCCTTGTCCGAGATCGCGCAAGGGCGGGTGAGGGATGTGCGCCTCCGCATGGTCGATCCCAAGACCTGCCGCATGTGGGACAAGCACAATCGGATCTATGACCTCCTCAACGCTGAGAACTGCGCCGACCTGATCGGTTCGATCCGGGCGCAAGGGAAACAGGAGATCCCGGCGGTTGTCCGGCGGCTCAAGGACGACCCCGAAGGGTTCGACTACGAGGTGATCTCCGGCGCCCGGCGCCACTTTGCGGTGAGCTATCTGCGCAAGGAAGAGAATCGGAAGGAGATTTTCTACCTCGTCGAGGTCAAAGAGCTCGAAGACGAAGAGGCGTTCCGCTTCGCTGACCTCGAAAACAGGGGGCGGCAAGACATCTCGGACTACGAGCGCGGCCGGGAATACATGAAGGCGCTCGGGGACTATTACGGGGGCAACATGACCCGCATGGCGATGCGGATGGAGGTCTCCAAAGCCTTGCTATCGAGCTACATCGCGATCGCCAAACTGCCTCGCGAGGTGCTCGACGCCTATGGCGATCCGCGCGAAATCGCCGTCCGCCATGGCCAGCAATTGAGCCCGCTTTTGAAAGGCGAGACCCGGGAGAGGGTGCTCGAACGTGCGAAGGAGATCGCGAAAGGTCAGGAGCAGGCGAGGGAGCTCGGCAGCGCGCTTTTGATGCCCGGCTCGGAGGTGTTCAAACTGCTCAAAGGCAGCGCCGGGCGGAAAAAGGCGCCGAAGCCCAAGGCTGGCAAAGCGCCAAGCGATGAGCCATCGGGTGAGGGGAGCCACACCTTTGTCACCGCCCGCATTGAGGGCCGCATCCTCAAAATCGACGTGGATCTCGATCGGGACCCCGACCCTGACCAGGTCGCGGCGGCGGTGCGACGGGCCTATGAGAAAATGCGCTGAGGTCAGCTTCCTTGCGCAAGACTGGCCATCGCGTCGGCAATGGCCTCCGTGCCCGTTTTGCGCGGCGCGTCGTCTTTGAAATCGTAATAGCCCGGTTGGTGATCGACGAAGATATGCTCGCGAATGCCCTTGACCGCGGAGAGGTCCTCAAGCGTGCCGGCGGTGACGGTGAGGTGGCTGCCATTCTGGAGACGCCAAAAGAGGGTGGAGCCGCAGGTCGCGCAAAAGCCGCGCTCGGCCCACTCGGAGCTGCGGTACCAGGTGACCGGGCCGTCGATGGTCACGCTCTCTGGCTCGACCCCCATGAAGGGTCCGCCAACCCAGCGCTGACAGTCCGTACAATGACAAGGTTGCGCGGAGGCCAGGTCGCCCTCGGCCTCGTAGGTCACCGCCCCGCACAAACACCGACCCTTCGCCATCGCCTCGCTCCTCATCCAGCAGAGCAGGGGCTAGCACGGTATGCTTCTCAGGGGCGAGGCCCGCTCTAGCTCGCGTTGCAGGCGGCCCCATTCGGCAATGATGACAGAGGCGCGTTCGCTACCGAAACAAACTACCCCTCGAGCCGATACCGGATCGTTGTCGATACGCCGTATTGCCAGACCGGCTCGCCGTTCTCGATCTTTGGGGCGTAGCGCCAGCGCTGGGCTGCGCGAATGGCCGAGCGTTCGAGACATGGGACGCTGCTCTCCGCCGCTTCGATGTTGGTCACGTCACCTGCAGGGGAGACGTCGAACACAAGCCTGACAAAGTGCTCCTCACCCTCACGTCCGGATAGGCAGGTCTCCCACCCTTCAGGGTTCACCCGCACAATGGGTTGGGGGTCTCGATCGAGCACGGGCGGAAGAATTTCGGGATCCCCCTCCGTCGGAGGCGTGGGTATGCCTCCTTTGATGTCGGGCGGCTCAATCGTGATCTCCGTGTCTGTATCGGGGGGCTCGGGCGGATCAATTTCGGTGGGTTTGGGCGGATCGACGTCGTCTTCGATCGTATCGTCGAGCTGCCGACCGATGATGATCCTCTCCCGCGGCTCCGGCTCAACAATCTCGACCTCGTCGGGCTCAATCAGCTTGCTCATCGCGAGGAAGAGTCCAAAAGCTATGATCGCCGCCAGCGGCAGCCCTAAAATGAATCGCCAACTCATGGTTCTCTCCCCGATTGGGCACCACCCTTCATGTGAAGCCTGAAGGGGTCAATGGCGGAGCTGCCTTTCAGGTTGACTTCGCGGTGATCGAAGCGCATGCACCAACCAAGCGCCGATTTGACCTCTCAGCTTGCGGGGCGCTCTACAAATGTCGCTAAAGCGAGGGGTGTGTTGGAAGAAAAGATCCTCAGACACACGTCCGCTTTCCCCGCAAGCCCAAGGCCGAAGAGGCGCTCTTGATGGAGTGCTCTATGAATATAGCCATTGCCGAGCTGCCCAACGCTGAAACCGACCCGTCCGTTGTCTATGACGTCGATATACCGGTGTCAGAAACCTGGCGCGCCAAAAGCGGTGCGAGCCTGCCCGGCGAGACGATCCGTCTTCGGTTTGTTGGCAACCCGCGTGGCCGAAAGATCTTGGTCCTCGGGGGGATTTCGGCCGGGCGCGAGATCTGCGGTGCAAATGGTTGGTGGCAAGAGCTCGCCGGTCAGTCCTGTGCTCTTGATACAGATGAGTGCTTGATCATTGGACTCGACTATCCGCCGCTTCATGCTGATACGCCGATCGATCTCGATACCGAGGATTTCGCGCGCTTGGTCCACCAGGCGCTGCGGGGCGCTGGGATCAATCGGGTTGATGGCATCATCGGTATGTCGTTTGGCGGGATGATTGGCCTCGCTTTTGCTCGTCTCTATCCCGAAACGGTGGGTCGCCTCGCTCTTCTTTGTGCGGCGCATCGGCCTTCGCCAATGGCCAGTGCCTGGCGGTTGATCCAAAAGCAGATCTTAGAGCTCGCGCGCGACGCCGGTGATCCCGAACGGGGCGTGGCCATCGCGCGGCAGTTGGCGATCACGACCTATCGTGCGCCGGAGGAGTTTGATGCGCGCTTCGGTGAGCATTCAGGCGAGAGCTTGATCAGCTATCTTGGCCACCATGGCTCAAAATACGCGCGCGCCATGCCGTCGGGCCGCTATCAAACCCTCTCGGGGGCGATCAACGCTCATGATGAGGCGCCTGAAGAGATTGCGGTGCCAACGCTGGTGATCGCAGCGGATACGGATCGTTTGGTGCCGCCAGCGATCTGTGAGGAGCTGACACGGCGGCTTCCCCAGTGTCTCGGGTATGAGATCATTCGTTCCGTCTACGGCCATGATGCGTTCTTGAAAGAGACCGAGATCCTCGACCCCATCGTTCGGTCGTTCGTTGCGGCATGAGCAAGAAGAAAGCGACCATCCTTGCAACCGCCGGTGTGGCCAAGGACAAGGCGTTCGGCGCCGTTGCGCCGCCTATCAATCTGGCCACGACCTTCGCCTGGGGCGACCCCGCCGAAAAGCCGGGCTATGACTATGCCCGCCGGTCAAACCCCAATCGCGATCAGCTGATCGGTGCCCTGTCCGAGCTTGAGGGGGCGGCCGGCGGCGTTGTGACGGCGAGCGGTATGGCGGCGATTGATCTGTGCCTCAACTTCGTTGGTCCCGGTGATCTCGTCCTTGCACCCCATGACTGCTATGGCGGAACGCACCGCTTGCTGACCGCCAAGGCGCGGCGGGGGCTCTTCAACGTCGAGTTTGTTGATTTCTCGAATGTTGTGGCGCGCGATGCCGCTTTTGCCTGGGGGCCGAAGCTTGTCTTTTTGGAGACGCCGTCGAACCCGTTGATGCGGATCACCGATCTCAAGGCCTGCGCCGAGCTTGGCAAGCGGGCAGGGGCGATGACCGTGGCGGACAACACCTTCCTCTCGCCTGTTCTGCAAAGCCCATTGGCGCTCGGCTGCGATATGGTGATGCATTCCACCACCAAATTCATCAGTGGGCACAGCGATGTGATCGGTGGAGCCGTTTTGGCCACGGACCCCTCACTTGCTGAGGATTTAGCATGGTGGGCAAACTGTACCGGCGTGACGGGTCCGGCTTTTGACAGCTGGCTGACCATGCGCGGCCTTCGGACGCTCGAAGTACGGATCAAGCAGCAACAGGCAACCGCGTCTCGCCTGGCTGAAGCGCTGGAGGCGGATGATCGGATAGCCAAAGTCTATTATCCTGGCCTCAAGGCGCATCCTGGCCATGACCTGGCGACGGAGCAGCAACATGGTCCCGGCAGCATGCTGAGCGCTGAGCTCGCCGGTGACCTCGACGTGAGAGTGTTTCTTCGCGACCTTGCGATCGTCACGTTGGCAGAGTCGCTTGGCGGATTTGAAACACTCATCTGTGTACCCGATTCCATGACCCATGCCGGTATGGAAGAAGAGGCGCGCCGCGAGGCGGGGATCAGCCCCGGCCTTTTGCGCCTGTCGGTCGGTCTTGAGGACGGCGAGGATCTCTTGAGCGATCTCATACGCGGCCTTGATGCCGCCGCGGGGTGAGGCCCGCCATGCCATGAAAGGGCTGGACCCAGCCCGCAGTGCCTGATCAAACGCTATTCGCAGTCGCACACCTTTGAAGAGGAGGCCCCATGCCCACGGGGATGATTGATCTTCCGCCTGTTGAGGCGGATCCGCTGCTTGGCCTTTTGGCCGCTGTTCGCGCGGACACGCGCGAGGGCAAGGTGGATCTCGGCGTTGGGATTTACAAGGACGCGGCCGGTCAAACCCCCGTTCTCGCCTCTGTGCGGGCTGCGGAGCGCAAGCGTATCGAGGCCGAAACGACCAAGGTTTACGAAAGCGCTCACGGCAATTCAGTGTTTGGGGAGGAGATCGGCCGCCTGGTCCTCGGCGCCGAGCATGATCGCCATACGGTCTTTGCGACCCCGGGCGGGAGCGGCGCTCTTTTCATCGCCATGCGGTTTTTGAAGCGCCTCTCGCCGGATGGCCGGGTGTTCATCAGCAAGCCCTGCTGGCCGAACCATTTGGGCATTGCCCACGCCGTTGAGATGCCGGTGCTGGACTACCCTTACGTGCCGAAGGGCGATGGTTTTCCCGATTTTGACCAGTTGCTCGCGGGGCTTGAGGACTTGCGGGCAGGGGATTCCCTGTTGCTCCAGGGGCCTTGCCACAATCCAACGGGCACGGATTTGAGTGCGGAGCAATGGAACGTCTTGGCCGACAAAATCGTCAGTGCCGGTGCGATCCCGCTGATCGACATGGCCTATCAGGGCTTTGCCTATGGCCTTGAAGAGGACGTCGCGCCGCTCAGGGCGTTTCTCGCGAAAGTGCCTGAGGCGCTCATCACTTATTCGTGTTCGAAGAATTTCGGCCTTTATCGTGAGCGGACGGGCGCGCTGATCGTGCAGGCGGCTTCGTCAGCGGGCATTGATCGCGCGGCCAGCCATCTCGCAGCGATCATTCGAACGGCCTACTCTATGCCGCCATCGAACGGGGCGGCGATCGTTGCCAATATTCTGTCGGACCCCGGCCTTGAACGTCAGTGGCGGGATGAGCTTGAGACGATGCGGCTGCGGCTGCAGACGCTACGGGACGGCTTGGCGGCGGCGCTGATCCGTGCGGCGAATGATGACCGCTTTTCTGTGCTGGCGGAGGAGAAGGGGATGTTCTCGATCCTTCCGCTGACCAAGGACGGTATTGTCAAGCTCCGCGAAGAGCATGCGATCTATATGCCAGGATCAGGCCGGATCAATGTGGCAGGCCTTCCTGAGGACCGTCTCGATGAGGTTGCTGCTGCGATCGCGCCGCATCTCGTCCGGTAGGCTGGCTTTTCTATCCAACTTGATCCTTATGCCGCCTATGATACGGGGGTTTCGAAGAGGGAAAGGGCGTTCAGCCGGTCGATTGCTGCGCCTTTCTCGAACGGCTTAGGCGCTGCCTGGGCGAGGCTTCGGGCGCGGTTCGCGCGCTCGAGCGCGGCGTCTTGGAGCGGGATCGCTGCCTGGGCGACAGCCTCCATGTCGGCGCGCTCTCCGTTGCAGTGGCACAGGATCTCAATACCGGCATCGAGTGCGGCCTTGCATCGTTCTTCCATCGTGCCGCCAAGGGCCTTCATATTGAGGTCATCCGTGATCAGAAGACCGTCATAACCCCATTCCTTACGGATCAGGTCTTGAACAATCGATGCGGATGTCGTGGCCGGCCGTTCCGGGTCGAGCGCTTTGTAGATGATATGCGCGATCATCATCATCGGCTCACGGATGAGGTGCTTGAAGGGGACAAAGTCGCGCGCTTCAAGCTCGTCGCGAGGCGCATCCACGATGGGTAGATCATGATGGCTATCGGCATTGGCTCGGCCATGGCCTGGGGCGTGTTTGATCACCGGGACAACGCTGCCATCGCGAAGGCCAAGCGCCGCCGCACCGCCCAGTGTGCTCGCGCCTTCCGCCGACAGTCCCAGGGCGCGGCTCTGCAGGAACTGGTGCGTGTGCGGTGTCACCACGTCGACCATGGGCGCGCAGTTCGCTGTAATGCCCACCGCGCGCAGCTCATCCGCCATCAGTCGCGCGTTAAGCCATGTGGCCTCAGCCGCCGTCTCAGGATCAGTTCCGAAGAGGTCTGCGAAAGCGCGCGGAGCAGGGGGGTGGCGAAACGCTGGCCGCTTAAGCCGGGCAACGCTGCCGCCTTCCTGGTCGGCGAAAATGAGCGCATCTGGATCATCTGATGCTTTGCGCAAGTCATCGGTCAGGCGCCTGAGTTGGTCAGCGGTTTCAATGTTCCGGCCAAAAACGATATAACCCCAAGGCCGTACGTCGCGAAAAAACCCGCGTTCCCAGTCGGACAGCTTTCCTGCGGAGCAGCCAAAAACAGCAGAAATCGGAGGCGTCATATCGTTTCATCCGTGGTCGCAGCCTCCGCGCGCGGTTAGTCCGGAGGCTTCGCATATGTCCTTTGTACCGGCGACTTGAGCAAGTGTTCTCCTAACCCTTATGATACACTTGCTTGCCGTCTATAAAGGAACCGATAACCCCAAGATCGGGCGAAATAACGGCAAGATTGGCGCGAAAGCCGGGCGCCAGCGTTCCGAGCGCGTCGGATAACCGAAGAAAAGCAGCGGGTTCGATGGATGCCATCGTTAACGCCCGGTCAAGCGGCCGGCCTCGCGTTGTCGGGATGCGTAAAGCCAGCAAGGCGCTGAGCCACGCCACTGCGCATTTACTCATAGCTTGCAGCGGTGTGACCGGCGCAGAGGAGCAATCTGAGATTTAATAACCGATCGATCATCTTGGTGCCAACGACCTCCGGCGCGATCGTCAAGATCAAAGGGCCATGGTCCTCTCGTCGATCAAACGAAAGCGAGCAGCGCCGTGAACCTCGTGTTTCTCCGGTGACGAACGATCCGGGCATGCAGCTTTTTTGCTGCGGCCTTTTATGAGTTGACGAGCTCGTCGGACGGCTGGTCATCGGGCCCGTTGACCACGTCGACGATCGTTTTCTTGAGGTCGTCGGGTTTGATGGGCTTGGCAAGATAGCGGTCCGCGCCTGCGGCCAGCAGCTCGTCCTGCGCCGCTGTGAAAGCGTCGGCGGTGACGGCGATGATTGGAATGGACGAGGCCGGACGATCGAGCGCGCGAATGCGTTTGGTGGCTTCGACGCCGTCCATCACCGGCATCTGCTTATCCATCAAGACGACATCGAAATCGCCGTTGGAGACCGCATCCACCGCTTCGCGGCCGTTCTCGACAATCGTGAGGCTGTCGATCTTGGCTTTCAGGATGGCCTGGATGACCATCGCGTTCACGGCATTGTCTTCGGCTGCAAGAATACGAAGGGAGCTCAGCGCGCCATCAACATCGGTGGGCGGAGCACTTGGCTCGACTGGTTTGAGGGGTGCACTGACGCCGGCTTTGGCTGCAGGGATCACGACCTTGAAGGTTGAACCTTCTCCGAGCGTGCTATCCAGCCCGATGCTCCCACCCAGAAGCTCGGAGATCCGCCGACAGATTGCAAGGCCGAGACCTGTGCCTGAGAAACTGCGTGTACCGCCGGTTTCGACCTGGCGGAAGCTCTCAAAGATGATGTCTTGCTTGTCGTCAGGAATACCGATGCCGGAATCCTGGACGGAGATGGTGACGGCATCGCCATTGCCGCCGGTGGCCACCATCCGTACAGATCCTTTGTCGGTGAACTTGATGGCGTTGGACAGCAGGTTCGAGAGCACCTGGCGAAGCAGTTTTTCGTCCGTCACAAAAGGCGTCTTGCCGACAGAGATATCGGCGGAGAATATCAGGCCCTTTTCTTCAGCCTTGGGCCGCCACAGCTGCGCCACGTCGAGCAACGTCGCCTCGATGTTCATGGCAGCATAGTGCGCGCTGACGCGGTTGCCTTCGAACCGCGCGACATCCAGGACGTCGGACACGATCGCGTGAAGGTGCTGGGCTGATCGCAAGGCGGTCGCCAGTTTCTCATGCGCGTCGGTGTTTTGCGGTGTGTCTTGCAGCACAATTTCTGTGAGGTTGATCACAGCATTGAGCGGTGTCCGGACTTCATGGCTGGTGGTTGCAAGGAACTCTGTCTTGGCGAGGTTCGCTTTTTCAAGCTCCACGTTTGAGCGGCGCAGCTTGTGGTTCACGCTTTCAAGCTTGCGGTTCATCGCCTCCGTCATCTTCCGCACACTGCGAGACTGATAGGCCCACCAGCCGAGGAACCCGGT
>JBCDLG010000048.1:0-24017 GCA_038745625.1 Pseudomonadota bacterium | reverse complement strand
GCGCTTGCTTTTGATCGCTCGAGCAACATTCTAAGCCTTGTTGCCAACGCCTGGTTCGGGTTCGGCTCAGCGTTCGGACCTGTGATCCTGTTCAGCCTGTTTTCAGGGCGGATGACCAAGGAGGGCGCGCTCGCCGGCATGCTGACCGGCGCGGTTGTGGTGCTGGTGTGGGTCTACACGCCGGCCTCTTTTTTGGGTGATTTTCGCTCTGGTCTCGCGGCGATCATTCCGGGGTTTACCCTTGCCACAGCAGCGATTTTCGCTGTCAGCAGCGTCACGAGACCGGTCTCCGACACCATCGCCGAGCGCCATGCGGAGATGCAGCAACGCCTCTGCAGCCACTAAGACGGCCAAAAGCGCAAGTGCTTAAAGCAGTGATTATTGCTGTCTTGCAATCACGCCTCTCATCGTTTGGCGGCTTATGTTCCCGGTAGCACTGGGGAGAAACTTGCGTGGATAGTCATCGCTCAGAGGACCGCAACACAGTGTCATTGCGTGCGCCAGGGATGGACGCGTTTCGCGCTATGCCGCCGAGAACCGCGCCGCCGCTTCCGCAGCGCCGCAAGCGCGCGATGGCAGAAGAGGTGGAGCGGTTGATCGCTCGCGGGACGGCCGATCAACCCAGCGTCGCTGCGCTCCTCGGTATGTCCGTCGCGACCTTGCGGCGGCGATTGTCGGACGAAGGAACCAGTTTTCGTGCCCTGCGGACGAAGGTGCTATCGGTCCGAGCGCTGGAGCTTCTGGCCACGGATGCGGTGATGGGGGTTGTCGCTGCTGAGCTTGGGTTCTCGGATGTGCGGAGTTTTTCCCGCGCCTTTAAGTCGTGGACCGGCGAGACGCCCCACACCGCGCGCCGCCGTCTGCAAAGCTAAAAAAGGGCCTGCCGACATGCGGCAGACCCTTTCGTTCCCCCCGGAGTCAGTCGGGACGTCTGTTTCCTACAACCTAGACCCTACGAGAACTGGTTCATCGTATTGTCTTTGCCGCCCGCTTTGAGGGCGGCATCACCGGCGAAGTACTCTTTGTGATCATCGCCAATGTCTGAGCCAGCCATGTTCTGGTGCTTCACGCAGGCGATCTGTTGACGGATCTCCTCACGTTGCACGTTTTTGACATAGCCGAGCATCGCTTCTTCGCCGAAATACCGCTTGGCGAGATTATCCGTCGACAGTGCAGTGGTATGATAGGTCGGAAGCGTGATCAGATGGTGGAAGATGCCTGCGCGTTTCGAGCCATCACGCTGGAAGGTGCGGATCTTCTCATCGGCCTCTTTCGCAAGGTCGGTTTCGTCATATTCCACCGACATCAGCTTATCGCGCTCATAGGCCGTGACGTCTTTGCCAGCTTCTGACCACGCATCGAAGACCTGCTGACGGAAGTTCAGTGTCCAGTTGAATGATGGCGAGTTGTTGTAGACCAGCTTCGCGTTGGGGATGACTTCGCGGATGCGATCGACCATCGATGCGATCTGCTCGACATGCGGCTTCTCGGTCTCAATCCAGAGAAGGTCTGCGCCGTGCTGCAGCGAGGTGATGCAGTCAAGAACGCAGCGGTCAGCGCCCGTGCCCGGCTTGAACTGGAAGAGGTTCGACTGCAGCCGCTTGGGGCGCATCAGCTTGCCATCACGCTTGATGACAACGTCCGACGGATCGATCTGATCGCCGGTCACTTCCTCGCAGTCGAGGAAAGCGTTGTACTGATCACCAAGATCGCCAGGCTCGCTTGAATAGGCGATCTGTTTGGTCAGACCAGCGCCAAGCGAGTCGGTGCGGGTGACAACGATGCCGTCGTCGACCCCCATTTCGAGGAAGGCATAACGACAAGCGCGGACTTTCGCCAGGAAGTCCTCATGCGGAACGGTCACTTTACCGTCCTGGTGGCCACACTGCTTTTCGTCGGAGACCTGGTTTTCGATCTGAAGGGCACAGGCGCCAGCTTCGATCATTTTTTTGGCGAGCAGATACGTCGCTTCCGCGTTGCCGAAACCAGCGTCGATGTCGGCGATGATCGGCACGACATGGGTCTCGTAGTTATCGACCGCGTCGAGAAGCTCTTTCTCTTTCGCCGTGTCGCCAGCGGCGCGGGCCGCATCAATGTCGCGGAACATCATGCCCAGCTCGCGGGCGTCGGCTTGCTTGAGGAACGTGTAGAGCTCTTCGATCAGCGCAGGGACCGACGTTTTCTCGTGCATCGACTGGTCAGGAAGCGGGCCAAACTCCGAACGCAGCGCAGCGACCATCCAGCCCGAGAGATAGAGGTAGCGGCGCTTGGTCGAGCCAAAGTGCTTCTTGATGGAGATCATCTTCTGCTGACCAACGAAACCGTGCCAGCAGCCGAGCGATTGGGTGTAGTTCGCGGGGTCGGCGTCGTAAGCGGCCATGTCTTCGCGCATAATTTTTGCTGTGTAGCGCGCGATATCGAGGCCGGTGCGGAAACGGTTCTGGGCGCGCATCCGTGCCACGCTCTCGGCCGAAATGCCGTTCCAGGTGCCGTCATAGCTCATGATGAGCTGAGAAACTTCATTGATGTCAGACTGATAACTCATGGAATGTCCCTAATAGGCTGGCCCGCGACTTTCGGGCTTAGCGCAGTCGCAATAACGGCCCCTGAACAGCTTCGGAACCATTTTCGAGTAAGGAAGTACAACTGTACAAGATTAGCTTGTCATGTTGTAAAGTCATTGTACGCTGCCCTATGCCTAGCCGTCCGAGCCGTGAACGCGCCGCCTATATCGGCCCCAGGCTCCGCCGGTTGCGGCGAGAGCTGGCGCTGACGCAGGCGGCGATGGCCGAGGACCTCGAGATCTCCGCCTCCTATGTGGCGCTGATGGAGCGAAACCAAAGGCCGGTGTCTGCCGAGATGCTGCTCCGGCTTGCTGAGACCTATGCGGTCGATATCGCTGAGTTTGGCGGTGGCAGCGCAAGCGAGGTCTCTGATCGTTTGAACGATGTCCTCCGTGAGCCGATGTTCGCTGATATCGATCTCGGCGGTACCGATGCGGCTGACGTCGCGAGCGGTTATCCTGGAATTGCCGACGCGATCTTACGGCTGCATGCGGCTTATCGGGAAGGGGAACTCGCGCTTGCTGATCGGACGAGGCAGGCGCCCTCGGGTCCTGATCCTGTGGCAGAGGCGCGCTATTTTCTTGGGGCACGGAAGAATTTCTTCCCGGCGGTGGATGAACAGGCCGAAAGGCTTGCGGGGGGCGCTGCTGAGCAGGGTGGGCTGACGAGCTATCTTGAGCAGCAACACGGCTTTGAGGTGCGGCGGTTGCCGCGCGATGTGATGGTCGGGGCGGTTCGCCGGCTCGATCATCATCGGCGAGAGCTTGCTCTTGATGAGACGCTTGATGGCGCGACCCATCGCTTTCAGGTGGCGCTGCAACTCGCTTATTTGCAGTTGGGCGATGCCATTGAGGCGGCGTTGTCCGAAGGCGCCTTTCAGAGCGAGAACGGGCGCCGTTTGGCCCGGCGGGCGCTTGCTAACTATGCAGCTGCTAGCATCGTTATGCCTTACCGGGAGTTTCAGCACACCGCCGAAGAGCGGCGCTACGATATCGAGGTGCTGTCGCGCCGTTTTGGTGCCAGTTTTGAGCAGACCGCGCACCGCCTCACCACCTTGCAGAAACGCGGGCAGGAGGGGGTGCCCTTTTTCTTCATCCGTGTGGATGCCGCAGGCAACATCTCCAAACGGTTTGACGGCGCGGGGTTCCCCTTTGCCCGCCATGGCGGTTCGTGCCCGCTTTGGTCGGTCCATCATGCCTTCCGGACACCGCGGCAGATCATCCCTGAGTGGCTTGAACTGCCGGGCGGCGACCGCTTTTTCTCGGTGGTCCGGACGGTGACAGCAGGCGGCGGGGCCTATGGTGCGCCGCGTGCTGAACGTGCCATCGCGTTGGCCTGCGCTGAGGAGCACGCAAAGAAACTCATCTACACCGATGATCCAGGGCTGACGCCGTCGCGGGCGACGCCGATTGGTGTGACCTGCCGTCTGTGCCACCGAACGCGGTGCGCGGCGCGGGCCGAGCCGCCCATCGGCAGGCCCGTCGCCGAGGATATGTTCCGCCGGCCTGTTGCGCCCTTTGCCTTCACGGACGAGTAGCTGGCCCTACCCCTCTAGTGCACCATAAAGACAGGAAGCGGCGGATGGTTCAGCATACGAAGCGTCATCCCGCCAAACATCGACTCCCGCCACCGCGGCTGCGAGTAGGCGCCGATCACCATAAGGTCGATGCCGCCCTCTTCAGCGGCCGTCACGACCTGACGATCGGTCTCTTTATGGCCGTCAAGATCTTGACCTGTCGCGTCAATGCCTTTGCGCTGCAGAGCAGCTGCGACATGCTCAGCACTGGGACGACCATCATTTTTAAGACCGACTGATAAAAGTGACACCGTTTCGGCCTTCTCGATCAACGGCATAGCAGCCGTCAGGGCGCGTTTCGATTCAACGGTGCCGTTCCATCCGACCAGAATGCTCTTGGCCTGGGTGAAGCCGCGTTCGGACGGCACATTCAGAAGCGGAACGCCCGACCGCACCAGAAGGTCGGCGCGCACATTCGCGGTGAGCGGCGCGGATTCATCTGTCGACCGGCAAAGAACGGAGACATCAGCAGCACGCGCCATATGCCCAAACTCCTTGTAAGGATCGGACAACACGGCGGTCCATGACGCGGTCACGGCATCGGTGCGGGGAGGGGCCTGCCCATCCACCACCTCAATGCCGTGCTCGCTGCAAAACCCGGTGAAGACTTGGTCCAGCCTTTCCGTCAGCGCGCGGGCATCATCCTCGAACGACTTGATGGTGTTGGCTTGCCAATAGGCTACCGCCACATCGCTTGCTGGATAGCGCTGCTCGATTCGGCAGACAGAGAGATGACCATTGTGGTCGCGCGCGAGGTTCAGCGCGGCTTGGAGGCCATCCGATAAGCTCTTCTCGTCGATCGCGGGTACAAAGACGTAATCGAGGTCCATGGCGTGATCCTTTTTCAGCTGCCCTGACGCTATGGGCATGCCGATCACGCATCTTTGATTTGCCTCAGGTTTCGCCGCGCCGCCCACCTTGCGATCAAGGCGCGCCTACCAATCGATACCCACGGAGATGTAGGCGCTGCCAATGGTCGTTTCCTCACCGAAGGATCCATTGAAGCCGGTCGAGAAACGCATGAACCCATTGCGATAGGTGAGATCCCCGCCGACATAATAGCCGCTATCTTCTTGGTCCATTTCGAGGGTGAAGGCTTCGCCATCGCCAAACCGGTAGGTCCCGGTGAGCGTGTCACCCTGCAGCTCCTGGCCGAGGCCAGCTGACAAGGACACGCGG
Source organism: Pseudomonadota bacterium (assembly GCA_038745625.1). Classification (GTDB taxonomy): domain Bacteria; phylum Pseudomonadota; class Alphaproteobacteria; order Caulobacterales; family Parvularculaceae; genus Parvularcula. Next base: position 18,698 of record JBCDLG010000048.1, on the reverse strand, counting down.
CTCTGCGCCGTGACCGGGCCTGCGGCATTGATCGCGGTGAAATCGTTCCGGCGCCGGTGCTCTCTTGTCCATCCCAAGCTCAGGCCGCTGTTCAGTCGCAGCGATTCAGCATCGCGGTCTTCTGCAGTGATCGCAACGCTGTTGTCGAGATTATCTTCCGTATAGCCATCTTCCTCGATACTGAGATAGTCGATGGACACCGTCGGGATGACTTCGAAGCCGCGCACTTTGTGGAAGTACTGCAGCCGCCCATTGCCGGTCAGCTGCGTTCCGTCCCACGATGCCTCAAAGTCTCGGCGCAGCAGATCAAAGGAGATATTCCGCTCACTGTCAGACGACGCCCATCCATAGCCAATGCGCCCATCAAGGGCGAAACGGCCAAACGACTTCGTCGCGTAGATATCAAGGGCGGTGGTGGTGCGCGTCACCGGGAAGTCGTCACCCAGCTTTTCTTCGAGCTCTGTCGATGACAGCGATGCAGCAACGCCGAGGACATCAAGGCCGGGCACCCGCCTGTCTGCGCCGATAGCAAGCAAATAGCCGTACCCGTCAAAACCTTCCGAGCCGCGGCCTTCGCTCCGGTCAACATAGAAGACCTCCTGCTTGATCCATGCCTGGCGGTGGCCAAGGCGGAGGGTCTCGCCCTCGCGATCGGTCCGATGCCGGAGGATCGACGTCATGGCGTTGTTGTGTGCCCGGACGGCCACGATCGCGAGGTCCAAAGGTTCGGGCGTCAGCTGACCATAGAGATCGAGAAAATCATCTTGCGTGGTGGCGTTGTAGAGCGCGTTGCTGAGCGCGGTGTCGGTTTCGACTGCGGTGAGTGCGGGGTTAAAAGCAGCGGCCTGTTCCGGCGCAACGCCGACTTCATTGGCCTCGCGTCGCCGCCGACGCAGGAGCAGCGAGTTGGCGTTGTCGGGATCGATCACCAGGGTTTCTTCGACCAGGAACGAGCTGTCGGCCTGTGCGTCGACGTCAACAGCTGTCAAATCGATATTGAGTGTACCGGCTGTGATCAAGCGGTTCTCAATGGTCCCGGAGAAGCCTTCAACGGAGGAGAACCCGATCGTCGATGTGTCGTCGATCGTGACCGTGCCCGCGGCCAGTATTCGAGCGGTGTCGTCTCCGGTGGCTGTGAGGTCGAACCCCAACGTGCTGTTGTTCGCGACAGTCAGACCCGTCAGCGTTACTTGGTCCGTGTTGGTGAAAGTGACAGTTGAGTCGTCAACGGACACTGTGAGATCATCCGCATTAAGAATGTTACCCGACCAAGTCGAGAGGCCTGAGACTTCGAACAGGTCCGATCCCGCGCCAAAGTCCAGGTCACCTGTCCAGGTCACTTCGTCGCTCATGCGAAGGATGTCATTGCCTTCGCCGAAGGTGACGCTTCCGTCACCTGTGAAGCCTGCGAAGTCGACTGTATCATTTCCGGTGCCGACGGACAGGTCGCCGACGAAAAGCGCACCATTCCGAACTTGAACAGAGTCGTCGCCGTCGCCCAAGACGACATCTCCGACAAGCGCGCCAGCTTCTGAAACGAAGCTGTCATTGCCTGATCCCGTCAAAACATCACCAAAGATGAAGCCGACATTGCTGCTATCGTCTTCATCGGGATCAAAGGCATCGGGAACGGTGTTCAAGATGCTGATGCCCGACGTGTTGACCGAAAAATCGAGCGCTACTGTGGCGCCGGCATCGTCACCGTCATCGGTGTTCTGGCTCGCCTGGAGCACGCCGCTATTGGTGAACGAGGTCACGGTGCCGCTTAAGTCGCGAACGACCACCGCATCGCCGCCGTCAGCCCTGGCGCTCAGCGTGCTTTGTGTACTGTCATTGATAACAACAGGGAGCGTCACCGTTGAATCGATCAACAATGCCGTGGCATCGCCATCGCCGGTGACAGTCGCGGAGATGTCCTGCTCGGCCCGAAGCTCGGGCACATTGGTGTCACCGGTCAGGCGAACACCGACGGAGTCGGCCTCAAACGACGATGCGATGATGGTCCCACTGTTCCTGATCCCCGCCGTCGACGTCACATTTTGAATGCGAACAGCTTCCGTGGCAATACCGTCATAGACACCGCTGGCCGTCAGTGTGCCCCGGTTGATGATACTCCAAGAGCCAAAGTCTGCGGCGAGTCCTTCCTCGGGCGTCAGTGTACCGATTGTGCTGACGGTGGTTTCGTTGCCGATGAGGAGGGCGTTGCCGCTGCCGAAAACTGTGACCGTCGCATCGCCGCTTTGACCCGGCGTCACATCGGCATCCGCATCAATGGTTGGGAGCAGGTCGATCTGCCCATTGATCAGCACCCCGCCTGCGACATCGCCAAGCAGGCTGATGGCGTTGCCGGACACCAAGGTCTCTTGCAGATCGTTGTTGTCGTCTTCGGGATCGACGTCACTGTCCGTCTCCACATCGCGGACCGTGTCGGTGAACCCGGTGACTTGCGTCACACCGCCAAAGGTGAAGCTGCCGCCAATGTCACCGGAGACGGTGACGCCGTCAGCTTCCACACCCTGAACGTTGACGGAGCTGTCGGCGTCGAAAGTCAGATCGCCGGTGACATTGGTGAACGCCGCGCCTTGGGCGCCATCGCCTTGCAGAATGATCCCGCCGATCTGCTCATAGCTGCCGATGAGATCGCCCTGCAGCACGACGCCGCCGCCGTTCTCGCCCTCAATGTTCAAGGCCGCCGAGCTGTCGAGCAAGATGTCGCCGGTCAAAGAGCCGCCGGCGTCGAGCACAATGCCGAAGCGGTTGTCAGGGAAGTCGACAGGGACCTCGTTCTCGACTTCCAAAGAGCTATCGAGCGTGATCGCGCCATTGATGCTGACATCGAGCACCCGGTCGCCGACGATCCGGATCCCAGCAACGTTGTCGCCGTCCCCCTCGACAATCAGCGTACCGTTCATGGTCACATCAGAATCCGTATCGACGGTGACGGCGTCAAGATCCGTGACCGTGATCGATCCGCCGTTTGAAATGGTGAACGACCCGGTGCTGGGTGTCGACTGCGGCGTCGTTAAATCATCCGTGATATCAACGTCTTGGGCTAAGGCGCTGGCGCCCCCTGCAACCAGGGCCGCTGCCGCGCAGCTCAGCATGATCCGTTGTGTCACCATCTTGGCGCGTCTCCTTGGAAGCGTAAGAAACCCAAGCGCTGCCGCCGTGCCTCTTGGCGCGTCGGATCACCCGTGAGCCGCTGATCTGTGCTTCCACCACAATTTGATTGGGGCCGCCTAGCCCATTGAAGACGCCCTTGCACCGGAATTGATAGCGCCATGAAAGATACCTGGACGTGAAAGCTATGAAAGTTTGTATCACCTAGGCGAGATCCAAAAACTCTGGCGGTAGGAGGTCTTCCGTAAGTGGCTGGTCTGCTCGGCGCATGGCCCTTAAAGGACCGCGATGACTCATACGCTTTCAACAATCCTTTATGCGGCGATGGCTGGCATCACGGTGTTCGCGTTGGCTGGTGCCCTGGTGCAGCAGGACAGGCGCCAGGACCAGGTCGCGTCGCTTGCTACCTTGCTGCTGGCTTTGTTGGCCCACGCGTTGGGAGAGCTGGTGATGGCGGCTGAGCTCTACCGGGCCGCGCCGCATCTTGCGGGCGCGGAGATTCCCCTTCGGATGGCACTGGGCCCGGCTCTTTATCTGTATGTGCGGAGCCTGGTGTCGCCTGAACCCGTCCGGTTCGGCGGCAGGGATTGGTTCGCTTTTGCTGGCCCAGCCCTGTTGTTGCTGATCTGCCTACCGTTCCTCATGCTAAGTGCCGAAGAGAAGCTGGCCTTGGCTGATCCGTTGACGCGGGATCCCGCCCATTTCCGCTTGGCTCTTTTGGCCTGCACGGCGGGTATGCTGATGTTCTTGGCTTTCACCATCGCTTATCTCGCGGCCGCTGTTCGGTTACAGGGGCGCCATCGCGCGTCGGTGATGCAGGAGTATGCGAATATTGAGCGCCGCTCGCTCGACTGGTTGCGGGTCGTTCTCGTGGTCTGGTCGATTGCCTGGCTCGTCTACGCGGTTGACCGGATGCTTGGTTTCGTTGGCGCGTCGTCACCGCCACTGTCCCTCGGTCTTGCTCTTCTTGAGACCGCGGCCCTCGGCGCCTTTGCCCATCTCGCCTTGCACCAGCCTCAGCCTGCTAAGAAGACGCATGACGCCGATCCCGTTCGCGCCGCTATATTGCCGAACGATCGCATGGAGCGTGTTGCCGCCCGACTGACTGCGGTTCTATCAGCGAACCGGTTTTTCGCCGATCCCGATCTCTCGCTCACCAAGCTGTCCGAGGCGACGGGGATCACCAAGAACCACATTTCAGAGACGCTGTCGCAACATCTTGGCACGAACTTTTTTGACTTTGTGAACAGCCATAGGATCGCCGAGGCGCAGCGGTTGATCGCAGACACCGATGCCACCGTGCTCGAGATCGCAATGGATGTCGGTTTCAACGCGCGGTCGACCTTCAACACGGCGTTCAAGAAACACACTGGGGCGACGCCGAGCGCCTACCGGAAGTCGGTGCGCGACGTGGGCGTCGCTGCCGCCGCCGAGAAAACCGGCGTTGTTGCTGCGCCTGTCATGTCCGAATAGGCCCATCAGGACGACAATCGCCGGCACCCCCCCCATGTCCTCCCCGAAATCAAAGGAGAGCCGTGCGGCATGACCCTCGATCACCAATCCATCGCTTCGGCGAAAGCCATGGCCCGGCTCGCCGGGCTGTCCTACCTGATCTACATCGCCGCTGGGCTCTACAAGACGTTCTTCACGGGCCCTGGCGTTTCGGCCTTCGCTGACCCCGCTGCCATTACGCCCGCTGCCGAAGCGCTCTACCGTCAGGTGCTGCTGACAGAGACGGTGCTCTATCTCTTCGTCGTGATTGCGGCGGCGTCGATGTTTGCAACCTTGCGCATCGTTTCATCGGGCCTCGCCGCTGTTGGGGGCGCCCTGCGCCTGACCGAAGCCGTCTTGGGCGCCGGGTTCATCCTTTTCAACTACGCAGCCTTTGTCGCGGTGACGGGCGGCGGTTTGGTTGAGGCCTTCTCCGAGCCGCAAAGGGCCGCGCTCAACAGTCTCTTTGTAAGTGTATACGGATCAGCGCTCTTCTTCCTTCTGATCTTCATGGGCGTTGGGGCGACGATCTTCTTCTTTCTGTTCTACCGGTCTCGTTTCATCCCGCGGTGGCTCGCAGCCTGGGGTATGCTCACGTACACGGTGATGGTCGTGCTTTCCGCAGCGATCATCCTCCACCCGCCGTTCAAAGAGCATGTGATGCTGTTCTTCATGCCCGGCTCTTTGTTTGAATTGGTCGCTGGCCTCTGGCTCCTCATCGCCGGGATCAACACCCAGCATTGGGAAGACCGGCATCGTTCGTAGAAGGACTGCGGGCTTGCCTATCACACCAGCGAGCGCGTTGTTTGGGTGATTGTCCAGGCAGATCTCATAGGCGCTGCGCGCTCCACCGGTCTTTCCCAGTGCGTGCTGATGGCGTCGTGCTGCCATCAGATTGTACCGACGACGGGTTCGATCGAGGGTTTCGCCGCTGCCAGTTCGGGTAGGCCGCGAGTGTCTCCCGCAAGTGCTCTTTGCGGCAAACATGTTCTTGGCGCATGATTGTGCTAAGCACGATCGGGCGATGGTTGATAAGCACCCTATTGCCCCTTGGCTCTTGCGCTCGAAAGTGATGCCGCCGCGCCAGCTTATGTCCGTGATTGAGCGGGAAGAGCTTTTGGCGCGCCTTGATGACGGTGCCCGCGGGTCACTGATTGTTCTCGAGGCGCCTGGTGGTTATGGCAAAAGCAATCTTCTTTCGCAGTGGCGAACCCGTCGGCAGCAGCACGGCGAGACCGTGTGCTGGTTGTCCGTTGATGAAGCGGACGATGCCCAGACGTTCCTAGCCTATCTCTCCTTCGCCGCCCATGTCAGCGGGATCGATGCGGCGTCAACGGATCTTATGAGTTTCGAGTTCTCGACCGATAAGGACTTGATACAGACAATCTATCAGTTCTTAGCTCTGCTGGAGCGCCACCGTCGACCGGTCCGCCTGATCATCGATGACTTTGAGCGGCTCGACAGCGCGGTGACGGACGCGGCTATGCCGCTCTTGCTCCGTAGGCTACCGGAGAATGTGACGGTGATCCTCGCGTCTCGTGATGTGGTCGGCGTGAGAACAGTGGACCTTGAGCATCGCGGTCTTGTTGTCCGGCTCGGCCCTAGCGACCTGCGGTTTGTGCACGATGAAATCACCGATCTCTGGGGTGCACGCCTGACAAAGCGGCAAATTACGCGGCTCGAGAACCAAACCGAAGGCTGGCCTGTTCTCGTCTGTATGCTGCTCACCGCCTACGATATGGGCGGGTTCGATATTCGTCACTTGGAGGAGGTCAGCTATAGCGACCAATCGATCATGACGTATTTTGAACAGAAGATACTCATGCGATTGGAGCCGGACATGCGGGAGTTCCTCCGCACATGCTCCGTCTTCGAAGAAATCAATCAAGACGTGGTCGAGAAAGTGCTAGAATGGCCGGAGGCAGCGAGCGCGTTGTCACGCTTGGCAAGCCTGGAGGCGTTTGCGTCGCCGGTGCCGGGCGTGGAGACCGGCTATCGCCTTCATCCAATGATGCAGGAGTATCTGAGGCACCAGCTTCACGATGATGACCCTGACCTCTACAACAGTCTGCATTGCCGCCTGGCCCAGTATTTCTCTGAGGCTGGAAATCATACAGTCGCGGTACGGAGTGCCCTTGAGTGCAACGACAAACAGGTCGTGCTGGATACGCTTGAGGCAACGCGAGCGGTCGTTCTTTGGTTGCAAGAGGGCTTGGTCGAGTTTCGTGCGATCGATCAGTACCTTGATGAAGAGACTGTGCTGTCCTCTCCGACCGCAGGACTGATGCGGGTTTTGATCTTAATGAAGCGCGGACGACAATCGGAGGCGGCCTCACTCTACGCCGATGTCATGGCCAGACACACGGATCGTATCGCAGCAGATACCACGCTCTCCGCCTCCGCCTCTGCCTGCAGCATCTTGCTGTCGATCTATCGTGGTCTCTATGTCGATCCGCGGGACATAGAAGCCATGCAGCGCGGCATCGAGGGCACCTGGGAGTCGAGCGGTGCCTTTATGGGATTTATACTGACGATAAAGTGTGTATCCTCTCATCAACAGGGACGGTTTTCTGAATCGGTTCAGTTCGGCGAGCAGGCGATCGCAGCATTGCGCAGTGTCTCATCCGTCTATGGCGAGTTCTTTATTCATCTGCATCTTTCGATGATCGCGGAAATCGCCAGTATTGAGGACAAAATCAACACGGATTTCGTCCGTGTTTCCAATATCGTTCGTACAAGCCTTTGCTATGATGACGGTGTCCGTGTGCTCTATGAAATCCTCAAGAAAGAGAGTGAGCATGAAAAGGCGCCGCTGGACCAAAGCGGTGTCGATCGCTTGAACAACACCGCCGTGAAACTCCTGAAGAAGGAAGGCTGGATCGATATCTACGCCGCTGCGGTGAGGACCTTGTCCGAGAAATTGTTCCTTGGCGGCTCTCACGCTGAGGTTTTGATCACGATAGAGACATTTTCCCAGTTCGCAGATCGCAACGACATGGTTTATCTGCGGGATATCTGTAATGCGCAGCGTGCGTTGCTTCTTGCGTGGGCTGGCGACGGCGATGCCGCCAAGTCGGCCCTGGAGCAGGTGACCGCCTTTACGCGAGACCCCAGCGGGTATCTGCAGCTGGCGCCGTGGCGCGCCGGTGAAACCGTGGGTGAAGCCGCGTTGTCTCTCGCGGCGCTGGGCATGGCTGACGCGGCAGTACCGGAGTGGCGCGCCTATCGGGATCAGCACTGGGCGCTGGGTAATGCACGACTGGCCAGCCGGTTGAGCGCGTTGCTCTCGATCAGCACTGGCCACAGCAGCGACTTGCAGATCCTCGCTGATGCGATGACGGACCGTTTTGATCGGTCGATCGTTTTTTGCGAGGCACCGCTGCGTGCGGTCTGCAACAAAGCAGATCCGCCGGCTGCGAAGACGGTGCTGTCGCGTCTCGATGATCTGCGGACCAAGCGGCAAAACACCTTCAGCGTCGATCAAGATGCCCGACTGTTCAGCGAGAAAGAGATCACGGTCATTCGCGAGCTCTCGACCGGAATGTCCGACAAAGAGATCGCTCTGGTGATCGGGATGACGGAGCACGGGGTGCGTTATCACCTGAAGAAGATCTATCAAAAGCTGTCGGTGCGGAGCCGTACCGAGGCGGTGGATAAGGCCCGCCGCATGGATGGCCTGCTGAGCTAACTCTTAAAATTAGTAGTCGGCGAAAAAGCGGATTTTTGGACACTACCAGCCCCGCCGCCAGGCTACCATCTTTTCGGCCTCTACACGGACTTTGTCGTCGCTACGCTACGACTTTCTTGCGGGGGTGAGGGCTTCCCAAGCGAAGGGGTGCAGAGTGGTTTTGTCGGGCGGTCACAAAGACTATCGTATTGGCGTTGATGTAGGCGGTACAAACACCGACGCCGCGTTGATGCAAGGGGCCAATGTCGTCGCATCTTGCAAGACTGCCACCACGCCGTCGGTGGACGATGGCGTCTTTGCCGCGATCACTGAGGTGATTGAGCGCAGCGCGGTGTCGCCAGATGACATCTCTATGCTGTCCATCGGGACCACCCACTTTACCAATGCGTTTGTGCAGAGGCTGGACCTCGATACGGTGGGGGTCATCCGTATTGCCCTTCCAGCAGCAAAAGCGCTGCCGCCCCTTTCGGGCTGGCCATCTGATATTGCTGCGGTCATCGGTAATCACCGCTATATGGTGCGTGGTGGTTTGCAGTTCGATGGAAGCACAAACGCTCCGCTTGATGAAAGTTCTGTGGCCGAGGCTGCCAAGGTGTTGCGCAAAGCCAACATCAAGGCCGTGGCCATTTCGGGCTTGTTCGCGCCTGTCAACAATGAGCTGGAAGCGCGCGCCCGTGATATTGTGCTCACGGAGCATCCCGATTGTAACGTTGTGCTGTCGTCGGAGATTGGGCGCATTGGGCTTTTGGAGCGCGAAAACGCAGGCGTGATGAACGCGGCCTTGTCGTCCTTGGCCAAGACCACGATCGCTGGGTTTAAGGCGGCACTCGACCGCCTTGATCTGTCCTCGCCACTCTACATCGCGCAGAACGACGGGACGTTGAAGGCATCCAGTTTTGTTGAAAAGTATCCCGTCCTGACCTTCGCATCAGGTCCGACCAATAGTATGCGAGGGGCCGCACTTTTGTCCGGGCTTGACGAGGCAATCGTCTGCGACATTGGTGGGACGACCACCGATCTCGGTGTGCTGACCAACGGGTTCCCGCGTGAGTCGTCGACCAGTGTCGATATCGGCGGGGTCCGGACCAATTTCCGTATGCCAGATATATTGGCGATTGGCTTGGGCGGCGGCAGCCATATTCGCGTTGAGGATGGTCAAGTTCGCATTGGTCCGCAGTCTGTCGGATACCGCCTGCACGAAGAGGCTTTGGTGTTCGGTGGATCAACCTTGACGGCCACGGACATTGCAGTGGCTGCTGGATATGCCGATATCGGTGATTGCGACCGTGTACGTCATCTTGACGACCAGATGGTCGAGGCGGCCGTATGCGAAATCCATCGGATGGTCGAAGACGGCGTCGATCGGATCAAAACCAATCCGGACCCGGCTAAGCTGATCATGGTGGGTGGCGGTAAAGTGTTGATCGACAGACCACTGGCCGGTGTCTCTGAGGTGATCACGAGCGAGAACGCCGACGTAGCCAACGCTATCGGAGCCTCGATCGCGCTGATCAGCGGGGAGGTGGATCGGGTCTATTCCTATGCGGACATTGGTCGCGATCAGGCGCTCAGTGAGGCGACCGATGAGGCCAAAAGGCAGGCACAGAGTGCTGGCGCTGGGGCGGATGCTCTTGAAGTGATGGACGTCGAAGAGGTGCCCCTCAGCTATATGCCCGGCGGTGCTGTGCGCGTTCGCGTGAAAGTTGTTGGTCCTTTGGCCGAAGCAGGAGGGCAATGATGGCGGGCTTCTCTCATACCCAACCCGGCGAGGCCCGGTCGCCCAAGACGCTTGTTCTGTCAGAGGATGATCTCGTCGACTTTGCCCGGGGCGCAGCATTCCTGGGAACAGGCGGCGGCGGCGATCCCTACATCGGTCGACTGATGGCCCAGAACGCCATTCAAAAATATGGTCATCCTCGCATTGTTGATCCCTCGACGCTGAATGACGATGCCACTGTTTGCTTTGTCGCAATGCTCGGTGCACCAACGGTACTGGTGGAAAAGGCAATCTCCGGAGACGACATCGAATATGCTGTGGCGCGGATGGCAGAGCGTTTGGGGCGCCCCATTGATGCCCTGATGCCCGTGGAGATCGGCGGGATCAACTCGACCTTGCCGATCGTCGCGGCCGCTCGGCTCGGCCTACCGCTTTTGAATGCCGACGGGATGGGGCGAGCGTTTCCCGCTATCCAAATGGTGGTGATGAATTTTGAGGGTGTTCACCCCACGCCGTTCGTGGTCGTCGATGAACACCTCAACGCTGTCGTTGTTGAGACGGACACGGCGGACCGTGCGGAATCCTTCGTCCGTGTCGTCGCCACACAGATGGGAATGAGCTGCGTCGTCTCCGGCTATCCCATGACCGGAGCGCAAGCCAAGTCCGCGACCATCCACAACACGTTGACTGAAGCCCTTGAGATCGGCCGGGCCATTGCCCATGGACGCCAACATGGTGATCCGGTCTCTGCTCTTTTGGACAGGCTCTGCCGCTCAACCATCTACGGATATGCGCGTGAGATTTTCGATGGCAAAATCGTCGATGTTCATCGGCGTACAGAAGGAGGCTTTTCGTTAGGCACTTGTAAAATCAAAGGGCTGGCGGAGACCTCACGTGTGATGACCATCGATTTTCAAAACGAGAACTTGGTGGCGACCGAGCGCGGCGCTGTTCGTGCCAGCGTGCCAGATCTCATCACCATCATTGATCGCGAAACGGCCGACCCTATTCCGACCGAAACCCTCCAATATGGACAACGGGTGAAGGTCATCGCGGTCGCGGCGCCTAGCCTTCTGAAGACTCCGACGGCCATGAGGCATGTGGGGCCGAGGGCCTTTGGCGTGGACCATGACTTCGTCCCCATTCAGCAGCTGACTGAATGATCGGAGGCACAAATCACCATGGGCAGGATGTGAAGAGGAGAGCGGGATGACGGTGACACGAAAGACATATCAGAAATCAAGTCTGTTGCAGGCGACGATCTTGAGCGGCGTGGCCGCGATGGTTCAGATCACGGCGGCTCATGCACAAGATGCCGGCGGCAATTCGTCTGTCGACACCATTGTGGTGACGGGACAGCTGCGGGAGCAAAGCCTCCAGGAGGTGGCATCGGCGGTCAATGTCTTTACAGCGGAGACGATCGCGGACGCCGGCATTCGGACAACGGAGGATTTCGTTAGCCTGACGCCCAACCTGACGTTCGATGACTCGTTCACCTATCTCAACAGCTTCGTTGTGATCCGCGGTGTGACACAGATCAACAATGCGGACGCGCCGGTCGCCATCATCATCGATGGGGTGCCTCAGAACAACCAAAAGCAGTTCAAGATGCCGCTGTTCGATGTCGAGCAGATTGAGGTCTTGAAAGGTCCGCAAGGATCGCTATACGGACGGAATGCAATTGGCGGTGCGATCAACATCGTGACCAAGCAGCCCACGAATGAGTTCACGGGCTTTGTCAATGGCAGTATCACCAATGGCACAGGCTATCGGGCCGAAGCCGGGGTCAGTGGTCCCATTATCGAAGATCGCGTTTTGTTCCGGGTTTCGGGCTCATACTTCGAGACCGAGGGTCTGATTGAAAACAGTTTCTTAAACGAGGATGTCGACGACGTTGAGTTTGACTACTCCTTGCGCGGTAAGCTGACCATTCTTCCGACCGATGACATCACCATCGACCTTCGTGCGTCGTACAACGAGTTCGAAGCAGGATCGAGCTATGACACGGTTGTCGATAACACCCCCAATTCGGGAGCTGTTCCTCTTTTTCGGTCTGGCGATACCAATGATGTCTTTGCGCCGACATCGGATTTTCCAGGCGTGACCGATGGCGAGATCTTCGAGATCTCCGGCAAGGTGGATTGGGAGACGCCTTTTGCAACAGCGACCTATATCCTTGGGTATACGGATCTTACCGAGGCCTATCGCGCCGATCTCGACTTCTCCAACCCAACCCAGCCGTCGGGGATCTTTGGCGGCTTCAATCTCGGGCAGGGCCAAAACCTCGACGTCGAACTCCTCAGTCAGGAGCTTCGCTTTGTCTCGCCGGATGATCAGCCGTTCCGCTGGATCGCTGGCGCCTATTATCTGGAGACGGAGCGAGACCTCCTAACCCGCGTCTTCGTTGATATCGATAATGATCCTGGTCAGTTCCACGATGGCATCATTCTCGTCGACCGCGGCGAGGACAACGACAACACCGCGTGGGCGCTGTTTGGCCAAGCGGAGCTCGATGTCACCGATCGGCTCGTGGTCCAAGTGGGTGCGCGTTACGACGAGGATGAACGAGAGCAGGTCGATCCTGCTGCTCCGGGATCGGAGCGTAGCGATACGTTCAGTTCGTTCCAACCCAAGGTCACGGCGAGCTATGATATCGCAGACGATATCCTTGGTTACTTCACCTACAGCACTGGTTTCAGGTCGGGCGGTTTCAATGCCCCAGGCGTGGTGCTCGAGGAATTCGATGATGAGACGCTTACGAACTATGAGCTTGGTCTCAAGACGCAGTTCTTGGATGGCCGCGTGACCGCCAACCTGGCCGGTTTCCTGTCAGAGAGCGAAGACTTCCAGTTCTTCTTTGTCGACATATCCACTGGATCACAGATCATTTCCAATCTGGGCGAGGTGGATATCGCGGGGATCGACTTTGACTTCCAAGTCGTCGCGACCGATGCACTGACTTTCTATGGCGGTGTTGGCTATGTCGACTCTGAAATCAAAGATATTGGCAATGCGGATCTTGAGACCTTCCTGACGGGGGCCGGTGTCGACACAGACGACGTGATTGGAAGCCGATCGCCTAAAACAACGGAGTACACTGTCAGTTTAGGCGCGCAGTATGTGCATGCGATCACCACCGATCTGGAAGGCGTTTTTCGGCTGGACTACGAGCGTCAAGGCGATCGCTATTGGCAAATCGACAACCAGGATGTCCGTGATCCGATTGACTTGCTGAATCTTCGTGGGACCATTCGCACAGACGCGTGGAGCGCATCGCTTTGGGCGCGCAATCTGCTGGATGAAGAGTATTACGTCGATTTCAACCCGGCTGAGTTTGCGGGAACGGGTTTTGATCTAGGCTTCCAAGGTCGTCCGCTCTCCTACGGTTTTGATGTCAGCTTCCGGTTCTGACCATCAAAGACGAAGGTGGGGAGCATCTGCTCTCCACCTTCGGCCCCACCAAGCAGCACGAATCGTGTTGACGTTTTCCTGGGTTGATCTTTCTTAAGAGCCGCCAAAGCAGGTCGAAGAGCTTTCATCCTTTTACGGATTGTCCAGCCTCAGTCTGAGCTGCTAGGATAAAGGCGTCGACACCGTTGATCAGGCGATCACGGGCACCTTGGTTCATCACTTTGATGATCGGTTTGCTCAACTCGTCCGGCAGACCATCGCTGAGTTTTTCAAAATCGAGAGCATCGCTGTTGGAGATATTTTGTTTGCCTGCTGATCCAAGTTCGATGATTTGGAGGACATATGTCGAGGCAGCGTGAAATATCGCCACGGCACGTTCGATGGGGAGACCCACCGAAAACGCAATGGCGAACAGTGCGCGAAAGAAATCCATCCCGCTCTTTGTGCCGACCATTCCAAAATGCGAGATGAGATAACCGGCGCGGTAATAGTCTGTCATATGATCATAAAGTGTGGTTGCAACGTATCGGAAGCGCTCGTCCCAGGGCACATTGAAGTCGAGAAGCTCTTCAACAGGTACCTTTTCAAGATACTCCCGGAAGATCTCGTCGATGAGAGCAATTTGCAACTCCCGTTTATCCTTAAAGTAGACATAGATGGCGTTGGGCCAGGTGTTCAGTCGATCAGCGAGTTGACGCATCGAGAACTCAAGACCGACCTCCCGAGCGAGAAAAAGGCCTTCTCGCAGGATCTCTTCTTCTGAAATTTGCCAGCGTGTGCGCTTTCCAGCCATAGCGGGCGGAGCCTATGCAGCTCCGCCCCGGTTTCGCAACAGATGCTTAGCAGCTCTCAGGGCGGCTGGGAGGCATCAGGAACGACAAGCAGGACCTCAAAAGGTCAGGTTGTAGGCTACGATCAGTTGGCGACCAGGAGCCCCGACCACGCGCGGTGCGAAGATGAGGTTGTTCACATAGGTCTGGTTGCCGACCGTGATGTAGTCTTTGTCGAGAAGGTTGGTGATCTGAACCCCAAGCGTGCCGGGGCCCACGTCGTAGAAAGCACCGACATCAACCTGCGTGTAGCCTTCGAAAGGATAAGCATCGACGCCTTCGTCAAACGCCCGGTCCCGATCGCCCACGTTGAGTATTTGGGCATTGAGCTGAAGATCATCGTTCACGTCGTAGTTGGCGTTGATCACGAGCTTATAGGGTTGCACATCAAGGCCGCTGAGGGGTCTTGAGCCGAGCCCATCGCCTTCATTTTCAAAGTCACCATCGTTCCAACTGAACGCGGCGGAAAGGCGAAGCACGTCGGTTGGATTGACCCCAATGACCGTTTCAAAGCCATAGTTTTCCTGCGGGGCGCGGTTGAACTGGCCAGCCAAGGTCTCCGGGTTATAGAGAAAGTTCTGACCAAGCTCTGAGTCAGAATAGAAACCGGCGATCGAGTAGTCCCATATTCCGTAGGCGCCCCGAAAACCGATTTCGTAGTTGTCGACGACTTGTGGATCGATTGCATCGGAGCTGACCAGGGCTTGGTCCGGCGGGACCTGGCCAGCGATGCCCGCGAGGCTTGGAAGCTCAAAACCTTGAGAGAAATTGCCAAACACCGTGAGCCACTCAGTGGCATCGAAACTCACACCGATGTTCCAGGCAATACCATCATTGTCACCACTGCCGCCAGCACGCGACACTTGGTTGCCCTCGTCATCAAGCGTTCGCTCGAAAATACGGCGTCCACCACCTATTTCGAAAGAGACATCTTCCCAGCGAAGACCGCCCGATAGGCGCAACCGATCACTCAACTCAAGTTCGCCTTGCCCGAAGATGCCCAGCGTTTCGAGCTTGACCGGGAAGAGGAACCTGCCCTGATCGATTGGCGTGGAGACCAGGCGCGTGTCATCGAAGTCGGGAGTGATTTCGAAAACCACCGCATCGGATGCGCGTTCTTGCTCATCATAGTCAACACCAACGAGAATGTTCAAACGATCCGTGATCGATCGAGCATACTGAGACCTGATGCCGTAGCCCTCATCGGTGAAGAAAGACTGGTAATTGTCAGGGAACTCCTCGGGCCAGGTTGGCGCTTGCGCGTTGAGGCGCAAGTCGATGAATTCGCTGATCCTTTCTTCATCGCGGCCATAGTATTGCAGGAGGAGAGAGCCTCCGAACAGGGCATCATTCGTATAGCGAACGTTCCAGAACTCTTTCTCGTTTATGGGCTCGTTGTCGCTGCCATAGTTGAAGGCCAGTTGGTTGGGATCCTCCTGTCCGATCGCTCGGCCATCATCCGTAATCGACACGAGATAGTTTCGGCCGTCGGGGTTGAGCTCTTGGTTGTTGTAGAACGCTTCAATGCGTTGGGTCTCGGTGATGTTGAAGCCCACTTTTGAGAAGAACGTTTTCTCATCTTCGAACCCATAGAAGACAGGGTTATTGAGATCGCCTTCTCCATCAATGATGCCGTTCACCGAATCGAAGCTGTAGTTCAAGACGTAGTCAAATTTATTGACGGTGCCGCTCGCACCAATCGTCGTCTTATAGCTCAGAGATTCGTCATCAAACGGATTGTCAGCTGCGAAAAAGGTTGAGAATTGTTGCCTCAGGCGTATCTCAATCGGCTCGCTTGATGCTTCTTTGGTGAAGAACTGAATGACCCCGCCTGTTGAGCCGGCACCGTAGACCGCGTTCGGCCCGTAGAGGACCTCGACCCGCCCCAAGATTTCGGGGTCGAACTTGGCAAGCTCACTTGAGCCAAAACCTGCACCACCGTTGAAACCGAGCGGTATACCATCGATCAGGAACTGCGGTGTCCGCCCCCGGAGTGTTTGAGCACGCACAATATCGTTTTGAATCGGTGGGCCGAAGCCAGGGATCGCCGCGCTGATGAGATCGTTGATGTTGGAAGACTTGTTCAAGTTCTCGGTGATCAACTCAGGCCCGATGACGATCACCGACCTCGCGATTTTGTTGATCTCCTGAGGGCGGCGAGACGCTGTGACGACGATTTCATCGCCAGAGCCCGACACGCCGGCGCGTTGTCTCTCATTCTCAGCGCCATCTCCTTGCGCAAGGGCGGTCGATTGCGCCGCCCACGCAGCGGCGATCGCCAACCCCGATACCCACCTGGTTCTCAAATGCATGATTGAAGTCCCTATCCAAACTGACGCCCTTGACTCAGTACGGCGTACTGTTATTGAGAATAGCAATTAATAACGAAAGGCAAGGGGGTTTTCGCACACGTGTTCGTGACAAGATGTCCCGAAAAATATCCAACAAAAACAACATATAAGAGAAATTCGTACACGATTCCGGCTCGTTCGAGGATCGCCGTTCAACTGCGCCCAGAGCTTGGGCCCATGGCTGTCAGGGAGAGGCGCGGCGATGACAAGTGCAACCGAGGTCAGGATGCCACAAGCGGTGAGCATGGCTTGCCGTTGATACGTGCCATCAGCCAGGATCGTGGCGCGTTGGCTCAAGCTGGGATGGCTGCACAATGGCGTTGCTGATTGATCTTGCGCTCCTGGCGGCCGCGGTGGTGCTTTCAATAGGTGGCTGCGTCTTGCTCGCGCTGAGCCAGCCTCGAAACATGCGCCGCGTCAGTATTTCGGATACGGGCGTCACGACGCCTGCCTGGTTTCGCGTCGTCGGATGGTGCGGTGTTGTGCTGTCTTGCGCGCCGCTCTTCGCTCGTGATGGCGCCAGTTTCGCGATGCTTCTTTGGCCACTGACCCTTGCCGGTTCAGCTGTCTTTGTCGCGATGGTCTTGGCATTCAAGCCCAGCCTCTTGCGCCTCTTGAGTGGGACGCGATGAGGGTGCGTTGGGACATCGGAGCGATGCCGAGGGCTGTCGATCGGATGGTTCGTATTCTGATTGGAACGATTTGTGGGTTTTGGGCGGCGAAGAGCTTCGTCGCTGTCGGGAGTTTACTGCTCTCGAGCCTTGGCGTGCCGCCAGGTGACGCGACCGGCATGACCTTCATAGCCGGTGTTCTTCTTTTTGTTGGCCTTGTGGTTTGGACTGCGGCGAGCTGCCGGTTGGTGCTGCTTTCGCTTGGTATGGTAGGCTTTACCATCGCTTCAACGTTTTTCACGTCTCAGCTCGCCCCAGGATAGGCATCCGTATGCGCATCACCGCTGAATTCAGAAAGTCGATGGCTTGGCTTCACACCTGGATCGGGATTGCGGTGTCCGGGATTCTTTTTGCCATCTTTTGGATGGGCACGCTCACGGTCTTTCATCTGGAGATCAACAAATGGATGCAGCCTGAGCTGAGGAGCATCACCGAAATTGATGGTCCGCTTGACCCCGTGGTGATGCCAATCATTGAAGAGGCAACATTCGCGCCGTCGGAGCAGATCTTCTTCTCACGCCCAACCGACCGTATGCCGCTTATACGCTATGGTCGTTTTGGTGGTGACGAGCGCGTGAACGCCTATCTTCATCCGCTGACCGGAGAGGTGGTTGAGCTCACCAACACCTACGGTGCGTCGGGGTTTTTCTATCCCTTCCACTACAGCTTACATCTGAGCTGGATGGGGCTTGGCTATTGGATTGTGGGCTTGGCCTCTATCGCCCTGCTTGTTTTGGTGGTTTCTGGCATCTTCATTCATCGCAAGATCTTCCAGGACTTTTTCACCTTCCGCCCCAAGAAGAATGTGAGGCGTTCGACGCTGGATCTCCATAACCTCATGGCGCTGATCGCGTTGCCGTCTCATATACTCTTTCCGCTTTCGGGAATTTTAATCCTTGGTTTGATTTACATTCCCGATGCCTTGTCGGTGCCATTCGGGGGAGACCGTGCTGCCTATAACGAAGCCCGTGTCGGGTTCTATGCCCCGGAAATAGAAGGCGGATTTGGTGAAAAGCCGCAATCTATGGATCGTTTTATCGAGCGCGCCGAAGGT
The DNA here is from genome assembly GCA_038745625.1 of Pseudomonadota bacterium. Classification (GTDB taxonomy): domain Bacteria; phylum Pseudomonadota; class Alphaproteobacteria; order Caulobacterales; family Parvularculaceae; genus Parvularcula. Next base: position 365 of record JBCDLG010000048.1, on the reverse strand, counting down.
TTGTGGACGAGGCGTGATGGAAAGGAGGCGCGCGCTGATTTCTTCCGTATAATGAACGCAGGCGACTCCAGTTCCATGGTCATGGTCCAGCACGCGTTTGCACAAGGCCGCGTTGCGCGTGCGACCGGAAGTGTCACCTTCGATACCGCGACGGGGAGCCTGCTCAAGGACTTCCAGCCTGGGCCAGGTCGGCTCGCATCCTCATGGCTCGAGGGTGCTCATTTCATGCGCTATGACCATTGGGCGATCCGCTGGATGTTCTTTTTCGCTGGGCTCAGCGGATGCACCATGATTGGTACAGGGATGCTCTTTTGGATGCGCGCGCGGATCCGAAAAGGGATGGAGCCCGCGAGTGTTCGCGTTGT
>JBCDLG010000047.1:0-25007 GCA_038745625.1 Pseudomonadota bacterium | reverse complement strand
CGTTTCTGAATCAAACATCGCATCTGCATGAATGATAGCATCACCCATGAGCAGGCCATCATAGAAGTCTCGAAGGTTGCTGATGTCGATTTTGTGGCGGTCGTAGTAGGGCGTCGCGATGTCCTTGGCCGGAGGTTCGGGCGGCACGTCGGCATTGGATGCACAGGCGATGGAGAGGCCAGCAAGCAAGCCGGTCGTAGCCGTAAGGAACAACGTTTTCATTGTTTTACTCTCCTCCGTAGACTTGGAGAAACATTCCGTTCGGGTTCACCGAGTGTGTCGGGACGGTTTGCAGAACATCCCAGTGCTCGGCGACTTTTCCATCGGGTCCGAACAAATAGATATCGACCGCGGCAGTTCCCAAGTCATCCGTAGCGGTTGTATCGAGGTTCCGGAAGTTGACATGCGCCATCGCCCAGTCACCCATCACCATAATGCGGTGGACGTCGATCTCAACGGGGTACTGAGCAACTGACGATGAAAAGACCATCGCTAGACCGATATATCCATCAGGGACCATCGTACTATGCTGGATATAGCGATCAGAAAGATAGCCGCTCAGTTTCTTTGGGGTCGGATCGGACGCCAGAATATCATAAATTTCAATAATTTGTTGGGCGCGTGCCCGATCAGCATCAGTTGATGCGATGATCGTTGTTTCGACGTTTTGCGGAATGCTGTTCCGCTGATTCAGATCTTGCTCTTGAGATGTTGTCGGCTGCTGTGGTGGTGCCGCATGCCCCATACCACTCAAAAGAAGGATACCAGTGGCCGCTAGGCACCCCACCAATTTGGGGGGTGAGGGGAGGAATTGTTGCTCTCTCATCAGTTTTCGATGGCTCCGTCATTGTTCCGAAAGCGACCTATCTCAAATGCTTGCCTTCTACGACGGGCGCGCGACATCAGAGTGTGCGGGCATGGATGGTCACTTGTAGGCGTGAATTGTCTTTGATATTCTAACGTATCGATCACGCGATCTTGCATATGCCAGTGTAGGGATCGATTAAATCGCTCCTGGCGCACATCTGATGTGCGCTAGCGACGCTTGAGCGCGCTCGATTGGTGCGCAAGCGTACGATTAGACAAACTTTTCAGTCATGGTTGAGCAAGCTGGATCTGGCTTTCGCTTGGGTCGAGGGCAGGGTTGTTGTGGGAGCGAAAATGTTGTCGTTAGGCTGCACACGTATAATGCCGATACGTCGCAACAAACATGGAGCGAAAAAACCAGAGGCGCCGACAAGACCCCTTCGTTGGCACCCGTTCTTTTTCTGTCTCTTGGTGTTGGCCGTAGCTCGCCCTGGCGCCTCTTTCGCGGAAACCTCATCCGATGACGAGGCCCTTCAGCTTCTCAAAGATCAACTCGAAGCGCTGACGAAGACGGTCGAAGAGCAAGCGGTTCAGATAGAGAGCCAGTCCGACGAGATTGATCGGCTCAAAAGCGAAACCGGAGTATCTGATGCGCCGTATACGGGAGAAGTAGCGGTCGAGACCGTTCAACCCAGTCGCCCGGACAACGATGCTGCGGATGTCCAAGATGATCGAGTCTCTGACTATCGGATTGGGCGTTATCCGGACTCTGCGACTGTGAGGCCTGGCGACTTTGAACGGTCCATCACCATCCCCGGGGACGCTGGATCCTTCCGCATTGGTGGTTTTGCGCGGGCGCAACTTGACTACGATATTGATAATATTGGTATTCAGGGAAACGCTGTGCCCTACACAATCCCCCTAGACGGTGCGCTAGAAGATGGAACCGAGCAGCTCGGCTTTAACGTTCGTGATACGCAGCTGAACTTTGACTATCGCCGAGATTCGGATCTCGGCCTGGTGAGAGCCTTCGTTGAGTTCGATTTCTTCGGCGATGGAGGCGATGAGTTCGACAACGACTATGGTGTCCGTATCCGTCACGCAGCCGTCGGGATCGGAAAATTCCAAGCTGGCCAGTTTTGGTCCTTGTTCACTGATCTCAGCTCAATTCCGGAGGTTGTGGAGTTGCTCGGCCCCCATGGCGCACCTGTCTTCCGTACACCCGGTGTGCGGTGGTATGATGAGATTGGCGAGAATTGGAAATGGGCCATCGGCCTTGAGGATCCGGCAGGTGATCTGTCCGGTGATGAGTCCGAGTTTGCCTCTGAGTCGGTGCCCAACGTTGTGGGGTATATCGAGCGAACCGGGGCGTGGGGGCATGTGCGCTTCACGGGGCTTGGGCTCGAGCTGAAGTCGACGACGGATAAAACCTTTACCGGTGGCGGTAGCCTGACCGGCCGGGTCAGCATTCCAGTCCTTCATTCAAAGGATGCGTTGTTGTTTGGCGGCCAGGTAGGCGCGGGTTTTGCTAAGCAATATGCAGGCTTTGGAAGCGTCGGGCTCGAGGGCGTCGTCGACGAAGACGGCAATATCGAGGCGACCGGTGTGCTCGCTGGCTATGTCGGTTTTCAGCACTGGTGGGCCAGCGCTTGGCGCTCCAACGCTTACATCAGTGTCTTTGATTTTGATCAGGGTGTTCTCGCGGAGCCTGACGCCCTGTCTTACAGCCTTAAGACCGCAGGCAACGTCTTTTGGACGCCCGTCAAGAACCTCAACCTCGGTGCAGAGGCGATCTACATCACGCGAGAGGACGTGAACGGCGATGAGGGCGAGGGCATCCGCGTGCAGTTTGTTGCCCAACTGAACTTTTAGCGCACCGGCGCTATCGAGCACGGATAATTTTGATACGGTTCATCAGCCAGCGATATTGGTTCGGTTGAGCCGCCGGTTCAGCTATTGCGCTCGGACCATGGCGTCTTTGCTCCTTTCGCTGCCATAGGTTGAGTGGGCCGATGTTGGTTCGTCTGCACACCGTCTGCCTTTGAGACGTGCACGCCCTGACTCGCCGATTATCGATCATCTGGAACCAGACGTGGACGTGCTATTGTTGCGGCATCACGTCTTCCCATTGAATCGACACTATGAATTCAGCTTGGGCCTTGCTAACTTAAACCTCTTGTCGGTGAGGTGACGAGATATCGGGTGTTGCTCCATCGTGTTGCTGCGGCCTGTGACCATACTGTCGTGTTCGTGCAGCTTTCCACGTGGATGTGACGCGCCTGCTAAGAGGGTGTGATGCTATGAAACACTGGGCTGAATTTAGGGCGGCTTACCTTGTTGGAACTCTTGGTACTGTGTCTGCAGCGTCTGCTGCCTTTGGCGTGCATCGGGCGACCATCATTCGCTACGTCGACTCTTTGGAATTGGCTTTGGGTGAGAAGCTGTTCCATCGCCATCGGCAAGGCTACACGCCCACCGAAATCGGCGAGGAGTTCTTGAAGTCGGCGCTGGACATTGAGCGGAGCTATAACGAGCTGCTTGGGCGCATTCAGAACCAAGCTTTCCGGGTCTCCGGCGAAGTGTCGGTGTGTGCCTCTGGTCCTTTGTCTCCACTGGTGCTGCGTGCCGCTGAGATCTTTCAAGAGCGCTTTCCGGATTGCAGTGTTCGGTATACGGCGACGGAGGAGTTTCCTGGATTGGAACTGGCTGAGGCCAACATTGTCCTTTGGGGCGGAGAAAAGCCGACAGCGGATGATTACGTCATTATTCCTATCGTTGATTTCACCAACCATCTTTATGCCAGTACGGATTATATTCAGCAGTTTGGTATGCCGAATAACGAGTACGAATTGTTCGAGCATAAGATCGTTTGTGCCACGCGCTCGGCGAGATCAGAGCCTACCGACTGGCTAACCAGTTTCCTCGCTGATATTGGCGGGCAGGAGCCAAACATCGTTTTCAGTAGCAACTGCCGGACAACCGTGTTCCGGTCGATCATCGATGGCTTTGGCATTGGTATCTTGCCCGATCACATTGCTCAGTCGACGCCTGATATGGTGAAGGTGCTACCGTCCTTGGACTTGCCTTCAGTCTCCTGTTGGGCGGTGACCCATGTTGACATCCACCGGACGCAAAAGACTCAAGAGTTCATTCGTGCCCTGAAGTCGGTGGGAGCGCAGGTAGATGAGCATGCGGATGAATCAGAACCCATGATTTTGGTCTAGTGTTCGGATGATCATGCGGTGACACGCATTCACATCTGATCATTGGCAACGAGCCGTCGAGGGCACGCATGGGTTCCGTGCCAAGAGCCATGGCACCGGCACCCGCAAGGGCCCCCGAGACACTCCTGACACGCCGTAGGTGCTGGTTCTCCTGGCCTTGCGCCCTTGTTGATCGATCCTTGCGCATGTGATGCGCATGGCGAGGGCTTTATCGCGCGACATGGGGAATGTTAGCAATCTTTGTCGAACTCGACCGGGATACTTGCCGTTCGGAATTCGATATTAGTCGTTTTCAGCAAAAAGATCATTGGGTGCGATATGTATACAATGAATAGGTCAAAAAGTACGATAATTGCTGCGGCGTTGTCTGTTTTCACTATTGTCTCATGCGAAGACGTGAGCATGGCGTTGGGATTAGACGATGTATCCAGTCGGCGGAATACTGACGTTCAAGCCTCGGGGAGTCCAGCGCGGCAACAGCCGACGAAATCGCGTGATCAGGAGTTGATCTATCTTCAAAGCGTTCCTACCGACTTTGAAACGCATGTTTTCGTGGCGGACGACGAGGGCGCGCGGCGCGCGCAACAGATCATCGATCTCTACAAGATCCTCGAGTCTGAGCCGACGATCGAAGCGGTTCGGAACTATGTTTCGGATCAGTACATCCAGCACAGCACCATGCTGCCAGATGGGCCCCAGCCTTTGGCGATGCTGTTTGCGAGCTCGGCCAAGCAATACCCCGTCGCTATCGACGTTCACAAGGTCGCCGTGGTTGGCAACTTTGCGATGGCGCATGTCAACTTCCGAAATTTGAGTACGGAGGATCCGGCGGATCTCGGCATCGCAGCGGTCGACATGTACTATTGGGGTGAGGACGGGAAGATCGTTGAGCACTGGGATACGCTTCAGTCCGTTCCCACGCACGCAGCGAACACCAACACAATGTTTCTGACACTGAGCAAAGATGGTGAGTAGAATGAGACCGGTTGCCTTCCTTGCCTCTGCGGTGTTCCTTGGACACACCGTCGCAGCTGATGCGGCTCCGCCGCCGCCCTCCGTGGATGTAGCGATGCCGTTCTACGATCGTCACAAGATCGATATCAGCAATTTGCGCGATCTCTATGATGGTGTACTGATCGCCGATGCGATTATCCATACCGATATGATGTTTGACGCTGAAACCAAATGGAAGATGTCGCTCTTTCAAAACATCTTAAATGAGAGCAGCCATTTTCAGGCACGTGCTGCTTATCAGTTGTCGCTGATGGGTGTTCCGTTGGATGACATTCTGGCTGTGTGGCGTCCGGACTATGTGGAGACGATCCAAGATTCTCGCATACGCGCTGCTTACACATTCGTTCGGCAAAATGCTCAGCTTCCGTCCAAAGTTGATGCCGACACACATGCCATGCTGCGGATGCACTTTATCGACCGGCAGATTGTCGAACTGATACAGCTCACGGTCGTCAATACCATCAACGCCGTCCACGATACCGTCACACCCATCCCCACCGATCAAGAAACCATTGACTGGGCCACCACCAATCTTTCGAGCGTGGGTTGGGAGTTGGGAAAGAACGCATCCAGCAGTCCCGAAGAACAGCGTGCACGTCCATTTGTCGGCGATGCGATTAAGCAAGCAGCGGAAGAAATCCTGTCTCAGTGGGAAACGGACAATCTGCGTGCGGTGAACCCCGTCTTTACATCCGATTGGATCAATTATCTGACGGGATATGACATCTCACCGGTAACATTTGACGGTGATACCGATGGCATTGAGGAGCCATTCGATCACTATCCAGAGGATTACTCCCGCTGGCGTCGGCCGGGCTCACGCGATGAGAATTTACCGCCTGAAAGCACGCCCCCTTTTGATGTGGCGGCCTACGACTACGCCTACTTCCAACCCGCTGTTGTCGCGGAGACCCGATATCCGCCCAGTGACCGCCATATGCTTGATACGGAATGGCTCCGGGCCACGTCGATTGGGACGTCATACCTGGAGAAGTTCTACTCGTGGAAGGACCGCGCATTCGACGTGAACTTCCAAATGGACCTCTTCTTCATCTTTCATCTCGCGAGCGGCTGCACCCATTGTCAGGTCCACGGAGCATATGGCGTCTACTACACAGTTGAGGAAGACTATCTCCAAGGTGTGATTCCGGTGGATGAACGGGAACCGGTGATCGAGCGGATTCATGCTCTCATGGATTTTGAACGTTCTGACCTCTTCTCCGATGCTGAGAAGGCAGCGTTTCGGCTCGCCCGGGACGCAGGGACGTTGCCCGGTCGGGTGACAGCCGCGCACATTGAGGAGCTTCGGCGCCACTACAACGATCGAGAGATCCAAGAGCTCCAGGCAGCGATTATGGCTTGCGCTTGGTTGTCGCCAACCATGCAAGCGCAGCTCACGGTGACAGACAAGCTGAGCATGTCCTTCGCACAGCGCGTTTTGCAGGTGAAGGGATGGAACCCTGGTCCTCATCTTGGCACGCCGAACGAGCAGCGACCGTACCATATGACAGAATACACCGCCGCCTATGCCGCCAATATGATGAGTGGACGGACATTCGACTGGGCGACTGAATGGGTTGGTGCTGATGTTCCTTTGGCTGTCGATAGTGACAAAGATGGTGTCGAGGATGCTTTCGATGGATACCCAAGTGATCCAACGCGTTGGGAAGATACAGATCGCGACGGCATCGAAGACAAAGATGACCCTGACATTGACGGCGATGGCATCCCCAATGACCGTGAGGTTGCACTCGGAACGTTTCCCTACAAAGCCGACTCGGATGGCGACGGACGTGATGATCCTACCGAGATTAACGATGGCACCGATCCTGTCGATCCCCGAGACCTGTAGGGAAGTATAGAGGAATAAAGTCCGTAGTATGAAAAATTAAGTGCGTCCTATCAGTCAGCAGATGGACAAGTAGCCAATCGCGCACCGCCATTGGATGCCGAATGTAAGAGGAGGATGGGTAAGGCAGATGAAGAAGACAGCGATTTGGCTGGGATCGTTCGCATTGACCATTTGCTTACTGATCTCAATCACACACGCACAAGAAGAGGAAGAGTGTGATCTCCAATGTGAGTCCCAACGGGAAGCGCAAGATCCGACGGCGTCGATCAACGGGGTCTTTTTCTCGAACACCATCGGTTTCGGGCCGGAAAGCGACAACACGCTCTACAATTTTCAAGTGCAGCCCATTGCCACCGTGGCTCAAGAGGAGTGGGGGAACGTGCTCCTTCGCGGTATTGTTCCGGTGCTCGGTGTTCCGACGCCGGTGCCTGGGGACGAGGGGAACTTAGACACCGAGTTCGGTTTGGGCGATACCACCGTGCAGGCGATCTTCATCCCCTCCAACCAAGAGGGGTTCACGTTCGGATTCGGGCCTCAGATTTCCCTACCAACGCATACGGACACTGCGACCAAGTCGTCGGAATGGGGCGCTGGCCTTGTCGGCGCGGGTTTTGGTTTTGCTGGCCCGCTCTCCTACGGTGTCCTCGTTACCCAGATGTGGGGCGATGAGGATCTCTTCAATGAGACCACGCTTCAGCCGATCGCCTACTACAATTTGGAGACGCCCGTTCTTGGGCCATGGTTCTTCGGCTACAATGCGATCATCACGCATGATTGGAATGCGGGGCAGGAGGACAATTGGACGGTGCCTATCGGCCTGACCGTGGGCAAGACGATCATCCTTCCGTCAAAAGACGCTGCAACGATCAACATAGGTGCCTATGATTTGGTGGAGTCCGGTCAAACGGACAACGAATGGCAGCTTCGCTTTTCCTTCAACCTGCTCTTCAACTGATCGGCTGCCCTGCAGTTATCCGTCTGTTGTGGGATCCCCGGGGAGCGCGGTGCGCTCGCCGGCTCTCGCTATGCGTCCTGCGATACAAATTGGCCATTGACCGGCTGCTGACCTTCTGTGCTGGGTGTTCAGCAGATGCTCTGTATTCTTGGAACCTTTGATTGCCAATGTCGGTGCGTAGGCTCGGCTGGGACCTTCGACCAAAGTCGTCTGGCGGCCATCTTGCTCCCGCGCGTAGCGTCCCCATTGGACCCTTCTGTCCGGATAATCGGGAGAAAACGTCGTGAGCACCACTATGATCAATCATTCACCGGCCAAAGACGACGCCGACGACCCGCCCAAAGTTTCATATTGGGGGGAGAATGTTCGCCTTTTGGGCGGGCTTCTCGCCGTCTGGTTTGTTGTCAGCTTCGGCTTTGGCATTCTGTTGCGCGATGCGCTCGATAGCCTCGCCATCTTCGGCGTGCCCGCCGGGTTCTGGTTTGCCCAGCAGGGCGCGATTTACGTCTTCATTGGACTGATTTTCTACTATGCGCATGCGATCCACAAGATCGAGCAGCGCCACGGAGTTGATGACGATGAAGAGGGTGGTGAGTCATGAGCACGCAACTTCTCACCTATCTCTTCGTGGGCATGAGCTTTGCCCTCTATATCGGGATCGCGATTTGGAGCCGGGCTGGCTCCACCAAAGAGTTCTATGTCGCGGGTGGCGGGGTCCATCCGGTCGCCAATGGCATGGCGACGGCGGCGGATTGGATGTCCGCGGCGTCGTTCATATCAATGGCGGGCATCATCGCCTTTGCTGGCTATGATGGCTCTGTGTACCTGATGGGCTGGACGGGGGGCTATGTGCTGCTGGCGCTCCTCCTTGCGCCTTACCTGCGCAAGTTCGGTCAGTTCACGGTCCCTGACTTCATCGGTGAGCGGTACTATTCCAAGGCTGCCCGCGTCGTTGCGGTCGTTGCACTGATCGTCATCAGCTTCACCTATGTCGCGGGTCAAATGCGCGGCGTTGGTGTCGTCTTTTCCCGCTTCCTTGATGTTCCGATCGAGATGGGCGTGATCATCGGCATGGGGATTGTCTTCTTCTACGCTGTGCTCGGCGGGATGAAGGGGATCACCTACACCCAGGTGGCGCAGTATTGCGTGTTGATCTTCGCCTATATGGTCCCCGCGATCTTCATTTCGATGTTGGTCACCGGCAATCCTATTCCGCAGCTCGGACTTGGCGGAGAGGTCGGCGAGACGGGCCAGACGGTGTTGCAGCGCCTCGATGAAAGCCTCGTTGCCCTTGGCTTTGACCGGTACACGGCTGGCTCGAAGTCGATGATCGACGTCTTTGCCATCACCATGGCCTTGATGGTCGGCACCGCTGGCTTGCCCCACGTGATCGTTCGTTTCTTCACCGTGCCGAAAGTGTCGGACGCGAGGAAATCGGCCGGGTATGCGTTGGTCTTCATCGCGCTCCTCTACACCACTGCGCCTGCGGTTGGCGCGTTCGCTCGGCTCAACTTCCTCGGTACGACGAACAACACCGAATACGCCACCGAGACACCTGCCTACTTCAAAAGCTATGAGGACATTGGTCTCTATGCGTGGGAAGATAAAAACGGTGATGGTGTTCTTCAGTATTCGGCAGGAGCAGCCTTTGCTGGCGGCAAACCGTCCTTCACGGGAGAACGGGCAGCCGACGGACACCGTCTGACCTCGAACGGTGACCCCAATGTCGCGAACGAAGTCTATGTCGACCGCGATACCTTCGTGCTGGTCAATCCTGAGATGGCCAATCTGCCCGGTTGGGTGATTGCGTTGATGGCGGCTGGCGGTATTGCGGCTGCTCTCTCGACGGCAGCGGGTCTGCTCCTCGTCATCTCCGCGGCCGTGAGCCATGATCTTCTCAAGAAGACCTACCTGCCGCAGATCTCGGACCAGCAGGAGCTGTGGGCTGCTCGCTGTGCGGCGGTGGTGGCGATCTGTGTGGCTGGCTATTTCGGGATCAACCCGCCTGGCTTTGTGGCGCAGGTGGTGGCCCTGGCCTTTGGTCTCGCTGCATGTTCGCTCTTCCCAGCGATCATGATGGGGATCTTCACCAAGTCGATGAACAAAGAAGGCGCGATCGCCGGCATGGTGGCGGGCCTCCTCTTCACCATCAGCTATATCGGGACCTTCAAGTTCGGTTGGTTTGGAGACATTCCGAACACAGCAGACCACTGGTTCCTCGGTATCTCGCCTGAGGGTATCGGAACCATCGGCATGGTGATCAACTTCGCCGTCGCCTTCAGCGTCGCAGCCTTCACCGCAAAAACGCCGGACTCCGTCCGCGACATGGTGGAGAGGATCCGCGTTCCCGCGGGTGCGGGTGCAGCGCAAGCACACTAGGTCTCGCTTCCAAGCGACCAAAAGGAAAGGGCGGCCCATGGCCGCCTTTTCTTTGCTTTGTTCAGCGTGGGTCTTGCGTCGCCCTTCAGCCCATGGAACTCTTTGCGCCAAAACGATAAATAAGCAGGGAGAAAACGCTTGTCGCCGTGGACTGTGGGCGCAGCGCTTGGACTCTACGCAGCGGCTTTGTTCGCTGTTGGATGGTGGTCACAGCGAAGAACCGCGCCAAGTCGCGGGGAGGAGGGCATCGTGGCGGCGCTCTCCATCGGCATCTATTGCACGTCTTGGACCTTTTATGGCGCGGTCGGAACGGCCTTTCGTTCAGGATGGGATTACTTGCCGATCTATCTTGGCCCAATCCTCGTCTTCCTCTTTGGTCGAGGGCTGATCCGCAAGACGGTGGCTCTCGGTAAGGCCCACGGCGCCACGTCGCTCCCGGATCTTCTGTCGCGACGGTTCGGACGATCAGGTCGGCTCGCCGCCCTTGTGACGCTCACCGCCGTTATCGTCAGTATCCCTTACATTGCGCTTCAGTTGATCGCGGTGGCGTCCACCTTTGCTGAGGTGACGGGCAGCGCGACCACGAGACCCGCTGCGCTTGTGCTAACGGTTGCCGCTGTTCTTGGCGGGTTTGGGATTTTCTTTGGCCTACGGACCAAAGACATGGCGGAGGCCAATCCTGGCCTTGTGGGCGCGATCGCTTTTGACAGTGTTTTTAAACTCGTCGCTTTTGCCGCCGTGGCGATCCTAGCTATGGCGGTGGTTTCTGGAGAGCGGCCAGCGCTCATCTCTGTCGAGCCAAGCTTTGGTGGGTCGTCTGCTGACCGGTTCATTGTCCTGACGATTTTGTCCGGCTTCGCCATTTTCTGCTTGCCGCGGCAGTTTCATGTCATGGTCGTGGAAGCGCGCTCGGCAAGCCAAATGGAAAGAGCGAGCCCGTGGGTTGCGGCCTATCTCGCCATCTTTGCAATCCTCGTTCTCCCCGTATCCGCGGCCGGGCGTCTAGCAACGCCATCGGCCTCACCTGATCTCTTTGTGCTGAGTTTGCCGGAGAGCATGGGGCTCTGGGCTCTGGAGCTCTTTGCCTTTACCGGCGGGTTCGCGGCGGCGGCTGGTATGATCATTGTCGCCGGTATCGCACTCAGCACCATGGTCGCGAGCGATCTCGTCCTGCCGCTTTTGGTGAAAACCGATGGTGAGCGAGCGCTGTCCCAGGTTCTTCTTTTGCGCCGCCTTACCCTCGCGGTTTTGCTGCTGCTGTCGTCAGTCTTTGCACTGATGGTACCGGTGAGCGCCAGCCTTGCTGAGCTCGGTGTGGTGTCCTTTGCCGGGGCTGCGCAGTTCGCGCCGCTCTTGTTGGCGGCACTTTACTTCCCCCGCGCGAGCGAGCGCGGCGCCGAGGCGGGCCTTGTCGCGGGCGGGATCTCTTGGCTGCTGCTTGTATTGTCTCCGGCTTTTTTCGAAGGGCAGCTCCTTGACTGGTCGCCGCTTTCCCAGGCGCTGCTGCCAGCGTTGTCGGATGATTTTACGCGCGGGGCCGTGCTCGCCCTGGTGATCAATATCGGCGTTTTGATATCGGTATCACTCCTAACACCGATCAGTCTGAGGGCGAGGGAGGAAGCAGCGCGGTTCGCGGCGATGTCACCGAGCCTACCCAATGGCGGCTCTGTCCGGCTTGCCGATCTCAAAGCGCTTCTCGTCCAGATTTTGGGTGAGGCTGACACCGATCAGATGCTTGCTACTTTTTCTCCGCTTAAAGATCGCGATATGGCACCGCCAAGACTGGTGGCGGCCGCGGAGACGAAGCTGAGCCGGGTCTTGGGGAACGCCTCGGCCAACATTCTCCTCTCTCGGCTGCTGTCGAATGGGCGGATCGAGGCGGGCGATGTGATGATCCTGATGGGCGATGCCACGCGGGAGCTGCGCTTCGGCCAAGAGCTTCTCTCGACCACGCTCGAAAACCTCGCTGAAGGTGTCTCCGTGATCGATGCTGAGGGGAGGTTGGTCGCCTGGAACAAAGCGTATGCAGAGCTTTTTGGCTATCCAGATGACCTCTTGAGCGTCGGCCTTCCGGTCGAGGAGCTTTTCCGCCACAACTTGCCCCACCTCACGCCGGATCAGATCGTCCGGCGGCGGGCACGCCTTCTTGGTGGGCGTCCGCACAATTATGAGACCCGTCTGCGTGATGGTCGCGTGGTGCGCCTTCAGGGTCGGCCCGTACCGGGCGGCGGCTATGTCACGTCGTTTTCGGATGTCACAGAGTATCGTGAAGCGCAGGCGGCGCTCAAAGCCAGTGAGCAGGCGACCAGGTTCTACACGGATAACGTTCCGTTCCCGATTGCCTATAGCGACCATCAAGAGCGCATTCGTTTTCATAACAAATCCTACGCGGCCATGGTCGGCCGCCCCGGTGAGGACGTCGCGGGTGCAACGTTGCCGGAGCTTTTTGGCCCTCTCTATGCCTGTCGCGAGCCAGCCATCCGGTCCGTCTTGCGTGGTGAGAGCGGCCGGTTTGTCCTCAGTCCGGACGATATTGGCGGGGCTGTTACCTGGCAGGTGACCTACGTGCCGCAGCTGGGATCCGACGGACGGGTGGTTGGGTTTTTTGGCTTCTACCAGGATATCTCCAAGAGGCGTGCGGCCCAGGCGGCACTTGAGGAGGCCAACCGCACCCTCGAACGCCGCGTCGATCAACGGACCAGCGAGTTGCAACACGCCAACCACGAGATCGATCTCGCCAGGCGCGAGGCGATCGCGGCGAACCAGTCAAAAACGCGCTTTCTCGCCGCGGCAAGTCATGACGTCTTGCAGCCGCTAAACGCGGCGCGCCTCTTTGCATCGAGTCTCGAAGACGATCTCAGACCATCGAGCGCCCAGGCCGAGACGGCCCGAAAGATCGGTGCGGCGATTGTTTCTGCCGATACCTTGCTGCGTTCTCTCCTCAATCTCTCCCGCCTTGAGGCCGGCGGGGTTGATCCCAAGATGAAGACGCTGCGGCTCAGGCCTTTTCTTCAGAGCATTGCCGATGAATTTCGTCCCAGTGCAGAGGAGAAGGGACTCTCCTTATCGGTGGTGGAGACCTCGTTGTGCATCACGACTGACCCCGGTCTTTTGCGCTCCGCTCTTCAAAATCTCGTCAGCAATGCTGTTCGTTATACGGATAAAGGCGGGATCGTTTTGGGCGCGCGGCGGCGCGGCACGCAGGTGTCCGTCGAGGTGATCGACACTGGGCGAGGTATCGATAGCGACGAATTACCAACGATATTTGAAGAGTTTACGCGTCTTCGGCGTGATTCCGATGTCGATGGAGTCGGCCTTGGGCTCGCGACGGTCAAACGCGTTGCTGAGCTGATGGCGCATGAGATCGCTGTGTCCTCGATCCCTCAGCGAGGGACAGTTTTCCGTCTCCTGGCGGCGCGCGCTGACGAGCAGACCACGGTCATGGCGACCTTGCCCAAGGCGGCCTCCTCTCTCGCTGGCGCGAACATCGTTTGTGTCGACAATGACCCGGCTGTCTTAGAAGCGCTCAAGATGCGATTTGAGCGATGGGGGGCGCATACAGATGTTTATGCCAATATGAGCAGTATCAAGAAAGACTATGCCAATGGTACGGCTTTGCCTGATCTTCTTATTCTTGATTACCAGCTCGACGACGGCGCCACCGGTCTCGACGTGCTTGATTTCATGCGCGATGAGAAAGGGGCGGACTGCCCTGCGATCGTGATCACGGCAAGCCGCTCACCTGAGGTCGACGCACTGGTGGCGGCAAAAGGGGTCAACATCCTGGCCAAGCCGGTTGAGCCGGCAGCGCTGCGAGCGCTGAGCGTCAGTCTGCTGAATGCTCAGTCGGCGTTACATTGAGCCTTTGCGCCAACATGGCCGCCTGCGTCCGTGTTTGGACGGAGAGCTTCTGCATAACCGCCGTCATATGCGCCTTCACGGTGGCTTCTGAGATTTGCATCTCATAGGCGATCTGCTTGTTGAGAAGGCCGTCGCGGACGAAGAGCAGCACTTTAAGCTGCGCGGGCGTGAGCGATTTCAGCGCAGTATCGTCGCTGCTTTCTTCGACATGCTCCGGCAGCCATGTGTCGCCCTCGAGCACTGTCTCCATAGCCTCGCGAATGACCGGCAGGTCGGAGGATTTGGGTACAAAACCTGACGCGCCCAAGGACGCTGCCCGTCCTGCAAGACCAGGGGCGGTATCGCCGGACACGACGACCACGGGCACAGCCGGATAAAGCGAGCGGACTTGGAGCAGCCCCGCCAGCCCTTCGCTATCGGGCATATGCAGATCAAGGGACAGAAGCCCAACGGGCTGCGCCGCGAGCACATCGAGCGCATCGCCGAGGGTCTCGCGTTCGATCACCTCGCGTCCCGGCGCGGCGTCGCTAATGGCTTTCACCAAAGCGGCGCGGAACAAGGGGTGATCGTCGGCAACGAGAAGGGGAGACACCATAGATCAGGTGCCTACCGCGTAACCTCTAGCGGCTTCAATCAGGCTATCCACAACGGATGGATCTGCCAGCGTTGAGGTGTCACCCAACTGGTCAGGATGGCCCTCCGCAATCTTGCGGAGGATCCGGCGCATGATTTTGCCTGACCGGGTCTTGGGAAGGCCGGGGGAGAGTTGCACCCGGTCAGGCGTGGCCACGGGCCCGATCTCCGCCCGCACATGGGCTTTGAGGGTCTTGGCCAGATCGTCGGTGGGCGTCTCACCTTGCTTCAGGATGACATAGCAGTGGATGCCCTGGCCCTTAATATCGTGGGGGTAGCCGACCACGGCTGCCTCGGCGACCGCATCATGGGCGACGAGTGCGCTTTCGATTTCCGCCGTCCCCATGCGGTGTCCACTGACATTCAAGACGTCATCGACCCGGCCCGTGATCCAGTAGTCACCGTCCTCGTCGCGCCGTGCGCCGTCGCCGGTGAAGTATCGTCCCGGATAGGTCGTGAAGTAGGTCGTGATGAACCGCTCATGGTCACCCCACACAGTCCGTGCCTGGCCTGGCCAGCTTTCGGTGAGGATGAGATTGCCCTCGATCGCGCCGTCAAGGACATGGCCATCATTGTCGACCAGCGCCGGACAGATCCCAGGAAGGGGCTTGGTGGCAGCACCGGGCTTGCTCATGGGATCAGAGGGTAGTGGTGAGATGAGACATCCGCCGGTTTCCGTCTGCCACCAAGTGTCCACGATGGGGCAGCGGCTTTCGCCTGCCACCTCATGATACCAGCGCCATGCCTCGGGATTGATCGGTTCACCGACCGATCCCAGAAGGCGTAAAGAGGAGCGATCATGCTTGGTCACGAAGTCATCGCCTTCGCGCATCAGGGCACGGATCGCCGTCGGCGCAGTGTAGAGGATGGAGACTTGATGCTTCTCGACCACCTGCCAAATGCGCGAAGCGTCAGGATAGCTCGGCACGCCCTCGAACATCACTTGCGTCGCGCCGTTGGCGAGTGGTCCGTAGACGATATAGCTGTGTCCTGTGATCCAGCCAATATCGGCCGTGCACCAGAAGATATCTTTGTCCTGAAGGTCGAAGACCTTCTCATGGGTGAAGCTGGCATAGACCATGTAGCCGCCCGTGGTGTGGACCACGCCCTTTGGCTTACCGGTCGACCCTGATGTATAGAGAATAAATAGCGGATCCTCGGCGTTCATCGGCTCAGGTTCACAGAAGGGCGCCACGTCGTCGCGCACGTCATCCCAGAAATGGTCGCGACCGGCATGCATATCAACGGCGCCGCCGGTGACCCTGACCGTCAGGACCAGACGTACCGAGCCGTCCGCCACCATCGTGTGCACATTCCCTGTGTGGTCGAGGGCGGCGTCGACATTGGCTTTCAGAGGTACCGTTTTGCCGCCGCGGCGCCCTTCATCCGCGGTGATCACGGCCACCGCGCCGCAGTCCTCAATACGGCTGGCGAGCGCTTCTGGTGAAAATCCGCCGAACACGACGGAATGGATGGCGCCTATCCGAGCGCAGGCCAGCATCGCGTAGGCTGCCTCCGGCACCATCGGCATGTAAAGAACCACCCGGTCCCCTTTCTTGATGCCGCGGGCCTTGAGCGCATTGGCCATGCGGCAGACCTCTTCATGGGCTTCGCGATAGGTGATCTGTTTGCTGACCGATGGATCATCACCCTCCCAGATCAGCGCCGTCTCGTCGCCCCGGGTTGCAAGATGACGGTCGAGGCATTGATAGCTCGCGTTCAACACCCCGTCCTCAAACCACTTGATGTGGAAGTCCTCGGCATCCCACGACACATTCGATGCGACGGTTGGGGCGGTGACCCAATCGAGCCGCCCGGCCTCTTGCAGCCAGAAAAGATCCCGGTCGGTTGGTTGCGAGCGGGCGGTATCCTGCGCGTCGGTTCGTTGCTCGCCATCATACGCCATGGGGATCTCCTTTAAGGTCTGATCACCGCAAGATCCCTCGGCGAGGCCGTCTCGTCCATCCGACCATGGTCGGTACGACCAAGGCCCAATACCGCCCGCCGCTGCCTTCCCCAAAGCTGAGAAAAAATGACGCAAGGGAGGAATTATGTCTGGATTGCGCGCTTACCTACGTGAGGCTTCTTGTCTGGCAATGGCAGCTGGTCTGCTGACCAGCACCGCCTCCGCCCAAGAATCCGACCTTGAGGAAAGGGTTGATCGGGTCGAAGCCAAACTGGACGCAATCTTGGAGCGTCTCAGTGATCCCGATACGGAACTGTCGGTTGAGGAGCACCAAAATCTGAGATCGGCAGCTGAAGTGATCGAGGCGTCCCTGAACAGCAGTGCCGGCCAGAAGGGCTTTGGCGAGACACCGCCCGACGAGCTGCTCGAAGACCGGCCCCAGGGTTTCATATCGGGCGATACGGAGGTGTTCTTTGGCGGCTACATCAAGCTCGACGCTTCGATCACCGACTTCACCGATGGTGAGCTGCCCACCAACAGTCTGGGCAGAGACTTTTATATCCCCTCGCTGATCCCCGTCGGCGGTGAAGACTCAGACCCCGTGTTCGACTTCAACCCGCGGGAGACGCGCTACTTCTTCGGCTTTAAGACCGACAATAACGGCCACGAAATTGGCGGCAAAATCGAACTCGATTTCCAGGTCACCAATGATGGCAATGAGCGTGTCTCCAACAGCTTTGCGCCGAGGATGCGCCAGGCGTTCATCACCATCGACAATTGGCTCTTTGGCCAGACCTGGTCGACCTTCCAGGACGTGGCGGCCCTGCCAGACAACCTCGACTTTATTGGTCCGACCGAGGGCACAGTTTTCATCCGTCAGCCGATGATCCGCTATACGCGCGGGCCTTTCCAAATCGCCGTTGAACAACCTGAAACCGAACTCACCAGCTCAGACGGTTCCCGGATGTTGACCGGCGACGATTCCATGCCGGATATTGCGCTGCGCTACAACGCCACGGGTGACTATGGCCACCTCACCGTCGCTGCTCTTCTTCGTCAGCTCAAGGTCGGCCCCGATATGACGCCATCGGACGATGACGAGACGGAGTTTGGCTGGGGTATCAGCGGGTCGGGCAAGCTGAAACTCGGCAAGAGAGACGATTTCCGATTTATGGCGACCTATGGCGAGGGGATTGGCCGCTATGTTGGCGTCAATGTTGTCAACGACGCGGCGTTGAACCCCGACGGCAGTCTGGAGACGATCCAGACCTTCTCAAGCTTTGCCTCGCTGCGGCATTTCTGGACCGACAAATGGCGGTCCAACCTGACTTATGGCTATTTCAAAGCGGACAACCCTGTGTCGCTGACCAGTGGTACGGTGACTGACAATGTGAGTTCGGTGCACGCCAACATCATCTACTCGCTGACACCCAAGATCGAGATGGGGGCTGAGATCATCCGTGCGGATCGCGAGTTGGAGAACGGCGTCGACGGCGCGATGAACAAGCTTCAGTTCTCTGTGAAGTACGGCTTCTGACGGCGTTGAAGGCCGCGGGCCCCTCGCGGACATTAGAGAGCGGAAGGCCAGCCGAAGCTGGCCTTCCTGGTTTCCGCTACCAGCGTGAGGTGACTGAGAAGCCGAACGTCCGTCCAAGGACGTCATATTCACTCAGTGTACCAAAGAAGTTACCGCCCGACTCAGGCACCGGGATCGACTGGTCGAACATGTTCTTCATGCCCGCAGTGAGGGTGATCTTGTCGTTCACGGTGTAGGTGCCCGTCAGATCGAAGTAATCCTGCGCTTCGATCGTATCACTCCGATCACCGGCGTTTTCCACGCCGCCAATCCGGCGCCAGGACAGCTGTGCCGCAAACGGACCATTCGCCCAGTTCACATTCGTCCGATGCTTGTAGTCAGGCTGCAAGAAGCTTGCGAAATCGCCCGAGCACGAGCCGCCAAACGTTCCCTTACAGTCCGTTGCGTCAACAGTGGCGTTGGCCTGCCGGGTCTGATCAGTGACCACGGTGGCCTGATAGGTCACCTCAAAGTCGCTGAGTTGTTCGGCCACACTGCCCAGAGGCAGCACGCCGCTGATGTCGATGCTCTCTTGCGTGAGCTTAGAGAGGTTGAAGTCATTCACCAGCGCCTGGCTGATGAGGCCGGTGTCTGGGTCACGGAGCACCGCGCCGCAGAGCGGGTTACCCGCGCTTGGGTTGTCGATGTAACAGTCCGTCAACGCCGCAATCGGCTGGATTTGGCTGACAGCATCGGTGATCTCAATATCGACATAGTCGACGGTGAGGCTGGCGCCAGGAAGCACGTTGGGGGTGATAACGAACCCATAGGTCAGCGTCTCACCTTTTTCCGTATCGATGTTCGGGTTGCCGCCGAAGCTATAGATCGCCTCACTGGTATCAAACGGGGTACCCGGAGCAGCCGCGCCCAAGCGAGCACACTGCGCAGCATCGCCGCGGCCATCAAGGCAGGGGTCGCCATCATAACGGCCGCCCAGACGAGGCACGAAGCTGGCGCTGGTTTCGTCGAAGAGGGCGAGCGACAATTGCACCTCCGGTCCTGCGAACTCGCCAAGGTTGGGTGAACGGACCGTCGTCTGGCGCTGGGCGCGGAAACGGAACTGATCGTTCACAACCCAGGTCCCGCCAAACTTGTCGGCATCACCTGTGCCCGTCGTTGAAAAGTCGAACCGGCGATAGGCAGCCTCGAACGAGACTTCCTGCGCAAAAGGCAGACCGGAGAGGAGGGGGACCAGGATCTCGCCAAAATACTCGTTGGTGTCGAACTCTGCGTCAATCGCGCTGACGCCGCCAAGCCCAAAGGCAAGCCCGTTCTGCAACGCGATGCCCGGCACCGACTCACCTGTCTCCCGGCGATACTCGTAGCCGACGGCGAAGCCGATCGGTCCCGCTGGAAGCTCGAACGCATCAGACGAGTTGCCCGCCACCACAAGGGATGTCACCAACTGGTCCCGTGTCCGGTCGGAATGGATGATCTCGGTACCGAAGTCACTGAAGTCAGCATCTGGACCGAAGATATCCACCGTATCGGCAAGTGCTCCGAAACGACTGTTGCCAGAGCCATCGTTCATAATGGCGTTGCCACGGACAATCGCATTTTCTTCCGAGCGACCATATTGAACGTAGGCGTCCCAATTGATGTTCTCAGTGATGTCGCCGCGCAGGCCGCCAAGCACCTGGAACGTATCGCGTGTTGTCTCGGTTTCTTGAAGGCCAAGGCCGAGATTGCGCTCAACCGTGACGTCTGCGGCGCCGCCCGTGAATGTCAGAAGGGGACGCGCTTCATCCGGAATGAACTCATTGGTTTCGGAGATCGAGACGGTCTCGTTGACGCTGATCGGGGTTTGGCCGGTGGAGCCAGCGCCAGTGACCTCGGTCTTTGTAAAGAATGCCCGTCCATAAAACTCGACGCGATCATGAAGGTCGTAGTCGAGCAACAGGGTCGCGTTGAACCGTTCCAGAGGCTGGATGAGATAGCGGTCAGGCGTCACGTTCACGGTCTGACGCTCTGTCGAGAAGTTGCCGTCATCATCAAAGGCGAAGAAGTTGCCGCTGGCCTCGTCGGTGAAATTGCCGCCCTCGGAAGCAATGTTGGTGGGCGTGCGCGATGTGAAGTCGCGATCGCTAGCGAGGAGCTCGAAGCGCTCGGTGTACTCAACATAGCCGACAACGTGGCCGCGGCCCTCTTGGATGGAGGCACCAGCCTTCACATAGGTCGAGACCATTTCGCCGCCATCGTCCGGGAACTCAGCGGTGGCGCTGACCTCAAAGCCCTCGAACTTGTCATCGAGGACGAAGTTCACAACACCAGCCACGGCATCCGCGCCGTAGATGGCTGCTGCACCGCCCGTCAGGACCTCGACATTCTTGATAAGGCCGGTGGGCAGACTGTTCGTATCCACCGCATTCCGGAAGCTGAACGGAACAGCACGTGTACCGTTGACCAGCACAAGGGTTCTGTTTTGGCCAAGGCCGCGGAGGTCGATCGTCGATGAGCCCAGCGAGTCGCCGACAGAGGCGCCCGTTGCATTGGCGCCGCCGCCCGCCTGGGGCAAGCGGATGAAAATGTCCTCGACGACCAGCGAGCGGTCTTTATCGATTTGTGCCTCGCCAATCGTTGTCACGGGAGTCGATGACGTGAGACCAGCGCGCTCAATGCGTGAGCCCGTCACCACGATCGTGTCCGTCTCGTCGTCTTGTGCATGGAGCGGTCCAGCTGCGACCACCAAAGACAAAAGGCTGGTTGACCAGCAAAGTGCCAATTTCGTCATTGTTTCCTCCCTCAGCGCCCAGCCCTCGATTGGCTGAATAATGCGAATTGAACATCACCAACTTGCTACCAATTTCGTCTGAGCGTCAAACGTTGAAGCTTAATCGCGTGGGGTTAACCTCTATATGTGTCTTTTTTACAACGATGCTCCGGAAGACGACAATGTCTCAAGGGCCCCACCCAAGACCGCATAAAATATAGAAATATTGCTATATTCCAATGCTGTGTCGCTGGTTTTGGAGAGGCTGTCCCAGAAAATAGTGTGGCTGCTCTTTGGTAATCCGATGATCCTGGATCGACAATGGTGGTGCTAGTTTGGTATGCCAACCAAAAGGCGGAATAGCCGTGCGAAGGAGTGCCGATGCAGACCGAAACAGTCAGCCAACGGTTTGTCGAACTGGATCGCTGGGAGAGTCGTGAAGCTGTTGAAGCGATGATCGAAAGCCAGCTCGGCGCGATCACGTCGATATGGCCTATTCGGAACAAACTCGCGGCCGCCAGCGAGGCGGCGGCCGCGCGGATCGGGTCGTCGGGTCGGCTGATCTACGCCGGAGCAGGAACGTCAGGCAGGATTGCCGCGCAGGACGCTGTCGAATTGGTGCCGACATATGGGTTCCCAGAGAAACGCATCGAACTCGTGATTGCCGGTGGGACCGACGCTTTGCTGAGGAGCGTTGAGGGGGCCGAAGACGATGCGGAGGCCGCGAGGCGTCAGCTTGGGCGCCTTGATGTGGGCGAGAACGATGTTGTGATCGGTGTGGCGGCCAGTGGCGGCACGCCCTTTACGCTGGCCGCCCTTGAACATGGCCGGGGTTGCGGCGCACTGACGGTCGGTGTCAGCAGCAATCCCAACGCGCCAATGAGCGAGGCGGCCGAACACGTCCTTTGCGCGGAGACGGGTAGCGAAGTGGTTGCTGGATCGACCCGCATGAAGGCGGGGACGGCGCAAAAGGCCATTCTGAACATCTTGTCGACGATGATCATGATCCGCGATGGCCGCGTCTACAAAGGCCTGATGGTCAATATGGTCATCTCAAATGACAAATTGCGTCGCCGCGGTGCGGAGATCGTCCGTCAGCTTTCAGGCGTCGCCTTAGGGGTCGCTGATCAGCATTTGGAGCAAGCAGATCTTGATATTCCGACGGCGGTCTTGATGGCGCGCGGCTTGGAGAAAGATCATGCGGTCGCCTTGCTCCGCGAACATGACCATAATCTTGGTCGAGCCATTGAGAGTGCAGAAAGGTAATCGCCATGTCGTTTCTTGCGCCATCAAAAGAGCGGAGCACACCGCTCTATATTCAGATTGCGAACAACCTGCGCACGAAAATCGCCGATGGAAACATTGACATCGGCGAGGCCCTGCCATCTGAGCGGGAGATCAGTGTCCTGACTGGCGCGTCGCGCGTCACCGTTCGCAAAGCGATTGAAAGCCTCGTCACAGAAGGGCTGCTTTATCGTCGACAGGGCTCGGGAACGTTCGTTGCTCCTCGCATCGAAGCACCTTCATCGTTTTTGAGCAGCTTCACCGATGATGCCTTGGCGCGGGGCGACAAGCCGTCGGTTGTGTGGATCATCAAAGCCTATGCCCATCCGACCAAGGAAGAGGCCGAGCAACTCAATATTCCGACATCGGCAGATGTCGCTCGTCTCGGTCGTGTGCGGTATGCCAACGACCAACCGCTTGCGATCGAAAACGCGGTCGTTCCCAAGCGCTTCCTTCCGGATCTCAGCGTGATCAAGGACTCGCTCTACGACGCTCTTGCGGGGCGCGGCTGTCGTCCGGTGACTGGTCGGCAGCGCGTGCGGGCATCGCTGGCGACGCCGACGGAGGCAGGGCTCTTGCAGACTGAAGAGGACAGCGAGATCCTGCGGATTGAGCGCACGACCTTCACTGCCGACGGCTCAACGGTCGAGTTCACGCGGTCGGCCTATCGCGGCGATCGCTATGAGTTCGTCTCCGATCTGACCTAACCGTCTCTTCCTAAGGACGGCAGCTTGTGATCGTGTCCCCTCCATCAGCCGCGGTTGACCCGGCTCTCACCGACCTGCGCGCGATCATCGGTGCACGGTTCGTCAAGACGGGCGACAACGCAACCAAGCCCTTCCGTGAAGGGTATCGTGAAGGCGGCGGGCCATGTGTCGCTGTCTTGCAGCCCGGCTCGCTTGTCGAACTTTGGCGCACTCTTAAAGTCTGTACACGAAACGACTGGATCATCATCATGCAGGCCGCGAACACAGGCCTGACCGCTGGTTCGACGCCGCAAGGCACCTATGATCGTCCCACCGTGATCATCAGCACGACGCGCTTATCGGGTATTCATGTGCTGAAGGACCAGGGCCAGGTTGTCTGCCTGCCGGGCGCCACCTTGCACAAGCTTGAGGGCGTCCTCAAACCGCTTGGCCGCGAGCCCCACTCAGTGATCGGATCCTCCTGCCTTGGCGCATCGGTGACGGGCGGTGTCTGCAACAATTCGGGCGGGGCGTTGGTGGAGAGGGGTCCATCCTACACGGAGCTATCGCTCTACGCCCGCATTGACGAGGATGGAGAGATCCGTCTCATGAACGAGTTGGAGATTGATCTCGGCAGCGATCCTGAAGCCATGCTACACCGGCTCGACACAGGGTCCTTTTCGAGCAGTCAGGTGCGGTCGAGCAATGCTCTGGCATCGGATCGGAACTACGCGGACTGGGTTCGCGACATCGATGCGACAACGCCCGCCCGCTACAATGCGGACCCGCGACGTCTGAAGGGTGCCTCGGGTTGCGCTGGCAAAGTTGTCGTCTTCGCCGTTCGTCTGGATACGTTTCCAAGCCCCGATCAGGAACAGACGTTTTTGCTGGGCGCCAACACTCAAGATGCTTTGGCTGCCGTCCGGCGCCGTGTTCTTCGCGATTTTTCAGTGCTGCCGGTCTCCGCTGAATATCTGCATCAAGATATTTTCGATCTGACTGAAGACTACGGGCGTGACGTCATCCACCTCATCCGGCTCTTGGGAACCTTGTCGCTTCCCCGCTTCTTCTCGCTCAAGGCGAGGACGGACTCCTATTTGGGCAAAATGCCGTTTCTCCCGCCCCATTTTTTGGACCGTGTCCTGAACGGCATTGGTCGGATATTGCCGCACCCCTTGTCCCGGCCGATGCGTTCTTTTGCATCGACGTTCGAGCACCTTCTGATCCTCAAGACCAAGGGCCAGGGTTCCGCCGAAGCGGCCGCTATGCTGGGTGAGATGCAGGCCACCGGCGACATCAGCGTCTACCCTTGTTCGGACAGCGAGGCATCATCGATAGGCCTCTTCCGTTTTGCAGCCGCCGGCGCGGCCATCCGGTATCAGATGATCAAGGGTGCAGAGGTTGGAGCACTCTTACCGCTCGATATCGCACTTCCTCGCAATACGGAACATTGGTTTGAGACACTTCCTGATGAGATCACGGCGCTGATCGACAAGAAGCTCTACTACGGCCACTTTCTCTGCCACGTCTTTCATCAGGACTATGTGCTGAAGCCGGGCACCGATGAGGCGGCGGTGAAAGATGCGATCTTGGAGCTGCTTGAGAAGCGCGGGGCAAAATATCCCGCCGAGCACAATGTCGGCCATCTCTATGAGGCAGAGCCGGAACTGGCCGGCCACTATCGCGCGCTTGATCCCACCAACCAGCTCAATCCCGGCATTGGTAAGCAGTCGCGAAGGAGAAACTACGAGTCGTGAGCGACCGATCAGTCGGTGAGGCATTCAGGGTCGAACGTGTACGCGCCGCATAGCCAAGCGGCCACCTCACGCGCATACGGATCGTCATAGGAGGCAAATGCCTCGATTAGTCGACGACGCTCGTCCGCCTCGATACCATCAAGGCCGCGATGCACGAAAGTATCGGCATGGTGGATCAGGAGTTCCGCCACGTCATTGGGTGCGCAGGCATAGGCCGCCTCACGCAGAGCTGCTTCTGCATCGAACGCCGAGGAGGGCTCCCGCGCCAATGAGGCGATGGCGTAGAGCGGAAGCTGAGAGAGATAGGGCTGCACCATCGGGTTGGCGACATAGCTGTTTGCAAGTCCCCTGAGCGCTGGCTCG
>JBCDLG010000046.1:0-25323 GCA_038745625.1 Pseudomonadota bacterium | reverse complement strand
TCGCGCTCGCCGGTCTTCTTCCGGTAATCGCGCAGGCGGTCAGGATAGCGTTTGGTGTCTTTGAATTTGAGCGGATCGTCCGCGGTCTCCGGCAGCTCCACCCGCTCCCAGCCCTCGCCCAGGAGGTGATTGAGCCTGGCGACCGGCGCGATCGGCATGTGATGGCCGCAATTGGGGCAGATATACTGATCCTGCTCGAGCTCCCGGTTGAAGGTCATCTGCTCGCATTTGGGGCAGCGTGTCCAAAGCGTATCCGTCTGGTCGTCCTGCTGCCGGAAGATCTTTTTGATCCCCGGAGGCGTGATGTCCGAAAGCCAGTTCATGTCGTCTCCATACCGGGCCCATGCCCCCGGGCTACTTAGGCCCATGCACGCCGTCGGCGATCAATCGCGTCAGAGAGAGGGCGCTGTCCACCCCATCTACCGCAAGCGCTTTAACGATGGCTGAGCCGACGACGACTGCGTCCGCGTGTTCAGCCGCAGCGCGGGCAGAGGCAGCATCCTTGATGCCGAACCCCGCGGCAATGGGCAAGCTGGTTTGCGCCCGCAACGCCTTGATCGCCGTACCCAAAGTGCCCGCATCTGAGGATCGATCGCCCGTCACGCCTGCCACCGCGACATAATAGAGAAAGCCTGAGGCCCGCTCGATCACCTTGGGTAGCCGCTTGGCATCGGTCGTGGGTGTGGCCAGGCGAATGACGTCGAGACCAGCATTTTTCGCTTGATGGTCAAGGGTTTCGGACTCCTCGGGGGGCAAATCGACCAGGATCAGCCCATCGGCGCCCGCTGCCACCGCTTCGGTCGCAAAGCCCTCGCCAAATTGCAAAACAGGGTTGGCGTAGCCCATGAGAACGATCGGCGTCTCATGCCCCGCCTCGCGGAAGCGTTTCACCATGGCGAGGGTCATGGTCAGTGTCTGCCCGCCATCAAGCGCGCGCTGGCCCGCCTCGGCGATGATTGGGCCATCGGCCATCGGGTCGGTGAATGGGAAGCCCACCTCGATAATGTCGGCGCCTGCGTCCGGCAGCCCATGCAGGAGCTTCTCAGAGGCCTGAAGGTCTGGGTCCCCGGCCATGATGAAAGGCACAAACGCCGTGCGCCCCTCCGCCCTCAGCCGGTCAAATGTCGGTGTCAGTCTGCTCACCGGCGGGTGGTGCCGCGTGATGTGTCCGGGCGCAAGGGGCTATTGGCCCTCAACAATGCCAGCAGTCTTCGCCGATGGGGCTGCCGGGCGGGGTGCTGGGGCCCTTAGGTTCCGGCGCGGCGGCTGGCGCGGGCCGGTCGAGATGGGTGCGCAGTTGGCTGGCGAGCAGCGGGCCGTGGTCACGCCGGTCGGCCAGGTCCTCGGCGAGCGCTTCCATCGCGCTACGGAGAGCGGCGCGCACGGCGATCGACGCGCTGGCGTGGTCGGCCTTAATCAGCGCCGCGACGGTGCGCGACTGAACGGCCGCCGCAATGGCTTGTTCCCGTCCTGATGATGTGTCCGGATCGAAGATAGCGTCGGTGATCGCGCTCAGCACCTCGTCGAGGCTCGGCGCTGTGCGGCGGCTGCCGCGCGCTTCATTCTGCGCGATCCGTTCAAGCCGAGCAGGCGCGAACAGTGCGCCAAGCGAGATGTCCGCCGCCGTCTCCACCGCGCTCATGAGGTCAAAGATCGCGTCGGTGCCGCTGTCGAACTCCTCGCGGCTAACATATTGGAAGGGGTCGGACCGCGGCGTCAGGACACTGAGAATACTCTCCGGCATATCGAGGGACTCGGGCGTCAAGGTGCTGAGCACCATCTCGAGCGCCGCCATTTGCTCGTCTTTGGGCGCCATGGTGACCGCGGGTTCATCCTGGCCAAGAACGGCATACTGATAAGACATGCCGCCAATGACTTTTGACGCCGCGGCTGTCTGATAGCGGTGGTAGAGATAAATCGGCACAAGGACTTCGCGCAGGCGCGAGGCCGGCATGCCTTTAGCGGCGGCTTCAGTGCCAAAGTTCTGGAGTGCGATGCTCCGGACACGCATGACGTTATCCAGCTCCGCCACCGGATCATTGCCATTGTCCCAGACCGCGCCGTGAACATGCCCCGTGCCAATGCCCCGGCCCTCAGGGTCTTCGATGAGGTAGAGCCCGTCGTCAAAGGCCTGCCGGATCACCGCGTCACCATCGGCGGGGTCACCATAAAGCCATTTGACCGTGGCGACGTCCCATGGGCCAAGGCCGACATCATAGGCCTTAGAGAAGTCGAGGGCGCCGCGGCGTGCGATGACCCAGGGCGCGGGGTAGTCCATCACCGAGGCGCGGTCGCTGGCCGATGCGGCAAAATTGTGCCCAAAGCCGATGGCGTGGCCGACCTCATGGGCCGAGAGCTGGCGGATGCGCGCGAGCGCCAGCTCGATCGGGTCATCATCCGTACCCGTCCCGGTTTTGCCTGCGCCAGCGAGCCCTTCGAAGATCATCCGGTCTTGGCGCACGCGCTGCGAGCCGAGGATCACGTGGCCTTTGATCATCTCCCCCGTGCGCGGGTCACGGATGTTGCCGCCATAGGACCAACCGCGGGTCTGCCGGTGCACCCATTGGATCACGCTGTAGCGGACATCGAGCGGATGAACGCCCTCGGGCATCACCTCGACCCGGTAGCCGCCGGGAAACCCTGCTGCCTCAAAACCGTCCGCCCACCACATAGCGCCTTCAACGAGCGCATCGCGGATCGCCTCGGGGGCGCCTGAATCGACGTAAAAGACGATGGGCTTCACCACCCCCTGGCTTGGATCGTCGGGGTCTTTGAGTTCTAGCCGGTGCCGCAGCGCAAGGCTCTGGGTGATCGAGCCGGCGAGCGGCGCTGAGAAATCATAGATCGGCATACTGATCGGGCCGATCCGTGGATCGGCGAGGCGCGGCTCGAACCCATCCTCTGGCAGTGCGACGAAACTGTGATGCACACCGAGGGTCACCGCACCAGGGTAGGGCGCGGTCATCGAGACCTCATTGCCCGGATTTTTCGATTCGAAGGTTATCTCCGTATCGACCTCCGTGTTGAGAGGAAAGGTGAGAATCCCGCCCGGCGTGACGCGTGAGCGATCTTTGTCGAGACCAAAGCTATCGCCGTCATCTTCTTTGAGACGGCCTGCAAGGCCGAGGAGGTCGGTCATCAAAAGCCCTGTGAGATCAGCTGTCACCGCGTCGTCGGTTTCCTCGATCACGTCGGTGGCGAAGATGATCGAGCGGCCAAAGCTCTGCGCCACCGCGCGTTTTTCCAGCGGATTGTCGGCGCTCGCGCGGTAGGTGTGGTTCTCGACCTCGGCCGTCACGCGGCCGCCGGAGATGCGGAAGAGGACGATCTCGCCGCGGTTCCCCCACCCGCGATCGAGCCCGATCGGGTTGGAGCCAAGGCCGCTGGTGAGCCGCATGGCGTGGATCAGCCGCAGGCTAACGCCGTCCTCATCGGGCGTCGGCAGCGTCGCGATCAGCTTGCCCTCGTCGTCGAATTTGAGCGGGAGCAGGACGTTGTCTTGGGTCTCATGGTCGGGGTGCGCCAGGGCCCCGCCCATCATCAGGCACGTCAGAACAGCCAGCCAAAACCCCCGGATCATTGGTCTCTCCCACCCTTAAGGCCGAAAAGCGTAACCGCCCCCGTGTTTTTGTCCATGCTTGCGCCGGACGAGGTGAACGCGCGAGCGGATCTTTGGCCGTCGTCTCTCGCTGTGCTGACATCTCCCCTGACGGTAATGGTCGATGTGAGGTCAGAGCCATTGGCGAGCCTTGTCGTTGGGATCGGCATAGCTGTGTTTTTGATCGTCTGTACCCGTGGTAGGGCTTCTGCTGCTGCTCCTCGTCGTTGTCCGAGCCTGGCGCCAGAGCACGTCCCCATGATCACGCGCACTGAACATCCTGGCGACGAAGAGGCGATCCGAGACATCACCGCGCGGGGTGAGCTAAACCTCGAAGCCGAGTTCCCGCTGTTTCTTCTTGCTGAGGCCTGACGCCACCAGCCGGTGGGACCGTTCGATATAGGCTTTGAGCTCATCATCCGTGAGCCCTGTTCCTTGGAAGTGCTGGATCCAGCTCATGCCGCGAGACGCAAGATAGGGCGCGGGGCGCAGGCCCTCTTGCTCTTGCAAGATGTCAAAGCTCTCAGGCGTCACTTTGAAACTGGCGGTGACGCCGCTGCCGTCGTCGGCCACGCCTGCGATGACAAAGACTTTGCCGCCGACCTTCCAGACATCATGCCCGCCCCACTGCACCACATGGGTGGTGGCGAGGAGCGAGGCGCAATACGTGTTGAGATCGTCCGGGGTCATAGGGTCCTCGAGTGAGGTTGAGGCATTAGACCTCGACACCGAGCGCATCGGCGACGGTGAAGACGTCCTTGTCGCCGCGGCCGCACATGTTGAGGAGGAGGATCTCTTCGCGGTCCATCTCCCCAGCGATCTCAAGCGCGCGGGCGAGGGCGTGGCTAGGCTCCAGCGCCGGGATGATGCCTTCCTTCCGGGCACAGAGTTGGAAGGCGTCGAGCGCCTCGGTGTCGGTGGCGGAGAGATACTCGACACGGCCGCTCTCATGCAGGAAAGCATGCTCAGGCCCGATACCGGGGTAATCGAGACCTGCGGAGATCGAGTGGGCGTCATCGATTTGTCCGTGCTTGTCCTGGAGGAGATAAGTTTTGTTCCCATGAAGAACACCGGGCTTCCCGCCGGTAAGGCTCGCGGCGTGCTCGCCTGAATCGAGGCCCTTGCCGGCCGCCTCGACGCCGATGAGGCGGACCGAAGTATCGTCGAGGAAGGGATGAAAAAGGCCGATCGCGTTCGACCCGCCGCCGATGCAGGCCATGGCGACATCAGGCAAGCGGCCTTCCGCCTCCATCATCTGCGCCCTGGCTTCCTCTCCGATCACGGATTGAAAGTCGCGCACCATCATTGGGTAGGGATGGGGCCCTGCTGCTGTGCCGATCACATAGAACGTATCCGCGACATTGGTGACCCAGTCGCGCAGGGCGTCATTCATTGCGTCTTTCAAGGTGCCTTTACCGCTGATCACGGGCACGATCTCGGCGCCGAGGAGTTTCATGCGGAAGACATTGGGCTTTTGCCGCTCAACATCGGCCGCGCCCATATAGACAATGCAAGGAAGGCCCATCAACGCGCAGACGGTGGCTGTCGCCACGCCGTGCTGACCGGCGCCCGTCTCGGCAATAATCCGGGTCCGCCCCATCCGCTTGGCGAGCAGCACTTGGCCGACGCAATTGTTGATCTTGTGAGCGCCGGTGTGGTTGAGCTCATCGCGCTTCAGATAGATCTTCGCGCCTTTTCCCGGCTCGGCGCTCTCGCGCACATGCTCTGTGAGCCGGCCAGCGAAGGTCAGCGGCGAGGGGCGACCGACATAGGTCTTAAGGAGGTGGTCCAGCTCTTCCTGAAAGGTGGGATCTGCTTTGGCGGCAGCGTATTGCTCATTGAGCTCCAGCACCAACGGCATCAGCGTTTCGGCGACATACCGGCCACCAAACGCTCCGAAGCGGCCCGCTTCGTCGGGGCCGAGGCGGTAGCTGTTGAGCGATTGGCGAGCGTCGTCGGGCATGGTCAAAACTCCTGGGAGACGAGCGCCTAGCAGGCGGATGCGCCGCTGACCATGCGGCTGCGGCGCACCTGGCGTCGTGCCGCGACGCAGCGTTTCTGTGCTAAGGCCCCCACGCGCGCCATGATCGGCGTTGATCAGCGGAGGCCACCACCAAACCATGGCGCAGCATTTGTCAGCACTCGCTCTTGTCGTCGCCGACTATGATGAGGCGATCGCCTTCTATGTCGGCGTTTTGGGGTTCACCCTCGCCGAAGACACACGGCTTAGTGACACCAAGCGGTGGGTTCGCGTGACGCCGCCTGGCGCGCGGGAAACCTCGCTCCTCCTCGCCAAAGCGTCAGGGCCGGACCAGGAGGCCGCGATTGGCAATCAGACGGGTGGGCGCATCTTTCTCTTCCTTGAGACGGATGATTTTGACCGCGACTACGCGCGCTACCAAGCGGCGGGCGTGGCTTTCGCTGAAGAGGCGCCGCGGCTTGAGGCTTTTGGCAAGGTGATCGTTTTTCTTGATCCTTACGGGAACAAATGGGATCTGATTGAACGAAAGGCCGAAGCCTGAAGGGCGCTAGCGATGAAGAACGTGCCGACAATTGAGCCCTACCAGGATGCCGATCGCGCCGAGGCGCTCGGTCTGTTCGATGCCAACGCGCCGGCTTTCTTCCACCCCGGTGAGCGCGGCGTCTTTGAGCGTTTCCTCACGGAGAGAGCTTCTATCTATCGGCTGGTGCACCGGGGGAGCGTGATCGCCGGTGCCTTCGGCCTTGGTGACGAGGGCTTAGGGCGTGGCCGGATCGTTTGGTTCATGGCGGATCCCTCGCACCATGGCCAAGGGCTGGGCCGATTGATGATCGAAGCCATTCGTCGGGAGGCGGAGGAGCGCGGCGTTTCCACCATCGATATCTCCGCAAGCCATATCAGCGAGGATTTCTATGCCTATTTTGGTGCAAAAACACTCAGCCGCACGGACCACGGCTGGGGCGAAGGCATGCACCGTGTGGATATGATCTGGGAGATCTAGAGTTCCCGGTAGAGGATGAGGGCGTCGACATACCCTTCCGTTGGGTGACGAAAACCCTTTGGGATCAGTCCGATTTGGCGAAACCCGAGGCTCGCCCAAAGCTTGAGGGCCACCGTGTTGGTGGCGACCACGGAGTTGAATTGCATCGCCTTGTACCCATGCGCAGCGGCGGTTTTGAGGGAGTGCTCGCCCATCTGCCTTGCGATGCCCCGCCCGCGCGCGTCGGGATGGACCACATAACCGCAATTGCAGATATGGCTGCCGCCACCCTGTTTGTTCGCTTTCAGATAATAAGTACCAAGAACGCGGGCGTCATCCTCGGCGACAAAGGTGGTCATCGCCGGGCCGAGCCAATGGGCGAGCGCTTGCTCCCGGCTCCAGTCCCGCGGGAGCGTATAGCTATCGCCAGCGCGGATTACGGGCTCGAGCGTGGCCCAGATCCTGTCTTCGTCACCCGGCTCTCTTTCGCGGATGATCATCAAAGCGCGGCGCGGGCAGCGTCGCAGAAGGCTTGGATCAGGTCTTTGTGTTTGACCCCGCGTTCTCGTTCGACGCCGGAGGAGACGTCGACGCCAGCGAAGCGCTCGTGCCCGCCCGCAGTCTTGATGGCCTCGCCGACATTCTCCGGGGTCAGACCACCGGCAAGGAGAAAGTGCCGATCTCCGGTGTATCCCTTGAGGGCGGACCAATCGAACGAAGCGCCGTGACCACCGGTTTGCGCATCGCCTTCTGGCGGTTTGGCATCGAAAAGGAGACCCGAACCAGCGCGCCCGTCCGCGGCCTGGGCATCGGCTGCTGCGGCAACGGGGACCGCCCGCAGGACGGGCAGGCCGATCTCTTTCTCCACCCTCTCGGCAAAGGCGTCGTCTTCGTGGCCATGGAGCTGGATCCGGTCGAGGCCAACGGCGCTGTGGGTCGCTGCGATCTCTTCGAACGCGTTGTCAGAAAAGAGACCCACCACCTCGGCATTCCCGAAGAGGATGTCGCGGACTTTGTGCGCCTCGCGGAGGTTCACGCGCCGTGGGCTGGCCGCGGCAAAGACGAGACCGCCGAGCTGCGCGCCTGCATCGACGGCTGCCATCGCGTCGTCAGCTGTCCGCAGGCCGCAGATTTTGATCAGAAGGGGCCGTGTCACGACCGGAGAGCGGGGAGCCTGGTGGCGGCCGAGGCCGTCTTCACCGAGGTGTCATTGGCCAGGTCCACCTCGCGCTCGAGCTCCCGCACCTTTTTCTGGCGGTCGGCGGCCTTCTGCCGAAGGCTGCCGTTCGAGAGCCACATGCCAAGCGCGCCAAGCACATAGCCAATCAGCAGCGAACCAGCTGGCGCTGCCCAAAGGGGCGCGGTGAAACTGAACGCCGGATCGGTGGTGTTGAACGGGTCAAAGCTGATCGTCACGGTCTGCCGGTTGGCCACCAGGAAAGCCACGAGCACGATACCGAAAATGAAAAGAGCCGATGTGGTCAGAAAACGTCGCATGACCATGTCATGCCGCGGCTCGCGGGGCTTGGGAAGAGGAGGGGTTAGCCTGCCCGCGCGACTTTTCGTGGCGCGCTGTCGGCTGCGCCGTCTTCGCCATTGATGCGCTCACGAATTTCCTTGCCGGCCTTGAAGAAGGGGGCCCATTTCTCTTCGACCTCGACCGCCTCGCCGGTGCGTGGGTTGCGCCCGGTGCGGGCCTCACGGTGGCGCACGGAAAACGCGCCAAAACCCCGCAGCTCAACACGGTCCCCCTCGGCCAAAGCGTCCGTGATCTCGTCGAACACCACATTGACCATCCGTTCGACATCCTTTGCGAACAGATGCGGGTTTTCCTCAGCCAAGATCTGGATGAGCTCCGACTTGATCATGCTTGTCCCCTTTCAAACCCCCGAGCGATCGTCCCGCAGCGCCCGACGCCTCTATCTTTAACGTTTGTCAAGGTTAACCGAACCACGGGCCGCAGACATCGTCAATGGAAAATGACAACTCTGTGTCGCTTTCTCGGATGACAGTTTCTTGATGTTTTTCATGCGATTGGAAGAAAAGTGCATGCCGCTCTGATCTTCGTTTAGGCGGGGTTCGCGTTATGGTTGCAACACTTTCCCGTGGCCAGTTTGCTGGTTTTGCTTGGACCCGTCCGAATACGCGTTAGGACATATCGGTTTGTTCCAGGAGGATGGCTTGTCGATTGAGGGGTGGG
This sequence comes from Pseudomonadota bacterium, assembly GCA_038745625.1. Classification (GTDB taxonomy): domain Bacteria; phylum Pseudomonadota; class Alphaproteobacteria; order Caulobacterales; family Parvularculaceae; genus Parvularcula. The sequence goes on along the minus strand of JBCDLG010000046.1, from coordinate 16,565 downwards.
GCCGGCCATTCGCCGCGTCTGTTTGTTTCGTTGGCGTGGCGCTCGCGGAGCCCGCGGCGGCGACCGAGACCATTGTCGTGGCGTCCGAGCGCCGGGCCATTGCTTTGCGCGATGTGGCCTCAAGCATCAGTGTGCTGAATGAGGATGAGGTCCTGCGTGTCTCGCCGCGCGCGCCGGCTGAACTCCTGAACCGCGCTGCAGGGACTTTTGTCCAATCAGGGTCAGGGCGGGAGCATTTGACCGCCATCCGCTCGCCCGTCTTGACCGGAGGCGCGGGGGCCGGCTCGTTCCTTTTTCTCCAGGACGGCGTGCCGCTCCGTGCGCCGGGCTTTGCCAATATCAACGCGCTGTTCCACGCGAGCTTTCCTTTTGCGCAGCAGGTCGAGATCGTCCGCGGACCGGGCGATGTGGCTTATGGCTCGAACGCGCTTCACGGCGCGATCAATGTGCGCACGCCAGACGCGGGCGAGGCGGCCAATCTTGCCAGCCTCTCCTATGGCAGCTTCCAGCGCACCAGGGCTGTGGTCACGGGGAGCACCAAACGGGCCTCGACCGGCATCAGCTATCTGCGTGATGGTGGGTACAGAGACAATTCTGGTGTGGATGAGTTCAAATCGTTCTCATCGATCGCGCTAGGGAACAGCACGCTGCGGATGACCTCGCATCAGCTGAACCAGGAGACGGCGGGCTTTGTCATCGGCGACAACGCTTATGAGGAGGACGACCTGCGCCGCACCAACCCGAATCCCGAGGCCTTCCGCGATGTGCGGCATGTGCTTGTCAGTCTTGAGACGCCGTTCGATCGCGGCGGCTGGTCCGGCACGGTCACGCCTTACGTCCGCTGGACGGATATGGAGTTCCTTCAGCACTTCTTGCCCGGCGATGCGCTCGAAGAGAACGAGCACACAAGCCTTGGCTTCCAAAGCACGGCATTCCGTCAGTTGACGGAGAGGTTGGAGTTGACGGCGGGCTTTGATCTTGATGCGACCCGCGGCTCATTGAGGGAGTTCCAGGAAAACCCCACGGTTTTCAGCTTTGTCCAAGGTCTCCATTACGACTACAATGTTGACGCGGTGGAGGCGGCGCCGTTCGCGCGGATCTCTTATCAAGCAACGGAGAAGCTCCGGCTTCAGGCGGGTCTTCGCGGCACCTTCACGCACTATGATTATGAGACCGAGGCGGAGCCGGGCACAGTCGGCCGCTTCCAGCGGCCTGACGACCGGACCGATGATTTCTCGGTGGCGACCGGCAAGGTCGCAGCACTCTATAATCTCAGCGACGAGCAGAGTGTCTATCTCTCCGTCGCCCGCGGCGCGCGGCCACCCCAGACGACGGAGCTCTACCGTATCCAGATCAACCAAGATGTTTCCGACATTGAGCCTGAGACGTTGGACAGTTTGGAGCTCGGTTGGCGGGCCGATGCGGGCTGGGGCCAGATGACCATCGCAGGCTTTGCGATGAAGAAGGAGAACGTCTTCTTCCGCGACGCGGATGGCTTCAACGTCACCGATGGCGAGACCACCCATATCGGGGTTGAGATTGAGGCCGTTCTTCCGATCAATGACGTTCTCACCATCTCTGGCAGCGGGACCTATGCGGAGCATCGCTATGATTTTGATCGTGTGGTGGGGAACACCTCGGAAGTGATCGAAGACGGCGACTTTGTCGACACGGCGCCCAAGACGCTTGCTTCGGCCCGACTCCTCTACACCCCCAATGACCGGTTCACTTTTGAGGCGACCTACACGCATGTGGGGCAATACGAGACCAACGCCGCCAACACGGTGTCCTATCCGGGGCACGATCTTTTGGACTTAAGAGCCGAGATCCAGCTGAATGACCGCGTCAGCATCGCCGGGATCGCGCGGAACGTGACCGACCAGCGCTACGCCCGCCGGGCTGACTTCGCCTTCGGCAATGAGCGCTACTTCCCTGGCGAGGAGCGGGCTGGCGAGGTTGTGCTTCGCGCCCGGTTCTGAGAGGTCCTGCGGCGGCAGGCCTCAAGACGTAAGTTACCCTTGGGCGCTATGACGGCCAGAGCGACGGAAGGCCTTTGACGCCCGATGAGAGATGACACCCAAGTCCCTTTTGGCGCCCGTGATGTCACGGCGAGCGAGAAAGCGCCGCTTGTGGGCGAGGTGTTCCGCTCGGTCGCGGCTTCCTATGACGTGATGAATGATCTCATGTCGGGCGGGATGCACCGGGGGTGGAAGTCAGTGCTGGTCGACCGAATGGTCCCGCAGCCTGGCCATCATCTGATCGATGTTGCGGGCGGGACCGGTGATGTCGCGGGCAGTTTCTTAAAACGCGCGGACAGTCGTGAGCGCCGTGGCCGGGCGCAGGCCCAGGCCGTTGTCTGCGATATCAATGACGCCATGCTGGGTGCAGGGATGGGCCGTGATCGCGCGACCCGGGTTTGCGGCGACGCGGAGGCGCTGCCCTTTGAGGAGGGTCTCTTCAGCCACTACTCGATTGCTTTTGGGATCCGGAACGTGACGGACAGGGCAGCGGCGTTTCGCGAAGCCTTCCGTGTTCTGCGGTTTGGTGGCCGATTGTTTGTGCTGGAATTCTCCACCCCGCCCCAGGCAGCGCTGCGCGCGCTCTACAATCGCTATTCCGATGCTGTGATCCCGCGCCTTGGCGAAGCCGTTGTGGGGGACCGGGACAGCTATCAATATCTTGTCGACTCGATCCGCCGTTTCCCGGCGCCGGATGCCCTCAGTCTGGAGCTCAAGACGGCTGGGTTCTCGCGGGTGAGCTATGAGCGCTTCACCGGCGGTGTCGCGGTCCTTCATATGGCGGCAAAGATCTAGACAATGTTCCGCACACTGCGTGATCTCTTCGGTTTGGTCAGGGTCGCATGGGTCCTGGCCCGCCATGATGCGCTGATCCCGCGCGAGTTCTCTCACCTGGTGCCTCCCGTTGCGCGCACGGTCGGCAAGATCGCCCGCCTCGGCACAAGCGATCAGGACAAACGGCCCGGCCAGCGCTTGGCTGCGGCCTTGGGTGATCAGGGTCCGGCCTATGTGAAGTTTGGTCAGCTGCTCGCCACGCGCCCTGACATCATCGGCTTTGAGATGGCCCGCGACCTTGGTGAGCTTCAGGACAAGATGCCGCCATTCGCCATGGAAGACGCCGAGAAAGAGATCGCCCGCAGTTTCGGGCGATCCGCCTCGGAGCTCTTCACGAGCTTTTCTGAGCCCGTCGCAGCGGCGTCGATTGCCCAGGTCCACAAAGCTCAAACCAAAGATGGTCGCGCGGTGGCGGTCAAAATCCTCCGCCCTGGGATCGAAAGAAAAGCGCGCCGTGAGTTCCGTGTCTTGCTCCTGGGCGCCCGGCTTGCGCAACGGATGATCCCGGCGTCCCGGCGTCTTGAGCCGGTCAAGTTCATCGCCACACTGATGGAAGCCTCCGAGGTCGAGCTTGACCTTAGGATCGAGGCAGGGAGCGCGTCGGAGCTGCGCGAGAACCTCCGCGAGGCGGAGGACATCGTGATCCCCGAGGTCGAGTGGGTGCTCTCAAGCCGCCGTGTCCTGACGACCCAGTGGATCGACGGTACAGCTCTCTCGGATCCCGAGGCGCTCGCCAAGCGCACGATTGATCGCTCGCGCCTGGCCCAGCGGGCGATGCAGGTCTTTCTAACGAACGCTTTGGAGCAAGGCTTTTTCCACGCCGATATGCACCAAGGCAATTTGATGATCGATCAACAGGGCCGCTTGGTGCTGATCGATTTTGGCATTATGGGCCGTCTTGACGAGGAGGCGCGCAAGGCTTTCGCCGAGATCATCTTCGGCTTCATCCGCCGCGACTATAAGCTTGCGGCCAAGGCGCATTTCGACGCCGGCTATGTGCCCGAGCATTTCAACATCGAGGCCTTTGCCACCGCCCTCCGCGCTGTGGGTGAGCCGATCTTTAATAAGCGTGCGAATGAATTTGATATGAGCCGCGTGCTGCAGCAGCTCTTCGATGTCACCGATATCTTTGACATGCATCTGCGCCCTGAACTGGTGCTCCTCCAGCGGACGATGGTGGTGGTGGAGGGCGTGGCGCGGGTGCTTGATCCCAAGATCGATCTCTGGCGGACGGCCGAGCCGATTGTGCAGGCCTATCTGCAAAAGGAACTTGGCGCGGCCGCGTTCAGACGCCGGGCGCGCACAAGCGCTGAGGCGGCGGTTTCACTCATCGATGCGTTGCCGGAGTTTGCTCAGGCAGCGGAGAATGTGGCCGGGCAGCTCGCTAATGGTGGCCTGAAGCTCTCCGATGACACGATTGTGCGCCTCGCGCGGGCCATGCGCGGCAAGCCCCTAAGGGAAGAGGGCGCCACCAAAGGCGGCAAACGCCACTAGAACATGCGGCGTAGCCCGAGTTCGAGATGGGCTTGGGTCGTGTCAAACTTCAGCTCGGAATCGGCAAAATCGCGATTCGTCGCGAACTCGGCCTCGGCCGTATCGCGCAGCCGGAACGCTGTGCTGAGGGTCAATTTGTCCGAGATCTGATAAGATGCGCCGATCATGAACTGATAGGCGAGGACCCGGTCTTGATCACTGACGATCTCAAGTCCTGAGGGCTCAAAATCGACGTCAACGATCGACACACCGCCACCAATGCCGACAAAGGGGCGAACCTTCTCGGCCGGTACAGGGATGTCCCAAAAGAAATTGAGCAAGGCTGAATAGGTGATCAGCCGCCCGCGACCATCGGCGAAAGTCTGACCAATCGATGACCCGGTCTGGGTGGTCGCGCCGCTGAAGAGCGCGAGGTCGTCGCCCGAGACGTCGGTGCCGAGTGTGGCGACCTCGCTGTGGCCGCTGACAGAGTTGCGGCTGTAGCTGAGCTCGATCTCGCTTCGGAAGGGGCCGTAATTGCTGGCTTTGCCCGCCACCAAAGCAACAAAGACGCCAGGATCATAATCAGTCTCGAATTCGTAGACCGTGTCGACGGGCAGGTCCAAACCAGCCGGGATCGTGCCGCCATTGCCGGTGGTGAAGGGCGCCTTGAAGCGGCCAGTGACTTCCTTGTCGCCAATGTTGCTCACCCCAACGACGAGGGCGTGATAGCCCTCGCCCGGCGCTTGGGCGGCAGCCGCTCCGATGAGCGCAGCGCCTATCGCCGTGACAGCCAGAACGATCCGTTGCATGCCAACCCCTCGGTTCTCTTCCGCCGTCCCAGCGGCGCTTCGCACAGTCTTGCGTCACAGCATCTCTAGGCGACGCAAGTGCGAAAGGTCCATGCCGCCCGCAAGGGTGTTCGCAAATCCCGTGCCGCTAGCCCTTGGTGCCAAGACCGTTCAGAGCCTATAAGCGCCCTCCAGCTTGAGCGATCGTGAAAGGACGCGACCCCCGGTGACGGATAGCCCTCAACTTGAGCCCCGCCGTGTCCTGTTGATCGTGGGCGGCGGGATTGCTGCTTACAAATCGCTCGAGTTGGCGCGCGAGCTGGGGCGCCGCGGTATCGCCGTGCCGTCGGTGCTGACGGCAGGCGGCGCGCAATTCATTACCCCGCTGGCGCTGTCAGGCCTCACCGGCGAGCGTTGCTACACGGATCTTTTTGACCTCACCGATGAGCTTGAGATGGGGCACATCGAGCTCAGCCGCTCAGCGGATCTTTTGCTGGTTGCGCCAGCGACGGCCGATTTGATGGCCAAGCCCGCCAATGGCCTTGCCAACGATCTCGCCTCGACCATCCTTCTGGCAACGGACAAACCGGTTCTTTATGCGCCTGCGATGAACGTCAAGATGTGGGAGCATCCCGCAACCCAGCGCAATATCGAACAGCTGAAGGCCGATGGCGCCTCGGTTGTTGGTCCAGAGATCGGCGCAATGGCCTGCGGAGAGTTCGGACCCGGACGTTTGGCCGAGCCGCTTGATATCGCCAACGCGGCCGAGGCGATGCTGCCGCCGCCATCGGGCGTCTTGTCAGGCAAGCATATCGTCATCACCGCGGGGCCAACCTACGAACCGCTGGACCCGGTGCGTTTTGTCGGCAATCGCTCCTCCGGCAAGCAAGGCTACGCGATCGCCGCGGCGTGCCGCAAAGCCGGTGCCGAGGTGACCATCATATCAGGTCCGGTATCGCTACAGCAGCCTTCGGGGTGCAAGGTGATCTCCGTACGGACGGCCCGTGAGATGATGGCCGCGACCGAGGAAGCGCTGCCTGCCGATGTCTTCATCGCATGCGCTGCTGTCGCCGACTACCGGCCCGCCCATGAGACGGTGCATAAGGTCAAGAAAGAGCGGGGCGGTCTCACCGCGATCGATCTTGTGGAAAATCCGGATGTGCTTGCCACGGTCTCGCATTTGGAGGTCGGTCGGCCTGGTCTCGTGATCGGTTTTGCGGCGGAGACGGACGATGTCATCGGCCATGCCGAGGCCAAGCGTCTTCGCAAAGGTTGTGACTGGATCATCGCCAACGATGTCTCGCCTGGAACCACGGTGATGGGCGGAGACACCAACACGGTGACAATCCTGCGCGACGAGGGTGAGGAGACCTGGTCGGAAATGCCGAAAGATGCGCTCGCTGATCGTTTGGTCGCGCGGATTGCGGCATCGCTTTAGCCCTCGGTTGGGATCATGCGCTCGACTTCGTAACCGCGGCGTCCCAACTGGTTCTGGACAGAGCTCTCACCAACAACATGATCAGCGCTGATCGCCACGACAAAGGTACCGGGTTCATCGGTCAAGAGGCGATCCAATTGGCGTGACCACTCAACATTGGACCGTGTCAGGACCATCTCTTTGAGCTCAGGGTGGTGGTCCATCACACCGTTGATGACATGATTGAGGCGGGTCATGTCACCATTGTACCAAGCGCCCATGAGATCAGCGAAATAAACCTCGCCGTATTTCAGGTCTTTGACCAGCTCAAAATAGTAGGGCTTATAAAGCTCATCAGGCGCAGCGGCGCGGATGTTGATGTGGTGCAGCGCGGTCTCAAGATAGCGCAGCGGCTTGCCCCGCGCCGCCATATCGCTCGCGATGACAACATCAGCGGCATAGGTCGGATCCCCGCCGCTTTCGACAACCGCATAGGACATCGTCTGGATGGTGGCGAACCAGGGGCGGTAGCCGTCGAAGTCCGAAAAATCGACGTGGATCTCTTTCAGCGCGTATTTGATCGCTTCTTTTTCTTCTTTCTCAAGATCGCTGCTCATCCGTCCGCTGTCAGGGTACTCAGCATTCTGAGTAACGACCACGCCCATGGCGCGTTGGGCGTTTTGGCTAAAGAAATCGGCTTCGAGGTAGACGGCGTCCGCCTCGGCAAAGGCGCGATCGATCTGGGGGGTCGTCCAGTCGACCCGCGCGTTCATGAGGTGGATCGTGCCGAGGATATAGACCTTGGTGTCTTCATCTTCGACCAGCCAAAGCGCCACGCGACTGGGGCCTTCGACCGCCTCAGCCACCGTCTGCGGGCGATCCTCGCCGCCAATGCGCTTGGGTTTCGGCTTGGACGCTTCCTCGCCGGCATGGGCGTCTGCACCGTGCTCGGCGCCCGCTTGTCCCTCCTCGCCCTTGCCGCCGCAAGCTGCGAGGCTGGCCAACAGCACTGCCAAAAGGATCCGCTTGAACGCAGCCATGCACCTGTCTCCCTCAGTGAACACCCGGCTCCCAGCGTTGTGGTTTAAACTGAGGTTATTAATTCATCGTGCCACCGCCGTCACGTTGCGCCTAAAGCGATGTCTTTTCAGGGAAGATCTGACGTTTAGCCTCAGCGAAAACTGGCTGTGAGAATAAATCACATTGAATTGTGCTTCTCGCCACACGCGGAGATGTGTCGAGGAGTGTCGAACATTGCCGGCGGTCCAGCGGGCGATGTGGTGGCCCCGGGGCTTGGGCGCTGTCGCCTGTTGCGGTGCTGCTGCATCACGTACGATGTTGTGGGCGTCGGTGACGGGAGTGCGTGATGGTATCGACCAATCCTTCGGCGAAAACGGCGCTCGGCAATCTTCGCCGTGTGCAGTCGTCGTTGGATGATGCCCAATCACGAATCGCCACGGGCCTCAGCGTGAACTCCGCGTCCGATAACCCTGCGTACTTCCTGGTTGCTTCTGTTCAGCGTGCGGATGTCACCATCATCCAAGGCACGCGCGACAATCTGCAAAACGCGGTCGGGGCGATCACCACCGCGAGCTCGGCCCAAGACCCGATCAATGAGGCGATCCTCAACATCAAGAACGGCATCATCACGATTGAGACCGGTTTTGCCGAAGACGAAATCGAACGCGTTATCGAGACCCAGATCGACGAGGTCCGCGATATCATCTCCAGCGCCAGCTTCAACGGCGTCAACCTGCTCGACACGCGCGATAACCGGTCGGTCATCGTCGGCGTTGATCGCAGCGGCGGGAAGTTCAACTTCCAGACCCTGAACCTTCGCGGCGCGGGCCTCGGCCGAGTTCCTGCGCCCGTGAACACGGTTGTGACCCCGCCTGCGGGTGCACTGATCGATCTTGACTCGACAACCCTTTTCGGCGCGCCTGGTGTCATCCCGACGCAAGATTTTGGCGATGTCACGGGCGTCAATGTCGGAACCAATCCGGCCGGTGTCGATGAGCGGACCTTCGTCATCAGCTTTGAGACGGGCGCGGATGTCACCACCGAGCAGGTCATCTACGAAGAAGGTGGCAACATCCGGGGTTTGAATATCTCGGTGCGTGACGGCCTGCTTGTCTTTGGTGGCTACAACCTGCCGAACGATGGCACCACGCCCTGGCCCTATGTCGAGGTGCAGACCCCAATCGAGCCCAACACGCGGTACACGGCGCAACTGGTGCTTGATGGCGATGCCACTGCGACCGGTGAGTTCCAGGCCTATATCGACGGCATCTTGGTCGACCGGGCCGAAGGCGTCGGCGTTCTCTACGACCATGGTGACAATATCGGCATTGGCCGCATCGCCGGGAACGCGGTCGTCAACGGCGTCGTGGTGACCGATACCGGCGCGGGGCCGGGCGGCAACCGCTTCCAAGGCTCGATCGACAAGATCCTCGTCTACAACCAGATCTTCGGCGAGGAGGACTTTGATCAGCTGACATCCTATCTCGCCACCGATTGGCTGCCGGTGGGCCAGATTGCCTATTATGTCGGCAGTGACCTGCGGGTCGACGCCGCGTCACTTGTGGAGCTTCTTGAGGCGGTGATCCCGATTGATCAGGCGGGCTTCTCGACCGAGGGCGCGCTCAAAGTGCTTGATGCGGCCCAGCAGAAGCTGAACACCGCGTTTGCTCAACTGGGGCTTTTTGAGCGCCGGATCACGGGCCAGCGCAATTATCTCCAGGATCTGACCGACGGGCTGCAGCAGGGCGTCGCTGCCCTCGTGGAGGCTGACTTGGGCGAGGAGGCAGCCCGCATCCAATCGCTGCAGGTGCAAAACCAGCTGGTTGTTCAGGCACTTCAGATTGCCAACCAACAGCCAGCGACAGTGCTCCAACTCTTCTCACAGAACTAGCGTCCCGTCTCCACAGCCGCTATAGGGCGGTTGCTGTGGGGTTTTTCGCAATGAGGCGTTTGCCAAGGTCAATGGCTTGGTTGCTGGTGGTGTGGGCGTGTTTGCTGCCTGCGCTGGCGGCTGCGCACGATCTTGAGCACAGTCTCGAAGAGCACGACGAGCATGCGCCGGTCCTTTGCGCCTGCGCTGCGCTGGCCGATCGCGACGATGATGCGCCGCTTGGTTCACAGGCGAGCCTGCTTCTTCCCTCGGAACGGCTTCGCAACATCGTCGACGTATTTGCTGATGACTTGGCAGGGTTCGACGCGCACGCCCACGAGGCGATCCGCGCGCCCCCGGCTGGCTGAGCGCGCGACAACTCAATCTCGACAATCTCAATCCACTAACAGCGCTCAGGTGTGCCCTGATGCGTGCATCTATAGGAAATATCATGTCATTCCGTCTTCTCCTCTTGGGTAGTGCCGCCGCGATTGCGCCGACCAACGCGCTTGCCGCCGCCGCTGCGGCGACCCATGCCACCGACCCCGACACGATCGTGGTCTCGGCTTCGCCGCTTGAGCGTCCCGCGGAAGCCGCACTCAGCTCCGTTTCCGTCCTTGAGGGCGAGAAACTCCGCCGACAGGCCCAGGCCACGCTCGGCGAGACGCTCCGCCGGGAGCCGGGTATCAGCAGCACCTTCTTCGGTGCCGGTGCCAGCCGTCCAATCATCCGCGGCCTAGATGGTGAGCGCATCCGGACCCTCACCAACGGCATTGGCTCGATCGACGCCGCAGCTGCGAGCCCTGACCACCCCACGCCGATCGAGCCCGTTCTCGCCGAGCGTATCGAGGTGATCCGCGGCTCGGGCCTTCTTCGCTACGGCAGCGCGGCCAATGGCGGCGTCGTCAACGTCATCGACGGCCGGATCCCGAGCGCCGTTCCTGAAAACGGCGTCAACGCAGCGGCGCGGGCCGGTGTCAGCACCGTCGACAACGCCTATGAACTCGCGGGCGGGGCGAACGTCATGCTCGGTGAGTTCGGCGGCGTGAGCGTTGTGGCCTCAGGCGCTGGTGCCTATCGCGACGCTGACGACTACGACATCCCGGCGGATCCAGAGTCGAACGTTCTCCGCCGCGCAGAAGGCGAAGAGCTCGCCCCTGATGTCGACAGCGTCACCCTTGAGAACTCGTTTGTTGAGACCGAGAGCTATTCCGGTGGCCTCTCCTTTATCGGCGACAAAGGCTTCTTCGGTTTCTCCGTCCAGCAGTTCGAAACCGAATACGGTCTGCCGGGCGGCCATGGCCACGGCCATGATGAGGAAGAAGAAGATCATGGCGACGAGGATCATGAGGAGGAGGAAGAAGAAGGCGGCGTCTTCATCGATCAGGAGCAGACCCGGGTCGATGTGAACGCAAGCCTCAATATCGGCGGCAGCTTCCTTGACCGCATCGACCTTTTCGCTGGTTATGCTGATTATGAGCATACAGAGTTTGAAGGTCCCGGTGAGCCAGGCACGGTCTTCGCCAATGAAGGCTATGAGGTGCGGCTTGAGGCTCAACAGGCTCAGCGCGGTAACTGGCGCGGGGCGTCTGGTTTCCAATACCGTCGCAGCGAGTTCTCCGCGATCGGCGAAGAGGCTTTTGTTGATCCGGTGGATACTGATCAATACGGCTTCTTCACCTTCCAGGAACTCACCTTTGGTGATGCCCTCGTCGAAGGCGCGATCCGGTATGAGCGGACCGAACTCACCGACACGGTCGATAACATCGATCGTGACTTCGATGGCTTCTCGGCATCGCTCGGTGGTTCGTACCAAATCAACGACTTTGTGTCGGTGAGCACCACCGTGTCTCGGACTGAGCGTGCGCCAACCGCGACGGAACTCTTCGCCGACGGTCCGCACCTTGCGACAGATCAGTTCGAAATCGGTGACACCGAGATCGATACGGAGACGGCTCTCGGTGTCGAAGGCGGTATCCGTTTCCGGAACGACTGGGGTTATCTCGCCGTCACCGGTTTCTACACGGACTACGACGACTTCATCTACCTGCGTGACCTTGGTCTCACGGGGGCGGACATTCTTTTGTCCCGCGGTGAAGATGACGAGGAAGAGCTAGAGGAGTTCGGTGAGCTCGCGGCCGCTCAATTCACAGCTGCGGATGCGACGTTCGCAGGCTTCGAAATTGAGGCGCAGGCCGCTCTTGGCCAGTTCTTCGGCGTCGATCTCTCGTCTGATCTTGTCGTCGACTATGTCGATGCACAGCTGTCTGAGGCTGATTCCTCGGGCAGTGATGAGCTTCCGCGTATCCCGCCGCTCGGCGTGATCTTTGGTCTGGAAGGCACGTATCAAGACTTCTCGCTTCGCACAGAGGTCGAGTATGCGGCCGAGGCGGACGAAACGGCGTCGTTTGAGCTTCCGACCGACAGCTATACGCTCCTTAATCTCTATGCGGATTGGGAGATGGCCGAGAACGTCTTCGTTTCGGTGGCAGCCCTTAACCTCGCCAATGACGAGGCGCGGCTCCACACCTCGTTCCTCAAAGATGAAGTGCCGCTCCCTGGTCGGAACTTCCGCTTCACGATAACCTACCGCTACTAAGCGCTGGGGCAGCGGCCGCTAGGTGCGGTCGCTGCCATAGGTCATCTCAAGGAAGACATCTTCAAGGTCAGCCTCGACCGTGGAGATGTCTTTCACCCGGATACCCGCGGCGTTGAGACCCGACAGGATATCTGAGACAAGTGTCGATGACGGACGGTAGTCGACATAGAGGTTGCCATCCTCTTTCACCGTCGCCCCCTCAATCTGATCAACCGATGACGGATCAATCGTTGCGGCCGGCGTGACCATCAGCGTTTTGCGATCAAGACTTTTGATCAGCTCATCCTTCGGCTTCACCGTCACGACGTCGCCGCGGTGGATGATGCCGATCGTGTCGCAAAGCTCTTGCGCCTCTTCAAGATAATGCGTGGTCAGAATAACAGTCACGCCGCGGTGATGCATCTCCATCACCTGGTCCCAAAGCTGGCGCCGCAGCTCGATATCAACGCCTGCGGTGGGTTCGTCGAGGATTAGAACCGGCGGATCGTGCACCATCGCTTTGGCGACCAGCAGGCGCCGCTTCATCCCGCCGGAAAGGGTCCGGACATAGGCATCGGCTTTGTCCTCAAGCCCGAGGGACTTGAGGATCTCCATCGTCCGGCGCTTGGATGACGGCACGCCGTAAAGCCCGGCTTGGATTTCAAGGCCCTCTTTGGGGGTGAAGAACACATCGGCGGAGATCTCTTGCGGCACGACGCCGATCGAAGCGCGCGACTGGCGCGGGTTCTTGTCGATGTCGAAGCCCCAGATCTTGGCCGTGCCGCTCGTTTTGGTGACGAGCCCCGCCAGGATGTTGATGAAGGTCGATTTGCCTGCGCCGTTGGGTCCGAGGAGCCCAAAGACGGAGCCGCGCGGCACATCGAGATCGATGCCCTTCAGCGCCTCTTTGGGCGGCTGACCCTTGGCGCCTTTGTAGATCTTGGTGAGGCCGCGCGCGGAGATTGCGGCGTCGGTGGTGGTCGCGGTGGAGAGGGGGCGGGCATCATCAGGCATGGCCATGGTCTCCTCCCGCTTGGCCCGCTGGTCAATGTCCCGCAGGGGCTCTCCCTTGCCAAAGGCGGCGGCAGCGCGGCATAGACAATGTTATGGCCACGCAACTTCCCGCCCATAAAGAGCGCCGCGATCTCGACCAGATCTTGAAGGAGGTCGTGCACAACCCCGGTGCGGTGGAGATCGTGTTTGTCGACAACCGCCAGCAGGCCTGTATGGGCCCGGGCGGTCCCCTCGGCCATCCGCTCGTCTACTATACGATCGGAGAGAAGGGGTATGCGGAGTGCATGTATTGCGACCGCGTCTTTGTTTATGACGAAGAGCGGGCCGGCGAGATAATCACGCACGTTTAGCGCGCGCGCAGGATCTCATCGCGTAAAGAGCCGGGCCGTTGGCTATGGAACCGGCGCATCACCCAGACAAAGACCCCGACCCAGAACAGCAGCAGGCTGAAGAAGAAGAAAAACCCGCCCCAGCCCTGCAGGATGTATTGGAGCGCGTCGAGATCGGCTTCCCGCACGAGTTTGATGCCGTCGGCTGTGAGCTTGATCTGCTGGGCGGCGGCGGCTGGTTGCGGGATCACGCCGGTGCGTTCCATCACCTCGATAATGATGCTCGTCATCCCCAAAATGACTGGCACGAACAAAAGAAAGATGCTGGCCGCTGCGAACACGTGCCCCGGCGCTCGTGGCGTCACCACGCGTGCATAGATCGCGGTGAAATCGGGAAGCCCGAGGCCCTCGACAAGGCCGGGGTCCTGGCGGCCGAGCCGTTCAAATTCGAACGCCGCGCCAGCCGCTGCATCCTCGTCGATACGCTTCCGCCAGAGCCGGTAGAGCCCGAACCAAACGCCGAGCACAGCCGCGATGACCAGATAGTAGATAAGCAAACCCATCGCTCTGCTCTTAGGCCTTCACCGCGGCTGCGTCACGCTGCCTTGGGGGATGGATCACGGTGCCCAAGAATCTCGTCAACGCGAGACCGGGGCACCTTCTCCTTGTCGCTCATTGGCGGCAACGCGTGGCCTTTAGAACGGCAAGAGGTCCCATTGGCTGAAGAGGACGGCGAGGCTGGCGCTGCTAAGACCAGTGAGGAGGAAGCCGACAACGGTTCCCGTTCGCATCGGCTCTCTCAGTCGTACCATCACCGTTCTAATCACCAGGGCAGCGCCGGTGACGGCTCCGATGAGGACGGCCCAAGCGCCAAAGACCCCTGGCTGCGCGACGCCGATAGCGAGGCTGAGCTCTGCTGTCTCCGCTGCGATCGCAGCCCCGGCCCCGATCATCGCAAGACCGCCAGCGGTGAGGAGCGCTGTCGTCAATGCTAAGGCCCGCGTTGTCACGTCACCTGGCACGAGACCCACTGCACCGCTTCCGGCCAGGCGGCGGGCGGCAAAACCCATCGGCATCAGGATGATCGTCAGAAGGCTCGAAAGCGCAGCAAAACCCAAAACGCTTCCAGGCAGGACGAGCGCTTCAGGCTCCTGGGTGGCGATGTAGCCAAAGGCCTTCAGCGGCGCTGTCGTTGTGAGATAGGTGAGGTATTTCGGCGGCTCTACGCCTTCTTCGAAACAGGTCGCATCGAGGGCGGCGAGATCCTGGGACGGATCATCAAAGAAGTCGCCCAGCACCTGGCCAGAGCATGCTGACATTGAACGCGTTGGACCGTGACCAGCATAAGGCACCTCGATGTACCGGCCATTGGTGAAGCCCGGAACAATCCGCTCGGCCAGCGGCGGAGGCGTGACAGGGTCCCATTGGCCATTGATGATCAGCGTTGGCAGATCGCTCTGGACGAGTTGGTAGTCAGCGCGATCACGCAAAGGTGCTCCGCCATCGACGCAAGCCTGAGCCATCGCAGCGGTGCCTTCCACCGTCTGCAGACGCTCAGCAAAGAGAGGAAAGGCTGCGACATCGGCTGCGGCCTCTGCGGCCGATTGCGCGTAATAGCCGTCATTACAGCGGATCGCGGTGCTCATGCCTTGCGAGACGACACCGAACGGCCCATCGCCACCGGCTGCCGTCAGCTTCTCAAGAAGCTCGATATCAGGGTCTTCAAAGATGGAAACGGCCTGGTCCACCACGGCCGGGATGGCCGGATGGTTGTCTTGCTCATACATCAAGCCAAAGGCGAGGTACCCAGCGATCTCACCGCCCACCACGACCTCGCCGGAAGGGATGAGTTCGAGATCGGCCGCTTGAAGCGTGAGCGGATCTTTCTCCAAAAGGGCGTAGAGGCGCTCTTCCAATCCGTCGCAATGCGGATTGTTGGTCTCAGCGCAGCGCTCAAAGACAAGCCCCAAATCACGGTCGACCCAGCGGTTGATCTGTCCAAGGCTGCCCAGGTCGTTCGGCACGATGGCGTCGATCACCAGGGCCTTGATGCCCTCTGGGTCCACCTGTGCGAGCATCTGACCAAGATGCGAGCCGTAAGAGATGCCCCAAACGTTCCAGGCATCAAATCCGAGCGCGCGGCGCAGGGCCCGCACATCGCGGGCATTCTCAACCGTGCTGTAGGCGCTGACATCGACGCCGCGGCTCTGGGCAGCCAGAAGGCAGCCCTTGATACGCTCCGCCTGACGGAGCTCACCTTCATAAGTGCTCGCCGCGTCATTCAGCTCAGGGCGGATCGAACCAAAGAACGGGCAGAACGCGCCGCTGTCCGCAATACCGCGCTGTTGGAGGACATAGAGGTCACGCTCTTTGACCAGGTCGTGCTCAAGGAAGCGCTCGACATAGGTTGGAATGCTGACGCCGGGACCGCCAGTGAGATAGGCGACCGGATCATCTTTGTAGGTCAGGTTTTCGTCGTCGTCAGCCTCGTAGTCCTCAAGGCTGGCCTTGGCGTGGATCTTGGCAAAGAGGAGGCGGATCGTGCGGCTTTCGGGATCCTCGCGGTTCTCAGGGACTTCGATGAAACCGCAGGTCACCTCACCGGGTGCGTAGCCGAGATCGGCTTTGAAGGGGCAAATGACATTGATCCGATCACTGACCGCATCGTTGAAATAGGGCGGCTCGACAAGCAACGCCTCGCCAACCGCCAGCATCTCCGGAAGCACGTCAGCAAGATCGGAACCGGCCGGGTCCTGGCTTTCCTCGGCGCAATCCACCGCACCACAATCGGGGTCCAACGCTGGGATGACCTCCTCGTCGATCTGTGCGGAAGCGATCCCAAAGAAACTTGCAGCCACCGCTGCCAAAACATGTCTGATCATAACCCCATTCCAAAAACCCGAGCGGCGCGAACATAAGGCGCCGACCGTGATGAAACAACGATAATCGATAAATTAGGCGGCGTTGGTCCGCAGTTTTTGTAAGGCTTCCTGGATCGCGTCGGCCAGCTCCTTGCGCTCACCGGGGGCGAGGAAACTGCCCAGGACGAGGGTCTTGCCCTTCTCGATGAGTTTCAGCTGCGTGGCATGCTCCACCGGGTCGTCGATCTCGACCTGCGTCCAGTAGGGGGAGAGCTTCCACCGGGTCTCATGGCCCGAGGGCAGAACGCGACTGACCCACAATGCGTCATGGGTCAGCATCACCCGCTCATGCCGCCGCCC